>MHEU01000076.1:6548-41709 GCA_001805245.1 Nitrospirae bacterium RIFCSPLOWO2_02_FULL_62_14 | reverse complement strand
GGAACGCTGTTCACGCGGATCATTTTATTCCCATATTCTAACCAGAGGGAGGATGCGATGAAGAAGATCGGATTGGCAGCCGTCATGTTCCTGCTCGTGATGGGCCTCGCGCTGAGCAGCGAGGCGGCCCGGGAGATCGTCTCCGGGACCGTGGAAAAAGTGGACGCCATGAAGGGCACCGTCACCCTGAAATCGGCAGCGGGTCCGCGGGATTTCGTCGCCCGAAAGCCGGAGAAGCTCAAGGATATCAAGGTCGGGGACAAGATCAACCTCACGGTCCAGGAGGACGGAAGTTTGGTGATTGAGAAGGCCAAGTAGTAAACTCGAACCTTCCCGTCATGTTCCTCTCCGACGGAGGCGGGCCGGCCCTCAACGGTCGGCCCGTTTTCCGTTCCATCGGTCGCACAAGCGGAACTCCCTCATGGTGAACGACCCGGCGCCTAGCGTCTGGACAATTCCTGCCGCGGTTCCCCCCAATTTATCCATTGTAGCCGGCAGGTCTGCCCTGGTACTTGTGAATCGTCATGGCAGTTTCCGTCTTCACCATCAACAAAAGGAGTCGTGCCATGAAAAAGTTCGTAGGACTCTTGGCTTTTCCCCTGCTGCTCAGTTTCGGACCGCTAACGGCTGCGACATTCGCCGGTGATCCACCTTCTCCAACCACGCCGTCTCCGACGGATGAGCCCAAAAAGCCCGATGGGCCGAAGGTCTTCGCGGACGAGCCAAAGGACGAGAAGAAGGACGACAAGGGCGGCAAGTAAATCCTTGACGCCACGGGGCGCGGGCGAACCCCGCGCCCCTTTGTCTGAAGGAGGGCACCGTTATGCGAAATGCGAATGCCTGGACTCTCTTCATCGCTGCCATCGTTCTGGTGATCGCCAACATCTGGGTGTTTCCCAATCTGATCGAGCTTCCCGCCGCCACCAACCCCGCGCCTCAATCCGACTCGGCCAAGCCGGCCCCCTCGATGAACGGCACCGGCATCCTGCAGGGTCAATTGCTGAAGATCGACGGCGACCTCTATATCGTCAAAGATGCCGGCGGAAAAGAAGTCCACCTGCGCGTGAACAAGGATACCGTGCTCGACAAACGGATCAAGGCGGGAGACAAGGTTGACGTTCAGATGGCCGCCGATGGTCATGCGGCCACCCTGCTCAAAGCACTGCAGTAGTCGACACCCACGGAATACCATGAGTGCCAGGGAGGGATGCCCATGAAATTCACCGCCGGTACCGTTCTCACAAGGACCTGACCTCGATCGTTCGTTCCTGCCATCTCACGGCGCCGGCACGATCTCCACGGTGACCTCATGGTTGAGCTCGAGGCCCGGTCGCTGCGCGTCAAGGACGCGGTAGGTTTGGCGGCCGGCCGCCGAAAAGCAGAGACTCGCGTTGTCATCCGGATGCATGACGGCGGTGAGGTGCGCATCCGCGGAAGCGGAGAATCCTCGTTTGCACGACAACTGGCCGGGCTGCAACCCGTTGAAGACGACGGACACGGGGGACTTTCGCACATTGACCCAGCGGACTTCCTCGCCCGCCTTTGCTCGAAGATCTGCGTCCGAGACCCCGTCTTCGATCGCCACATAATGGATCGGGACAGGAGAAACGGCAGTGGGCAGCCACTGGCATCCGGCCACCAGAGTCAGCAGTGCCGTGGCAACAATCACGCCTCGATACGCCTCCAATTGCCATGTCATGGAATCATTCCTCCGTGCCGTAGTTATGCGACATTCCCTCTCTCGTGGATCCTAATCCAAGCATCTAGGACGCCCGCTCAATCTTGATGGAGGCCGTCGGACTCATGGACCCGCGAAGATCGTCGGCATCCAGCCAGACGTTGTACCGAACGATGCCGGTGTGTGAAAAACACAAGCTGACGTAGTCGCCCGGATCGATCGTGGCGAAATCACGCAGATGACCAAGCCACGAAAATCCGTGCTGGCAGGACACATGGTCATAAGCGCGGCTTCCCAGCAGGCCGATGCGGATTGTCTTCTCGCTGACGTTCTGCCAGCGAATCTCGTCGCCGAGATGGGCGATGAGCATGTCGGGCGACACATGATCGTGAATCGCAACGTGCAGCACCGTTCCGGTGCCCGTCGTTTCCGGCATGGTGCTGCACCCATGCACAACCGCCAGCACCAGCAGAGCTGCAAGGCGTGAAAGGCCGACGGTCACCGGACTGGGACCTGTATGTTTTCGGATATGCCGTTCTGAGAAAGTCTTCACCGGCACCTGATAGTCATAACGCTTTGAAGACGTACCGGGCCAGGCCTTCAGGTGAGGCATAGACCTCGACCAAATCGCCCTCGTGCACAAAATCCACCATGCTGGTTTGCTCATCCACTTTGAATGCAATGATTTCCCCCTTCGCGTCTTTGATGACACAGGACTCCGGCGACAGCGACATCAACTGACCCTTGACCAGAAGAAACGACGCCGCCTCCGACCTTGAGGCAGATCCGGCTTGAGATCGGCCTGTTTCTCCCGCACCCAGCAGGAGCAGCGCAAGGACGACGAGCAGCCATCCCCAGGACCAAGGCGCCATATGATGCACAATCCGACCGGGGGCGACCGTCACGCCCATGTCCTGAATGAGCAATCTCGGCGGTTCCACTCGCGCCTCACTTCACTGCGGACTCGATGCCGGCCGCCGGTCCGGCGAGAGCCAGCGACACGGCTGTGACGACCAACACTGTTACCACTACGAGCAGGTGCCAGACCTTCCATTTGCCGAACAGCGTTGGAATCATGGCTCATCCCCTTTTGTCTCGCCCCGTGCCATTGCGGTGACGCCTTAGTAGCGACGCCAGCGCCGGAGCCAATGCCGTAAGCTTGCAGCAGATTCGTTCGAAACATTCGGAGCGGACCGGTTCGCCGCAATAACCGGATCGACAATCTCGCCACAGATCAGACACCGCCAGCCTGCAGCCCCCCTCACCCGCGGGTCGCCGCTCATTCCGTTGAAGACTTCTCCGACCATCAAGCCCTGGCAGCGCGGATAATCCATCACTTAATGGAAAGGGCAACCCCGTCGGCCGAAGCGGACACTTCGACTATTTGCCCCTCCTTCACCGATTTGCCGATCTTCGTTTCCTTGTTGATTTTGAACATCATGGTCTTTCCCGTTGCATCCTTGACCACGCACACCTCTTCGGACAGCATGATGATTTCCCCTTTCAGCAATTGCGGAGAGACGGAAGCCGGGTTCGGATCGGTTGCGGCATGCGCCTGTTTTCCTCCTCCCGCTCCTGCAAGGAAAATGATGAGCATGGCCAATCCTCCATAACGAAGGTATTTCGCATCATGACCATCTCTCCTGGTGCGTGATAACAGACATCCTCCTCGCCGATAATAACTTCCTCGTCTTTACCTCTCGAGCTGACCCTGGCTGAACATGGCAAGCGCGGCGGTGGCGATGAGCACGAAATCAGTGAAGCGACGTGTCGTGTGGCAGCCTATCGTGCGCTCCGCGGCATTCTGAAATCGGAAAAACCATGGGAGTACGGGAATTCCATCACGTGACCTCAGCCGGCAAGGGGACCGGATGCCGGGTTCGGAGCGGACGGCTGGGGTGCCGGCTTCGAATAGTGGAGATATTTTTTTACTACTGCAGGATATAGGTTGCGTACGCACTCGGGACATATCCCATGCGTGAACGTGACCGCGAACTGCTCGGAAAAATACGACTCCGGATGATTCCACTGCCCTTCTTCGTCACGGATTTTCTTGCAGGAGGCACAGATCGGAAGAAACTCCCTCTCTGCTTCAAGATAGTCCTCGACCCGAAGGCTGAGGACGCACAGGCTCGCCGCCAGCCAGATGGCCAGCAGGGCCAGCACGCGATTGACAACCGCCACGCCGGCGACGGACGTCTCCGGCGACACTGCAAACCCGGCGACCGTCAAGGCGGAACCGATGCCCGCGATCGCAACGATCCGTGATTTCTGTCTGGCGGCCCCGAGTCCCACCAGGAGAATGGGAGCGACATACAGCGCCCCCACGGCGTTGCCGAACTTGCCCAAGAGATCCAGCCCGAACACGAGGCCGGCGAAGGTGGCCGCTTGCAGGAATTTCCGCGCATCGGCATGGGGCCATTTCTGGGCGGTCATGGATAACCTTTGTTCAGACTTATAATGCCCGCGCGTTATGCCTTCTCCTCGCTCCGGCCCCCATCGCTCGAGAGAATAACGAGCGATTTTCGAGGATGACCGGATCAAGGACGTTGCCGCAGACCGGACATCGCCAGCCGTGGAATTTCATACTCCAGCTGTCGGCCCCGATATCTTCAAACGCTTCCTCGAGCATCATGGCGTGGCATCGTTCGCACTCCATTGCCACCCTCCCTGCTGTTAGCAATGGCCGGCATGATTGAGCCCGACCCGATAACTCAACTGATCCGATTGTGTCACCGTTAGCAGCGCGTCTCTCCTCAGAACATCCACCGCGTTGAACACCTGCTGCCAGGTATAGTCCGGCAGGATGCGGACCAGTTGCTCGATCAGCATCGGCTCCTGTTCCTGCAATACGTTGAACACCGCGATTTCAACAAGCGCGCGCGCAGGATTTCCCCGAGCCTTCCCCGGCCCTTTTGGGTTTCGCTGGCTCTGAACGTGATCGTGATCTGAGTCCTTCATGCGATGTACCCGGTTGTGTTCCGTGCTTCTCACCCAGCAGAAACACCGAACCACTTCCAGCGTATCGCCTGCTGAAAGATTTCAGTAGCCCCGATCCGACTTCTTTGGGGATTTTTATGGGCCTACTCGCTAGGCCCGGATGAACCTATCTGTGCGGGGGCTTATGAAATAAGGCGACAGCTTGGGCGCGGCGCGTGATTTGAAGCTTCTGGAAGGCGTTGGACAGGTAATTTTTGACCGTATTGGGGCTCAATTGCAGTTCCTGGGCGATTTCCTTGTTGGTCTTGCCCTCGGCGACCAGCGCGATAATGCGTTGTTCCTGAGGCGACAGGGACTGCGGCCCGGCCAGGGAGACTCCACTGCCCCTGACCCACTCCAGCATGCGTTGGGTGGCGACCGTATCCAGGACGGATTCCCCGGCGGCCACCCGTTTGATGGACTGAACCAGGCTCTCGACATCCATCCGCTTCACGCAGAACCCGTGCGCGCCGGCCAGCACGGCGGCCAGCATGGTCTCGTCGTCCGCAAACGACGTCAGGAAAAGCACGCGGACGTCCGGGCAGGTTGCGAGGATGTCGCGGCACGCCTGGATGCCGTCTCCATCCGGCAGCCGGATATCCATCAGCACGACGTCGGGACGATCGATTTGCGCGCGCGTGACGGCTTCACCGGCTGTCGCCGCCTCTCCCGCCACGACCACCTGCGGATCCGCCTCCAGAACTTTTTTCAACCCCACACGGACGACCTCATGATCGTCCACCAGAAGAATGCGGATGGGACGCGTCGCGCTCATGGACGAACCTCCTCCGCACAGGGCACCCGGACCATGATCCGCGTTCCTTGTCCGGGCGAAGAAGCGATGCTCAGGATTCCGCCCATCTCTTCAACCCGTGCCGACATGTTGGCCAGACCGTGCCCGTCGCGCCGGGCATCGTCCGGATCGAATCCGATCCCGTCGTCGTTGATCTCGATCTGCAGCACTCCGTTGTCGCGCTGCACGGTCACCAGGCCCTGCGTGGCGCGGGAGTGCCGCGCACAGTTGCTGAGGGCCTCCCGGACGATATGCATCACGTGCTCGGTCTGCGCGCGCGGCAGAGACACCGCCGACAACCCTGGTTGCAGGTTCAGGTTGAACCGGGGGCGATCGGACACCGCCATGTTCTGGACCAGGTTGGCGAGCGCCACGCCGACCGGCGGCTCGCCACCGGCCGGTATCCGAGGTCCGGCGATATACTCACGGAGTCGTTGCATGGCCAATTCAAGTTCGCCCATCGTGTGCCGGATCTGGCCGGCCACATCCGGCGGACAGCGTGTCACCGGCGGGACCGCCGCCTTCAGGTTCAACCCCGCCGCATAGAGCAACTGCAAAATATCATCATGGAGATCCCGGCCGAGCCGCTCACGTTGTTCGACGGCCTGGATCAGCGCCGCAGTGCGCTCCGAGACAAGCTGCTCGAGATTCAGATTGACCTGCCGCAGCCGTTCCTCCGAGCGCATGTACAGCAGCGCCAGGACCGCCGTCAACCAGATGAGACTGAGGCTGACCACCCGGTTGAAGATGGCCGTTTCGTATTGGGTCCCCGATGCGAAGATTAAGCCTGCCGCCGTCAATGCCGTGCAGAGCCACGCCAGCAGCTTGACGATTCGCCGGTTATAGGTCCAGACGGAAACCAGGAGCACGACGGCGTACAACATTTGCGGAGCCATCCCGAGGGGCGTCATCGCGTCCAGGATGAACACGCCGACAGCCAACCCCAGCGCAATGCTCAGGGCCGGCAGGCTGTCCCGGGTGCTCGGCGTCCGCGAATTCATTGCATCATTATAGTGGATTTATGAACGCCGGGGAACCCGCTGCGTTCTGCGATTGCGTTCGCGCGCGCCATGCAGTATCGTGCCCCCTGTCTTCATCACAACAATCCTGTGCCTGACGCCACGATGGAACTACAGCAATTCATTCTGAGCCTGATCGCGATTCTCGTCTGCACTCGCGTCATGGTGGAGCTGGCCGTCCGCATCGGACAGTCAGCGGTGCTGGGCGAATTGTTCGCCGGGGTCCTGATCGGCGGCAGCGTGCTGGGCTGGGTGGAGCCGACTCAGACCCTCAAGCTGATGGGCGAAATCGGAGTCATGCTGCTGCTCTTTGAGGTGGGTCTCAAATCGGACCTCCAATCGTTTCTGACGGTAGGCTGGAGGGCGGCCGCGGTGGCCACCATCGGGGTCGTCACCCCCTTTGCACTGGGCTATGGTCTCGCGCTTCTTCTGCACATGAGTCAGCTCCAGGCCATCTTTATCGGAGCCACCCTCACCGCCACGAGCGTGGGATTCTCGGCCCGTGTGCTGCATGACCTGGGTAAACTGAATACGGCGGAAGGCAACATTATTCTGGGCGCCGCCGTGCTCGATGACATTTTGGGTCTCGTCATCCTGTCCGTGATCATGGGACTTGCCGAGTCCGGCACCGTGTCCTGGTTCGACGTGATCCGCACCGCCGCCCTGGCACTCTTGTTTCTTAGTGTAGCCATCGTGGCCGGCATCCGGTATGCGCATTGGTTCACCCGTGTCGTGAATCGGATGCGCAGTCGTGGCCGGCTCATCGTGGCAGCGATGGTTCCGGTCCTGCTGTTCGGTTATGTCGCCGAGCTCCTGCATGTCGCCGCATTGATCGGAGCCTTTGCGGCCGGGCTCATCCTTGCGAAAACAGAGCACCAGGCCCACATTGAAGACACCATCAAGCCGGTCGCCGATATCTTCGTGCCGATCTTCTTCGCACTCATCGGGGTGGCCGTTGATCTGAGCCACTTCAATCCGTTTAATGCGCACAACTGGCCCGTCCTGTTCATGGCCGGCGGGCTCATGGTCGCCGCCGTCCTCGGCAAGCTGGCCGCGGGGCTGGGCGCCGGCGGAAAGATCAATCGCTGGGCCGTGGGCATCGGCATGCTCCCCCGCGGCGAAGTCGGCTTGATCTTTGCCGGCGTCGGGCTCGCCTCCGCCGTCATCTCCACAGCCGAATACGGCGCGATCCTGCTGGTCGTTGCGCTGACAACCGCGCTCTCGCCTCTGCTGCTGAAACGGTGCTTCAAAACCGCTTGAGCGGAGCCCCACGGCTTGACAGCCGTGGCGTTCTGCGCAGGCGGGTGAGACGGGGCACGGAAGCCCCCGCCATCAGTTCGGTGAAGGACTTTCCGAAGGTGGCGTAACCGGAGATGTACCGGGGTCGTGGCTTTCGGGGGCGGGCGGCTGGCCGCCCGCCTTGGCAAAGAAACGCGACGTTCGCTCCTCGAGGTTCTTCACATAGGCCGACCATTTGATAAAGCGCCGGTGGACTTCGGAGTAGGTCTCCGCAAAAGCCAGGGCGTTGAAGAGCTTTTCGACGTCAGGGAACAACGTGAGCAGTCTCTGCGCCTCGACCAACTGGCGGTCGGTCTTCTTGATTTGCGGGTCAATCTCGTAGTGTTGAATGTACTGGGACGCGCCGATCCACAGAACGCCCGCGATGGGCACCGCGATCGCGGCAGTCGCGTAAATCACGCCGATGGACGACAGGCCGGCAATGCCTCCCACGATCGCTTCTGCCGTCGTGTATTCATTGCCGAGACGCTCGTTCTCGGCGAGATTGGCCTCCAGCGCCTCGATGTAGACCCGCAGGCTGTACTCGGTGTTGTAGTAGGTTTTCAACAGCTCCTGCGCGACGGCCTTGTCTTCCGAATCGAGCCTCGAAGTGCTCAGCAGGTCGGAGTCCACGACCAGACCGAGATAGTCCGACGGGACCTGGCGGCGGTAGTCGCCGGCTTTGGGAGGCGGCGTCGCACACGACACCAACAGCAGGCCCAGCATGCAGAAAAGAACCGATCGCGACGCTGTCATTGTGGGTATGCGCAACAGTTTCTCGTCACGCGCCTGATGGACTCCGACTCAATCAGTTCGGCCCGTCCGGTTCCGCCGGCGGCGGGGTCAGAATCGGAACAGCCGGAGGGCGGCTGAGTTCAGGCGGATCGGTCAGCGTGCTGGTACGGAAGGTCAGGAAGATGAAGATCGTATATTGTCTCCACGCGGCCGTCTTGGTGTACCAGGGCGTGGTCATGGCCAGCCGGCCGGTCGCCGATTCATAGATATTCATCGCGTACCGGACATACCCGACTTCCCGGATGAATTTATAGAGCGGCAGTTCCGGCAAGGCGATGGGAATCAGTCCGCCCTGCACCTGGGGCATGCCGAAAAAGCTCTGGTCCAACTCGGTGCCCAGCGCCTGGACCATCACGTGCACCACATACTTCGCCTGATCGTGACGGTCCACGATCCGGGTGCCTAGCGTCCTGGCCAGATGCCCCGCCACGGCGTCACGGACGTAGTACTGGTCCGGCGTCAGGCCGGCCACCTCCATGACCACGGCGACATCCTTGAGTATCGGCACCGAGACATCTTCGAAGCTGCGCTCCACCGCCTGGGCCAGCAGCAACTGCTCGGTGGCGGCCCGGGGCGACTTCGACGCATCGCGCGAGACGCCGCAGGCGGAGAGAAGCACAAGCGCGATAAAGATGGCGCAGAGTTGCATGAACTGTGACTGCCTCATGGAAGGGTATGAAAGCCTGAGAACGGAGGGGGAGTCAAGAAAGAAAGGAGGCGGCGTAATCCTGATGTCGCGCAGCGACACCTTGTTCGGTGACCAAACGCCATGACCTGTTGGTACGTTCTGGCGCGGCACTGCCTGATAGCGTGCCGCCTGATTGTTTCAGTCGCGCCAAAAGCGTGGGGCAAGCGGGAGAACAAGCCACGGGGTGATGCCCCGCGCTTGTATGGTGCCGAAGGCGGGACTTGAACCCGCACGGCTTTCGCCACACGCCCCTCAAACGTGCGTGTCTGCCATTCCACCACTTCGGCACTGGGCGGGATTATACCTTGACCTCCTCCAAATCTCTACCTCTCATCCGACTCTGTTTTTACTCTGCGCCCACCTGAGCGGACGGCTTCATTCCGAGCGGGGACAGGCCTATCAGCGGTCTGTCCCCGCCCACACTTTTTCTCTTTCGAGCGGCGGGCCGGTCTGCCTTCGACTGCGCGCGTCCAACGAGGGCCTTCTGCCCTTCGACAGGCTCAGGGTCCCGAGCTGAGTCGAGGGAAGGCCGCGCGTTGCGCGAGCACGGAAGGCAGACCGACCGCCACGCTCACTTTCCCTCATCGTGCGCCCTCTGCGAGCACGGAATGCAGACTGGCCCGCTACGCTCGTCCTTATCGTCCGCGTTGCGCGAGCACAGCGAGTCAGCCAGGGAGCCCTTTCCTACGTGTGCGTTCAGCGAGCACGGAAAGCAGAACGCACGCCACGCTCGCCCCCGTCCTCCCCCCCCCTTTCTTCCTTGTCAATTCAGCGATATCTCCGATAGAATCGCTATGAATACGCATCCGTCGTTATCATCATTATTCAGACGTCCCAGGCGAGCATGACTGTGAGTCAAACCGATACGCCGCAGCATCCTGTTCCTTCCAATACCGCCGCATTTTTCGATGTCGACAACACGCTCGTTCCCGGCACGGCGATCGAGATCCGCTTCTTCCATCATTTGCGGCAACTGGGTATCGTGGGGCTGGCGGACGCGGCCCGGAGCCTGTGGTACCTCCTGCAACATATGCCCCCGGTCTCCCTCCATCCCCTGCGCGAGCGCAAACTGTACCTGGAAGGGAAGCGGCCGGAGACGATCGAACCGCTGGCCGACGCATTCATTCAACGCGACATACACCCACTCGTGTCCCGCGCCGCAGTGGCGAGGCTGGAGGAGCATCAGCGCAGCGGCCATCATGTCGTGTTCATCACCGGCTGCCCGGAATTTCTCATCGCCCCGCTGGCCAAATTCCTCGGCGTGGAGACGATCTTCTGCGCCAAACCGGACCTGGACGACGCCGGCGCCTACACGGGCCACCTCGTCCTGCCCGTCCCCTACGGCGAAGGCAAGCGTCTGCTGATCGAAGAGTTCGCGCACGAACGCGGACTGAACCTCAAAGACTGCCATGCGTACGGGGACAGCCCCGGCGACGTGGAAATCTTATTGGCAGTCGGGCATCCCCTCGTCGTCAACCCGATCCGCGGGATGGAGCGCGTGGCCACAAAATACCGCTGGCCGGTGGTGAGATGGGAATAACTAACCGTCATAAAGTCGTAATGTCTTCGAGTCGTAAAGTCTATTTTCTCAAGACTTTCGACTTTATGACTTTCAGACTTGATGACTGATTCGCCATGCGAATAACTGAAATTTTTCACAGCATCCAGGGAGAGTCGAGCCATGCCGGCCGGCCCTGCACCTTCGTGCGGCTCACCGGCTGTCCGCTTCGCTGCACCTGGTGCGACAGCGAGTACACGTTCCACGGCGGCTCGGAGATGACGCTCGACGACGTGCTCGCAAAAGTCCGATCCTTCGACTGTCACCTGGTGGAAGTCACCGGCGGCGAACCGTTGCACCAGCCGGAAGTCTTCACCTTGATCGAGCGGCTCTGCGCGGACGGCTACGAGGTGCTGGTCGAGACCAGCGGCGCCATCGACATCACCCCGGTGGACTCTCGTGCCCACATTATAATGGACGTGAAGTGTCCCGGCAGCGGCATGATGGACCGCATGGACTGGAAGAACCTGGACCGTCTTGCCGGCAAGGACGAGATCAAGTTTGTCTTGAAAGACCGGACGGATTACGAGTTCGCCCGCACGACGATCACACGGCACAGGCTGGCCGAACGCTGTCCGGTCCTCTTCAGCCCCTCGTTCGGCGAACTGGACCCGCGCCAGCTCTCGGAGTGGGTGCTCGACGACAAGCTGCCGGTCCGTATCCAGCTCCAGTTGCACAAATTCATCTGGGACCCGCATATGAAAGGCGTGTGAAACAAGCCGTTTGGCCCGTTGAGCCAGTTCGCCTGTTGAGTCTGTTGTCGTGAACCGGCGAAACAGGCAAAACCGGATTAACGGGCTAAACGAACCTAACAGGCTTAACGGGCTCAACCAGCCAACAAATTTGTGAGGACACTGAATGAACGTCACGGTGCAGCAAGGAAAGATTGAGCGGGAGCCGGCGGAGGTCCTCGTCCTGACCCATTTCGAGGGCGACGAGCGGCTGAACGACCAGGCCGCGGCCCTGGACCGCATCCTGGGAGGCCCGCTTCGCGGTTTACTCAAGAGCGGCGAGTTCGAAGGCAAGCTGAACCAGTCGGTGCTCCTGCATGCGCCGGGGAAAACTCCGGCCAAGCGCGTGCTGCTGGTCGGGCTGGGGAAAAAGAAAGACGCGCGGGTGGACTACATCCGGCAGGCCATGGGCACCGCCGTCAAGCGCGTGCGGCAAGCCGGCGCTTCTTCGTTCGTGACCTGCCTGCATGGCGAGGATTTGTCGAAAACCTCCGCGGTCGAATTGGCCCAGGCCCTCGTCGAAGGCGCCATCCTGGGCACCTACCAGTTCACCGAATATCTCAGCGACAAGAAAGCCGACAACAAGCAGGTCTCGCGCCTCACCGTCCTCGCCACCGATGCCCGGCAGCTGGCCGACCTCAAGGAGGGCGCGCGGCGCGGGACGGCGACCGCCGAGGCGGCGATGCTCGTCCGCGATCTCTGCAACCATCCCTCAAACGTGATGACCCCGACGCGGGTCGCCTCAGAAGCGAAGAAGATCGGCCACGAGCGCAGCGTGCGCGTGAAGATTCTCGAGCGCGCTCACGTGGAACGGCTGGGCATGGGGGCCTTCCTTGGCGTCGCGCGCGGCAGCCACGAACCTCCCAAATTCATTATCCTCGAATACAACGGTTCGCGCCGGAACGGGAAACCGATCGTCATCGTCGGTAAGACCATCACGTTCGACACGGGCGGCATTTCGCTCAAGCCGTCCGAAAACATGGAGCAGATGAAGGCCGACATGACCGGCGGCGCCGAAGTGCTCGCCACCGTGCGGGCCGCCTCGCGGCTGCGCCTGCCGATCCGTCTCATCGGCATCCTGCCCGCCACGGAAAACATGCCGGGCGGCCGCGCCATCAAGCCCGGCGATGTTTTGAAAAGTCTCTCCGGCAAGTCGATCGAAGTCCAGAACACCGACGCGGAAGGACGGTTGATCCTGGCCGACGGGCTGGCCTATGCCGCGCGCCTGAAACCGGCCGCCGTCATCGACATCGCCACGCTCACCGGCGCCTGCGTGGTGGCGCTGGGGCAGTTTGCCATCGGCATGTTCGGCAACAACGAGGATTTGAAGCGCGCGGTGCGGGACTCCGGCATGAAGGCCGGCGAGCGGGTCTGGGAAATGCCGCTGTGGGAGGAATACTTCGAACAGCTCAAGAGCGACGTGGCCGACATGCGCAACATCGGCGGACGCGGCGGCGGCATGATCACGGCCGCGCTCTTCCTGAGTAAGTTCGTCGGCGATCATCCGTGGGTGCACCTCGACATCGCCAGCACGGACTGGAGCGAGCGCGAGCGGGCCTATATCCCCAAGGGTCCGACGGGCATCGGCACAAGGCTGCTCATTCAATATCTGATTGATCAGAGCCTCTCCTGAACGATGAACGAGAAAGTATGAATGCCGAAGTAGGCAAGGAACGGAGAGGGCTGCTCCGTTCCGCGTGGCGTCTCCACGATTGTTCGTTCATCGTTCGTCATTCCAACTTCATCGTTCGCCCCGCATGAACCTCGTCGAACAGATCGGCCAGCTCTTCATGCTGGGCTTCGACGGGACGACCGTCTCATCGGAATGGGCCGGCCTGCAGGCCCGGTACAAACCCGGCGGCATGATTCTCTTCGCACGGAACCTCGAACAGCCCGCGCAGATCATCGAACTGACCAACAGCCTTCAGACACGCTCGCCGCACTTCCCGTTGCTCATTGCCATCGACCAGGAGGGCGGACGCGTCTCGCGCCTGCCGGAGGGGTTCACGATTTTTCCACCCTGCGGTGTCATCGGCGCCTGCCGCTCCGAGGAACTCGCCTATGCCGCGGCGTCCATCACCGCCGCCGAGCTGCGCGCGGTCGGCGTCAACATGAACATGGCGCCGGTGCTGGACGTGCACAGCAATCCGGATAATCCGGTCATCGGCGACCGGGCCTACGGGACCGAGCCTGCCATTGTGGCCGAGTTGGGACTGGCGGCCATCCGCGGGCTGCAGGGCAAGGGCGTCGTCGCCTGCGGCAAACATTTTCCCGGGCACGGCGACACCAGCACGGACTCGCACAAGGAACTGCCCGTCGTGAAGGCTTCCCTGGAGATGCTGCTCGAGCGGGAACTGCCGCCCTTTCACTACGCCATCGCCAACGGCCTCGCCTCGCTCATGACCGCCCACGTGGTGTATCCGGCGCTGGACGCGCAACGGCCCGCGACCCTTTCCCCGGCGATTCTCACCGGCCTGCTCCGGGAACAATGGGGGTTCGACGGCGTGATCGTGACCGACGATCTGGAAATGCATGCGATCGTGGACCATCACGGCATCGGGGACGCCGCGGTGCAGGCCTTCCTGTCCGGCGCCGATATCCTCCTGATCTGCAAGGACCGCGACCGGGCCGTCACCGCGATGGAGGCTGTCCGGAAGGCTGTCGAGGACGGGACGATTCCACCGGACAGGCTGGAAGCCTCCGTGCGACGGATCATGCACCTCAAGCAAACGTTCCTGCACTCCCATCTGCCGGCCGACCCGAGCCTCGCGCAACTGGTCGTCGGCTGCCGCACGCACCAGTTGCTGCTGGACACGATCCGGCGCACGCACGATCGGATCGCGAAAGCGTGACGAACCACCACAACGCGCTCCCGCCCGCCGGCCGGAAGGAACTCTGGGCCTGGTGCCTGTACGACTTCGCCAACTCGTCATTTACCACCCTCATCATCACGGTCGCCTACAGCGTCTATTTCGTCCAGGTCGTCGCCCGCGATCTCGGCAGCGGGACCGCGGAACGGGTCTGGTTCTGGGGCTATGCGATCTCCATGCTGCTGGTCGCGCTGCTCTCGCCCCCGCTGGGCGCGCTGGCCGACGCGCGGGCCATCAAGCGTCCGCTGCTGGCCGGTTCCACGCTGCTCTGCGTCGTCTGCACCGCGCTGCTCTTTTTCGTCGAGCGCGGCGACGTCTGGCTGGGCTTGGTGCTCTTCGGCCTGGCCAACATCGCCTTCGAGCTGGGCTTTCTGTATTGCAGCGCATTTCTGGTCGAGATCACCACGCCGGCCACGATGGGAAAAATTTCAGGCTATGGCTGGGGGCTCGGTTATGCCGGCGGGCTCCTGTCGCTGGCCCTGGCCTATCCATTCATCACGGGCGGCTTCGGCGAAGAGAATCTATCGAGCTACCGGCTGAGTTTTGTCGTCACGGCCGTGTTTTTCCTGGTGGCGTCGCTTCCCACCCTCCTCTGGCTCCGAGAACGCGCCGTCCCCCAGCCGTCCGCAACCGGTTCGTCGGCATGGAGGGACACCTTCGCGCGGCTGGCGGACACGGCCAGGGCGATCGCGCGCTACCGGGATCTTTTTCGATTCCTCATCGCCTATCTGATCTACACGGACGCGATCAACACCGTCATTGTCGCTTCCGCCATATTTGCCAACAAAGTCCTGGACTTTTCTCCGGGCGATCTGATTATCTATTTCCTCATCACGCAAGTGACGGCGGGCCTGGGCGCGGTGGGCTTCGGCCTGCTGGCCGATCGCATCGGCTCCACGCGCACGATCAGCGTCACGCTGCTGATCTGGATCGGCGTTGTGGCGGCGGCGGCGGCCGTGCAGACCCATGCGCAGTTTTATGCGATCGGGCTCGTGGCGGGCGCCGTGCTCGGCGCCAACCAGGCGACCAGCCGGGCGCTGATCGGACGCTTCGTGCCGCCGGGCAAGCAGGGCGAGCTGTTCGGTTTCTTCACCGTCACCGGCAAGTTCGCCGCCGTCATCGGCCCGGTGGTCTACGGTGAAGTGACGGCCTGGACCGGCAACCAGCGCTGGGCGGTGCTCTCGATGGCCTTGTTCTTCATCATCGGGCTGGTGGTGTTCCAGCGAGTGGACGAAGAGCGGGGCCTGGAAGCGGCGGCCGAAAAGTCGTAAAGTCTGAAAGTCGTAACGTCGAAAGTCTTTCTAAGAATCGACTTTATGACTTTTCGACTTGATAGACTTTCTGACTAATTGAGAACGTCTACTATGGGTATTAAGAAAGGCGACCTGATCGACGAGCACAAGCGGCACCCCGGCAGTTGCGGCCTCATCATCAAGGTGATGGGTGGCGGCGCAGGCTTTGAGAAAGTGCTCTGCTGCGATCACGAGCTGACGGAGGACGATGTCGTATCGAACGTCGGCTCGTCGCTGGGACGGAAAAAAGGACACCTGCCCATCTCCGTGATTCTCGACGAAAAGAAACTCTATCCCGACTCCTGCGGGTTGCGCGTGATGATCATCGACGGCGGAGCGGGCTTCAAGGAGATCCGCTGTTGCGGGCACTCGCTGAAGATGAACTCGATGCGCGAATTGAAATTCGGGCAGATGCGCGGGCCGGAATCGGATGCGTCGGGGGCCGAAACCGGACAACAGGGAACGGCGTAAGCACGCACCGCCGAGCGCGGTGGAAGGAGACCCATGAGCGAGCGGATGGAAAAAATGAAGCACTGGCCCTGCCAGATCGTGTCATGGATGGAATGGCTCGACGTGTGGGGCTACGTCACGGCGGGCTTGAGCCTGCTCATCCTGGGCATGCTGATCTTCGTCCAGAGCTGGTACACCTTCATCAATGCGGCAAGCCATGGGGGGCTTCTGCCGGCCGGTTTGCGGCTGCTCAACGATTTGCTGCTGGTCATCATCCTGCTGGAGTTGTACCGGACCGTCATCCGGTTCCTGCAGACCGGCATTCTTGCCTTGGAGCCTTATCTCGCCGTCGGCATCATCGCCTGCACGCGGCGCATCCTGACCGCCGGCGCCGAACTGTCGCACCTGCCTGAGATCACGCCGGACCTGTTCACACGCTATATGATGGACGTGGGCTTAAACGTGGCGGTGATCATGGTCCTGGTCATCGGCGTGTTCATGGTCCGCAACAAGCCGCTGCCGTCCCAGGCTGGCTCGCCGTTGCCGACCGCCGGACACACGCACTAGCAGGATGTTGAAAAAGTCCGCCAGCTTTGTTCTCGCGTCGCTCGGAGGCTCAACGTACGGCAAAGAGTACGCTTCGCCTCCTCGCTCGCTGCGGCCGCGCTGGACGGACTTTTTGACCATCCTGCGGGGATGCTGATTTCATCTGCGACCCACTGATAAATCAATCGCCCGCGAGTGCGAAACGGTTTATCAACACCCTGCTAACGAATCAATCGGGGAGCGTTTTCCCCCTGGTCTCCGGCGCAAACGGCAGCACGAGCAGTCCTACCACGTAGATCAGCCCGACGACACTCACGGCTTGGCCGACGCTGCCCATCGTTGCAGTCAGCCAACCGGTCAGGAACGGCCCGACCGAGGCAAACACCCTCCCGGCGTTGAAGCAAAAGCCGGCGCCGGTCGCACGCAAGCGCGTCGGATACAATTCAGGCAGGTAGATCGGAAATCCACTGAAGATGCCGTTGTTGAAGAACCCCAGCACCGGCAGCAGCAGCAGCACGTGCAGATACTCGCGCGGCGTTAAAAACGTGATCGGAAGCATCACCAGGCTGCCGGCACACATGAGCGCGAAGACGGGCCGCCGCCCGAAGCGGTCGGCCAGCGGGCCGAAGCTCAGGTAGCCGAACAGGGCTCCGACGTTGAGCGCCATGATGGCGTAGCTAACACGCGCGGATAATTCTTCCCGGCTGAGTCCTTGTAGATCCGGCAGCGTGGTAATCAGAGTGGGCGTCCAGTTGGTGGATCCCCACAGACCGAACACCGCGACGAAGGCCAGCGTCGAGCCGGCGAGCGTCGGACGGAGCAGGTCTCCACGAAACAATTCCGCTAGTTTCGCGAAGGAGCCGGTCCCGGCCTCCGACTCCTGTCGATGCGCCTGCACCCACCGCTCCGGCTCCTTGACCCATAGACGGACAAGCAGCGCGGCGACGGCAGGCATGATGCCGACCACGAACAGGGCACGCCAGCCGTAGCCCCGCAGCAAAAGATTGAACAGCGCGGCCAGAAAGAATCCCGCCGCCCAGGCCGATTGCAGCAGGCCGGCGGCCTTGGCCCGTTTATCTTCCGGCCAGACTTCCGCCACGAGCGCCGCGCCCGCCGCCCATTCCCCGCCGATCCCCAACGCGGTCAGAAAACGGTACACGGCCAGGTGCCACCATGTCTGCGACAAGGCGGCGAGCCCGGTGAAGACGGCATAGATGAGAATGGTGGCGATCAGCGTTTTGGTCCGGCCGTATCGGTCGGCCACAATGCCGAACAGCACGCCGCCGATCGCCCAGCCGATGAGAAAAATGGAAAAGATCAGCCCGCCATGCCAGCCGATGGTTTCAGGCGTCGCACCGCCTGATGATGTTCGCAGCAGCTCGTCGAGGGCCGGATGCAGGACGATCGCGTAGATCGTCGCATCCATCGAATCGAAGACCCACCCCAGCCAGGCGACAAATAACACCAGCCATTGGTAGGGCGTGACGCCCTCGCGCCAGGAAGATGAAGGCCGTCCCGTCATGGAAGTCATGCTGGCGGGCTACCCTACGGGGCTGGCTCCTGGGTGTCAATGTTGGGCTTCTCCCTCGCCTCGTGCCTCTGGCCTCTTGCCTGCTCTACATTGATATGGCATCATGCCGCTCTCTGGTGTGGGCTGGTGTGGGATGGCGCAACTCTTGGAATACGTCGGCAGCATCCATATTTATCTCGGGCCTTATCGCGGCAATCCGATCGCGTTGTATTTGAAGCGCGGAGGTGCGAATTGCCAGATCGGGCCGAAGGCCTACCCGTGGAATGACGTCGTCGGAACCGGAGAAACGCCCAACAAGGCGGCGGCGGATTTCGAAGAGAAGTGGAAGACGAAGGGCCTTGCGCCCGAGATGTTCTCCGGCCCCTCGTGGGAAGGCGGGATCAAACCGGAACGGCCCGCGCCGCCCAAACCGGCGGCTCCGCCTGCGGCAGCCGCTCCCGGCGCCGCACCGACCGCTCCAAAACCGACAACTCCGGCTGCCGCCGCCGACTCTTCTCCATCCGGCGAAAACGCCGGCTAGTTTGACGCCGGTTTGACTCCGTTCGCCCATCTCAGCCATTGGAGAAAAATTTCCAACATATGTTCCCAGCATTCCATCTGATCGTCTCCCGATGCCGACCGTAGAGGAATCCTCGCAGCAACACATCGGCCGCCGGGTCCGGTGGCTGTTAAGCCCTTCCACGAACCTTTTCCAATCGAAGCCCGGCCAACCCACATTGGACTCGTTCTTTCAGTGGTTGCTGGGCCTGGCGACCATCGCGTCGATTTTCAATGCCATCAAGCAACTCATCTTCTTCTTCATTCTTGACCCATGGGACACCTCCATCGGGTTTTACATGGGATACCTCGCAGTCCCTCTCGTTGGCGCTGTCTTTAACATCGGTTGCTGGCGGTATTTTCGTGGAAGAGGCTACCGTCAAAACTGGGGAACTCTGCTGCTCATCGGTAACTCAGCTGTGCTGACAGGAATGGTCCTGGCGATCTTCCCTGCTTACATGAGCGTCTTCCTTCCGTTGCTCATCCCGTGCTTTTTCTTCCTCGCAACGTTCACCGGCATTCTGCTCAACTTCACCCGGTCGATGCTGGTGGTGACCTTGCTCGCGTGCGAGTACGTCGGGATATTGCTGCTGGCTCAATCCCAAGGCGTCGCGGTGGAGATGGACGGCTTCTCGTTCATGCCGGCGACGACGATCGTGCTGTATCTCATTGCCGTCCTCGTCGGCCTCATCTCCCAGCAGATGCAGCTCACGGAAGCCGCGCTGAAGACCGCCAACGAGCAGCTTGAGGATGCGCAGGCGACTCTTTCACGCTATGTCGCCCCCCAACTCGCCCAGAAGATCCGGGAGGGCGCCGTCAACGAAGTGTGGAACCACCACCGCCGCAAGCTCACCCTGTTTTTCTCCGACATCAGGGACTTCTCCGCAACCACGGATTTGATGGAACCGGAAGACCTCGCGCGGCTTCTCAACGAATACATCGACGAGATGGTCCGGATCGCCGCCCGACACAGCGGGACCGTCGCGCAGATCTCCGGCGACGGCCTGTTCATTTTCTTCGGCGCACCCGAGTTTACGGACGACAGGGAGCACGCGCTCCGGGCCGTGCGGATGGCCGTCGAGATGCAGCGGCGCATGGAGGAACTGCAGCGCCGGTGGTACAAATCCGGCATCGAGCATCCCTTCCAGATCCGGTGCGGAATCAACACGGGGATGGCCACGGTCGGAGGCTTCGGCTCGGCAGGGAGACGCGAGTACACGGCCATCGGCATGCAAACCAACCTGGCCGCCCGTCTGGAGGCCGCATGCGCTCCGGGGCAAATCCTCCTCGGCCACACCACGTGGGCGTTGGTGAAGGAGGAATTCCCCTGCAAGGAGATGGAACCACTCGAGGTCAAGGGTTTCCAGCAACCGGTCCAGACGTGGCAGGTGTATCTCGACTTGATCCCGATCACGAATCGAGAGAGCTGACACGCTTCAACGTTTCAGGCGCATCCCACCTTTCCGCTTTTCGAACCTTTCCCGCCGGTCCCGCTCTCATCGTTGCTGCGCCAGACGGCTGTGCTTGACGCCGTAGCCGAAGTAGACGGCGATCCCCACCGCAGTCCAGACCACAAACCTGATCCACGTCACGAACGGCAGGAACGCCATCAGGCCGAGGCAGGCCGCCATGGCCAGTATAGGTATGGCCGGCATGAGGGGGACGCGAAAGGCGCGGTGCAACTCGGGCCTGGTCCGCCGGAGGATGATGACGCCGCCGCAGACCAGCACGAAGGCGAAGAGCGTCCCGATGTTGGTCATGTCCGCCGCTTCGCCGATGGGGACCAGCGCCGCCATGATCGCGATGCAGATCCCGGTGAGTATCGTGGCCCGGTGCGGCGTGCCGAAGCGCGGATGCACCTTGGCCAGCCACGGCCCCACCAGGCCGTCGCGGGACATGGCGAAGAACACGCGGATCTGTCCGATCATCATGACGACCAGCACGCTCGTGATCCCGGCCAGGGCGCCGGCGGCCACGATCGCCGCGCCCCACTTGAAGCCGGCCATGCGCATGGCTTCCGCAACCGGCGCATGAACGTCGATTTTGGTATAGGGCACCATGCCGGTGAGGACGGCAGCCACCGCCACATAGAGCACCGTGCAGACTGCAAGCGAGGCGATGATGCCGATCGGCAGATCCCGCTGCGGATTGCGCGCTTCCTCCGCTGTCGTCGAGACGGCGTCGAATCCGATGTAGGCGAAAAAGACGATGGCGGCGGCCGCGCCGACGCCCTGGAAGCCGTAGGGCATGAACGGCGTCCAGTTGGCCGGGTCCACCGACGAAAAACCGACGGCAAGGAACAGGAGAATCGCGGCCAGCTTCACCGCCACGATCAGGCCGGTCGCCTGCGCGCTTTCCTTGACGCCGATCACCAAAATGATCGTCACCAGCAGCACGATGATCGCCGCAGGAAAATTCGCCACCCCGCCCGCATAGGGCGCCTGCGTGGCCCATATCGGCAGCTCGATCCCGATCGTTTTCAGAATGTTGTTGAAATACCCGGACCAGCCGATCGACACGACGACGCAGGCGACGCCGTACTCCAGAATCAGATTCCAGCCCGTGAGCCAGGCGAGAAACTCGCCGAGCGTCGCATACGAATAGGTATACGCGCTGCCGGCGGCGGGAATCATGGTCGAGAATTCGGCGTAGCAGAGTGCCGCCAGCGCGCAGGTGATCCCCGACAACACGAACGACAGGATGATGCCGGGCCCGGCGCCGGGCCGGTGCGCGTCCCCGACGATCGCCGTGCCGATCAGCACGAAGATGCCGGTGCCGATGATCGCGCCGATACCCAGCATCGTGAGGTCCCAGGCGGTGAGCGTTTTCTTCAGACGATGGTCAGGATGATTGCTGTCCTCGAGAATCTGCTCGACAGACTTGGTGCGAAACAGGGATTTCAGCACGGACACAACCCGTGATGAGTGATGGGTGACGAGTGATGAGTGGCGCGGGCGCTGAGTCCTCTACCCATTACTCATGACTCATCACTGGTTACGCACGCCCGCGTGCCGCTTTCAGAAGAGCCTGAAATAATTTTCTGTGGATGGCATGGCGGTCGTAGAGAAACTCGGGGTGCCATTGCACGCCGAGCAGGAACCGGTGCTTCGGAGATTCGATCGCTTCAATGATGCCGTCGGAGGCGACCGCGCTCGCCACCAGCGACGGCGCCACCCGCTTGACCGACTGGTGATGCGAACTGTTCACGCGAATGCGAGCCTGCCCCAGAATGCGCCGCAACAGACTTGTCGGCGCGACATCCACCGCGTGCGACAATTTCGTGGCCGATGCCTTTTGCTGGTGCGGCAGCGGCTCGTCGACTTGTGATGCAATATCCTGGATCAAATTTCCGCCGAACGCCACGTTCATCGCCTGCATGCCGCCGCAAATGCCGAGCACCGGCAGTTTGGACGCCGCAGCCATCCGCGCCACGTCCAGCTCGAAATCCGCCCGGCGGCGGCTCATGACACGAAACTTGTACCGCTGGCGCTCGCCGTAGAGCGACGGAGCGAGATCCGGTCCGCTGCCGGTCAGCAGCAGGCCGTCTATCTTCTCCAGCAGGCGCCGCCGGTCGGCACGGTCTTCCGCCAACGGCAGAATCACCGGCACGCCGCCCAGATCTTCAATCGCGCGCACATACCTGGCCCGCAGGAAGAAGGTGGCCTCCCGGCCACCCCATTCCTTGCGGTCGCCCGCGTTGAAATCCGGCGTCACGCCGATGAGAGGCTTCATTACGGTGTAGCTGGGGCAGGAATCGGGGGCGCTGGGGCAGGCGCAGGTTCCGGCATGCTAGATTCCGCCGGCGCTTCATCGCGACGCGGCGGGACCCCGAAGAAACGGATGGGCTCCTCGCCCTTCAAATGCCGGGGTGATATCACGTAGGTCCCGCGCATGCTGGTGTCCCAGACGGCGTTGGCCGCTTTCTGGTTGCCGGCGCTGAACACGTAGGTGAACCCGCCGAAGATGCCGCCCATGGTCGCAAAGACAAACTTCCCGATGCTATATGGAAGCGAGGTAAAGACGCTGGCGACGCCCAGACCGTACTGCGTCGGCGTGCTCTCAGTCTCCTCGTCGGATCGTTCTTCCGCCCATCCTGTCGGAACGATGGTCAGGCTGCAGAATGCCACGATCACCACGACCGCCAAAGTTTTGGTAAACAGATTTCGCACTGGTTTTCCTCCTTGGTTGGCAGCATGAACCGATTCACATGCTCGCCGCTCTGTGTTTATAGCAAATTCACGAGCTACTGCCTAGCCCGCATATCCAGCCAGGTCCAACTCGGCCAGAATGCTCGCGAACAACCGGCCTTTGTGTTTCGGCACCGCCGCATCAAGTTCCTTCATGAACGCCTCGGCAGACACGCGGCTGTTTTCCTGCTGCACCCCTGCTTCGATCGCCAGATCCAACTTGAGCGCGCAGAGGTGCTGCACGAAGAGATCGCACGCTCGGCTCTCATAATCCGATCGTTCGGCATCGGGCAGCGTCGACAGCAATCGCGTCAGCCATGCCTCGAACCCGACGGTGTCCCGTGCGCGTGCGACCTGGCGCTCCTCCACCTCGACGGCAATCTGCACGCCGCCTTTCCAGCTTCGCTTTTTGACATTGAAGGTGCAACAAAGGAGACCAGGGCGATGCTCCACCGGCTCAGGGCCGTAAAAGAACGTGATGCGGTATTGGGGAACTTCAGGAGCGGTCTGGGGAGATGAGGCCATACCGGTGACCGGATTGTAGCATGGCGCGGAAAGTTTGTCTGTGGCGTCGCCAGCCCGCATGATTCATGACGGTTCGTCGCGAAATCGCGCAGTCGCGTGGCGAGACGGGCGCGTGGAGCCTGGGGACTGACACCCTTCCCCACGTCTGCGCGTGGTGTCTGTCCCCGTCCGAACCGGGACAGGCACCGTCGAGGACGACGGAGCCAGTCCCCAAACAGTACGTTGAGGCCGCGAGAGCGAGCCCGCCATACCCAGCTTCGCTTGAGCCGCCGCGCCTGCGTCGACGCCTGGCGGCGCGTTCGGTCAGATCGCGTCGGAGAGGCACCTTGCCTCCAGTAGGCTTAGATGCCGAAGGACCCATGCGGCTGGTCGCAGCGGCGAATCCGCGATTGCAGCAGAAGCGTTCATGAATCATGCGGGCTCAATTGACGGCTCCTTCGGGCATGATTAAGATGCGGTCATGAGTCAGTCTGAGCGCATTGCAGAAATCCAGCGGGCGGTCAGCGAAACCGCAGGCCTCGACGGCTGGCTGTTTTACGATTTTCGTGTGAGCGATCCGCTCGCCTACCGCGTGCTGCAGCTCGATCCGACCCGTCACGTCACGCGCCGCTGGTACTATTGGATTCCCTCGCGAGGCTCGGCCGTCAAGTTGATGCATGCCATCGAACCGCACGTGCTGGATGGATTGCCCGGCGAGACCCGGCTCTATGCAGGCTGTGAGGAGCAGCAGGCGCAACTCCGGCGTCTCTTGCGGAACGTGACCCACGTCGCCATGCAATACTCGCCGATGAACGCCGTGCCCTATATCTCGCGTGTGGACGCCGGCACCGTTGAGCTGATCCGCGGCTTCGGCATCGAGGTCGTCAGCTCGGCCGATCTGGTCCAACGCTTCGAAGCGGTCTGGGACGACCGCCAACTGGCCTCGCACAAATACGCGGCGAAAAAGCTCCGCCGTATCGTGGATGAAGCCTTTGCGCACGTGCGCCGGCGGATCGCCGCCCGCAAGAAGCTGACCGAGTACGACCTGCAGCAGTTCATCCTCTCGCGCATCCATGCGCACAAACTCATCACGGCCACGCCCCCCATCGCCGCCGTGAACGCCCACAGCGCCGATCCCCATTACGGGCCGGCTCCCAAGGGGTCGGCGAGGATCAAAAATGGCGATCTGGTCCTGATTGATCTGTGGGCCAAGCAGCCCAAGGCGGGCAGCGTCTATGCCGACATCACCTGGACCGGATTTGTCGGGAACGAGATTCCGGCACGTCAGCGCGAAATCTTCACCATTGTTCGTGACGCGCGGGACGCGGCACTCAATTTCGTCCGCGCGCAGGTTTCATCGGGCCGTTTTCCCTGCGGATGGGAAGTGGACGAAGTTTGCCGCTCCGTGATCCGGAAGGCCGGCTATAGCGAACGTTTCGTGCACCGCACCGGCCATTCGATCGGCGAAGAGGTCCATGGCAACGGAGCAAATATCGACAGCTTCGAAACCAAAGACAACCGCCGCCTCATGCCCCGCACCTGCTTCTCCATCGAGCCCGGCATCTACCTGCCCCGCGAATTCGGCATCCGGAGCGAGCTCGACGTCTACCTATCCGACCGCGAGGCCCACGTCTTCGGCCAGCCGGTGCAGACGGAACTCGTGCCGATCCTGTCATAGGCCACACCGGCCTTTTCCTTGACTTCTTTCGCCTGCCACCGATAGCATCATTACATGTTCGGAACAATGGGCTTCTCAGAGTTGGTCATC
Source organism: Nitrospirae bacterium RIFCSPLOWO2_02_FULL_62_14 (assembly GCA_001805245.1). Taxonomy (GTDB): domain Bacteria; phylum Nitrospirota; class Nitrospiria; order Nitrospirales; family Nitrospiraceae; genus 2-02-FULL-62-14. The sequence goes on along the minus strand of MHEU01000076.1, from coordinate 16,505 downwards.
ATCCTGGTGATCATACTGATTTTGTTCGGATCCAGCCGCCTGCCCGCGTTGGGTGAAGGTGTCGGCAAGGCGCTGAAGGGGTTCAAGAAGGCGGTCCACGAGGAGCCGCCGCCGCTCGATCCGAACGTCCCAACGGCGGGCGCCACGCCGCCCATTGAAGACGCGCACGTGGTTCAGCAGGCACAGGGAGCGCAGGCGTCTCCGCCACAGGCTTCGGCGCCCGCCACCGCAACACCGGCACCGGCTGCCGTTGCACCGGGTGGCCGCATGGTTCTGGCAGCGTATCAGCCCGGCTCGGAAGCCACGCCAGGGACGACGGCGGCACTCATGGCCTCAGCCGCACCGCAGGCCTATCAACCGAAGCAGACTCCACCTCCGGCACCTGCGACTGCTCAGACGGCACCGCCGGCACAAACCCAGAGCTATCCCAATTATCAGCCGCCGACGATGGAGCAGCGCGCGGCGACTCCGTCCCCGACGATGCGCGCACAGTACCCGCCCCTGCCGCCCTCGGCCCAGGCCAAACCCAATGCCAAGCGGCCGTCAGCCATCGTGAACAAAGACGCCGTTGCCAGGGTCCAGGCGCAGCAGGCGGCGCTCAAGGCCAAGGCCGCGCAGCAGGGGCAATCGCCGACGTCGTCCGACATGCAGGGCCTCGGCGAAGGACTCGGCGACGCGCTCCGGACGTTCCGCAATGCCGTCAACGATGTCCGCTCGACGGTGGATCCGCAGATGCGGACCATCCAGGCCGAAATCGACGCAGCCCAGAAAGAGATCGAACAAACCGTCGAGAACGCCAAGCAGATGCCCTCCGTCCAGGAAGAACCGCCGAAACAATCGTGATCGCATCAACGAGCCGATGGCATATGCCGCATGGCCGGAGGCCGGCACTTCGATTCGACTTTCCCGCCATTGGTCGTCTACCCTATGTTCTGTGCTTCCTGTTGCTCCTGAGCGGCTGCTACGGGAACACGGCCTCCACCGATCCAGGCGCTGCAACATCACACCTGGTCGCGCTTCTTGAAGATCAAGATCCACAGATGCGCGCCACCGCTGCGCAGGCGCTGGGAAAGATCGCCGCACCGGATACGGCGGCGGCCTTGCTGCGCAGTTTGAATGATGCCGACCCGGCCGTGCGTGTCATGAGCGCCTGGGCTCTGGGCAATCTTGGCGAGGATGTGCTGGATCAGGCCGGGCTGGAACTCGCCAAGCGGATGGACGATCCGTCTCCGGCGGTCAAGGAGGCCGCCGCTCAGGCTCTCGGCGCCGTGGGCAGCACGCAGACCATCGTCGAACTGCTGACCGAACGGCTGGCGCATTCCGATGTCGAAACCCGTCGCGCGGCGGTCCAGGCCCTGACATGGCTCGAAGCCGGCTCCGCGTACCATGTGCTCATCAAGGCGCTCGGCGATTCCGATGCGCAGGTCAGGCAGGGGGCCGTAGCGGCCCTTGGCGAGATGGTGGACCCTCGTTCGCTGCCGGCTATCCGCGACCGATTGCTGAAAGACACGGATGCCGGTGTCCGTGGAGAGGCGGCCTATCGGTTGGGGAAATTCGGCGATCGGACCGTCGTTCCGGCCCTTCGGTCGGCGTCGGCCCGGGATCCGGACCCTGCGGTCCGCAGATGGACGTCGTGGGCGCTCGAACAGATCGAGTCGGAGAGGTCCTGATTATCCCCTGGCGGTTCGTCGCGAAACCGCGCAGACGCCATGCGAAACGGGCGCGTGGAGACGCGAAGGAGGGAGGCGTCCTCACTGCAGGACGTTGACCGACTGAGCGGCGAGCCCGCCCGGTGCAGCGGCGTATCCGCGGTTGCAGTAGAAGCGTTCAGGGGTAATCCGGACTATTCCTAATCGGACTTCTTGAGCGAGTTCACAAACTCGAGCATGCGTGACTGCGTGTCCGGAGTGACCGCCGTGAAGCGGACGCCCATCCCCGGAAAGAACGTGTACTGATCGGACTTCGGACAGACCCACGCGACGAGGCCCTTCGCATCCAGCCACTCGCCCTGCCGGTCCGGCAACGAAAAGGATACCGTCAATTCCGTCCCGATCGCCAGCGGCATGGTGCTTTCGATGAAGAGCCCGCCGCCCCCCACACCCGTCGCGCGGCTCTCAACCTGCGAACCGTCCGGCGCCACGTAGCGCACCTTCGCCGTCAGCGTCACGCGTGGCTGCAACCTCGCTTCGTTGGAGCGCTCGTGTTGCTGAGAAAAGGTGATGTAGTCGATGACCGCCCCCCAGGTGACAGTGCCCAAGGTCTGACCATCGGACCCCAGCAGCGTGATCGTTTCGCGCTTGGCATCGAATTCCAACGACTTGCCTTGATGGGCCTTGGTGGTGATGATGGGTAGTTTCATTGATGCGAGTTCTCCACGGTGCAGTTTCAATCCGCAAGTATAGCGTATGCCGGAGGGTGCGTAACTGACTGAAAAACAACGGGGTGTTCCTCATTCGAGGAACACCCCGTCATGAGATTCGACCTCAGACCGGCTCTTATGCCGATTTCATGTCCTGCTCGTAGATCCGGATGGGCTGGCTCTTGCCGACAATCACATCTTCGTTGATCAGCACTTCCTTGATCTGTTTCTGGGACGGAATCTCGTACATCAGATCCAGCATGACCTCTTCGAGAATCGACCGCAAGCCCCGCGCGCCGGTTTTCTGAGAAAACGCCTTGCGCGCCACGGCGGTAATCGCGCCGTCGGTGAATTTCAGCTTCACCTTTTCGAACGACATTAATTTCTCGTACTGCTTGACCAGCGCATTGCGGGGCTCGGTCAGCACGCGGACCAGCGCCGCTTCGTCCAGTTCTTCCAGCGTCGCCACCACCGGCAGCCGGCCGATGAATTCGGGGATCAGCCCGTACTTCAACAGGTCCTCCGGCTGCACGTGCGCCAGGATCTCGCCGAGCCGCTTCTCGCCCTTGGTCTTGATGTCCGCGCCGAACCCCATCTGCTTCTTGTTGAGCCGCTGCTCGATGAGCGCGTCCAATCCAACAAACGCCCCGCCGCAGATGAACAGAATGTTGCTGGTGTCCACCTGGATGAATTCCTGGTGCGGATGCTTGCGGCCGCCCTGCGGAGGCACATTCGCCACCGTGCCTTCGATGAGCTTCAGCAGCGCCTGCTGGACACCCTCGCCGGACACGTCGCGCGTGATCGACGGGCTGTCGCTCTTGCGGCTGATCTTATCGATCTCGTCGATATAGACGATGCCGCGCTCGGCACGCTCGACGTCGTAGTCCGCCGCCTGGAGCAGCTTGAGAATGATGTTCTCGACGTCTTCGCCGACATAGCCCGCTTCGGTCAGCGTGGTGGCGTCTGCGAGCGTAAACGGCACGTCCAGATACTTGGCCAGCGTCTGTGCCAGGAGGGTCTTGCCGGTGCCGGTCGGCCCGACGATCAGAATGTTGCCTTTTTGCAGTTCGACATCATCCACCTCGTTGGCGGAGATGCGCTTGTAGTGGTTGTGGACGGCGACGGACAGGATTTTCTTCGCGCGGTCCTGCCCGATCACATATTGATCGAGGTGGTGCTTGATTTCGTGCGGCTTGCGGAGCTTGGAGGAAATCTCCTCTTTCGCTTCTTCCCAGTCCTCCGCGATGATGTCGTTGCAGAGATTGACGCACTCGTCGCAGATATAGACGGTGGGGCCGGCGATCAGCTTGCGGACTTCATCCCGGCTTTTCCCGCAGAACGAGCACCTGAGATGACGATCCGACTTCTCTTGTTTGGGCATGCCGCCTCCATACCAAGCTTCGCTTGAGCCGGCGGCTCACCGGGCGAAGCCCCTCTCAATTGACGCCGCCGGAGAAAACCCGCCAGCGTTTTGCAGTCCGTCAACTACCAAGCTTCGCTTGAACCGCCGCGTTCGATCGTTCGACCCAGAGGCTCTAGACGGGTCACATCGCGGGGGGAGAGTTACTTTGCCTACAGTAGGTTGAGATTCCCCCCTCGCTGCCCTTGCCGGATGCCTTTTTGAACATCCTGCAAACCGCTGCTGGCTACTTGTCCTTCGTCCCGTCGCCCCCGGAATCCTTGGCGACGCTCTTGAGCGCTTTCGGAGGTCGCGTAATCACTTCGTCGATCAGCCCGTACCGCTTCGCTTCCTCGCCCGACATGAAGTAGTCCCGTTCCGTGTCGTTGGCGATTTTTTCGAGCGGCTGGCCCGTGTGCTTGGCGAGAATTTCGTTGAGCCGTTCCCGGATCTTGAGAATTTCCCGGGCGTGGATGTCGATCTCCGTCGCCTGTCCCTGGTACCCGCCCATCGGCTGGTGAATCATGACCCGCGCGTTCGGCAGTGCAAACCGTTTGCCCTTCGTACCCGCCGCCAGCAGCAGGGCGCCCATGCTCGCCGCCTGCCCCAGACAGATCGTATTGATCGGCGGCTTGACGTATTGCATCGTGTCATAAATGCCCAGGCCGGCCGTCACGCTTCCCCCCGGGGTATTGACATAGAGATTGATGTCCTTCTCCGGGTCTTCCGCCTCCAGGAACAGGAGCTGGGCGATCACCAGATTGGCGAAGATGTCGTCAATCGGCGCGCCCAGAAAAATGATGCGGTCCTTGAGAAGGCGCGAGTAGATGTCATAGGCGCGCTCGCCGCGATTGGTCTGCTCTACAACGATCGGCACCAGCATACGGACGGTTCCTTTCTGCTCTCATCACTGATGGGGCATCTTACCACAATGCAGGCCGGACGGCAGCATTTCGGCATCTTTCCGGCTCACTTCTGGATCATGGCGTGGCGATACACGAAATCCAGCGACTTGTCCGCCAAGATCCGGCCGCGGAGTTCATCCATCGCCTCTTCGCCGCCGCTCTTGACGATCCTGGCGATCTCCTCGACGGAAATCCGCAGCTCCGACGCCATGCGCTGAACTTCGGCATCGAGGTCCTCCTGCTCGACCGTGAGCCCTTCTTTCTCCGCGATCGCTTCCAGGATCATGCCGACTTTCACGCGGCGCTGGGCCTCGGGGAGAAAATCCTCCCGCCACTTTTTGAAGGCCTCCTGCCGCACCGCCGGATCTTCCAGTTCGTCCGCCCGGCTCTTGCCCTTCATCCGTATTTCCTGTTCCACCCGGTGCCGGATCATCGCTTGCAATTCACGGTCGACCAGCGTTTCCGGAATATCGAAATGATGCGTCTCCACCAGCCGTTTCAGGATGGTGTCCTTGTAGGTCTCTTCGATGTCCTTCTTGAGCGCCTTCTCCATTTCCTCGCGCAGCTTCTCTTTCAATTCCGCCACCGATTGGTAGGGGCCGCAATCCTTGGCGAATTCGTCATCCAGCGGAACCAGTTTCTTCTGCTTCACGGCGGCGACCTTGATCCGGAACACCACCGTCTTCCCCGCCAGTTTCTGGTCCGGATGGGTGGCCGGATAGGGTTGGGAGATTTCGACCACCTGGCCCTCTTTCTTCCCCATCAACTGCTCGTCCACTTCCAGCCCCATCACCGATAATTTTGCGCCGAGCTTGTGCAGGTGGCCTTCCTTCTTCGCGCCCTCCAGCGGCGCCAGATCGACGAACCCCTCCACATCCAGCACGGCGTAGGAGCCGTCGGCCAGCGCGGTGCCGGCCGGCGCCGCCTCCAGTTGGGCCTGCCGCTCCCGCAGCACCGTCAGCGCCTTGTCGATCTGATCGTCGGCCACCGTGCGCGTGTCGATTTTCAGCGAGATGGGATTAGGCGCCTTATAATCGCGCAATTCGATCTTGGGCTTGATCTCGACGGTGGCCGTAAAGGAAAACGGCGCGTCCTTCTTGATCTTGACCCGTTCGATCGGCGGGACTTCCACCACGATCGGCACGATGCCGGCCTGACGGATGGCCTTTTCATAATACGTCGGGATGATACGGCGGACGACGTCTTCGCCGACATCCTTGCCGTACCGTTGTTCCAGAAGAGCCTGCGGTGCTTTGCCGGGCCGGAAGCCCGGCACGCGGACCTGCCGGTTCAGGTCGGCATAGACTTCGGCAAACTGCTTGTTGACGTCTTCCTGCGGGACCTCGATTTTCAACGACCGCTTGATCGGGCCCAGTTCTGTGACTTCGACTTTCATGGTCCTCTCAGTTCGATGGTAAGGGATGGCTTATCGTTCGTGCCTCGCTCACTGACCCATCCCATGAGGAGTGCCACTTGGCACTGGAAATGGCGTCGCGCAGCGCGACACCAATTTATGGTGTACGTGGCCATTGCCTGTTGGTAGGCTTGGCGCGTCACTGCCTGACGCATGCCGCCGGGATGTTCCAGTCGCGCCAAAACGTGGTGCGAGAGGAGGGACTTGAACCCCCACGGTTTCCCACGAGATCCTAAGTCTCGCGCGTCTGCCAGTTCCGCCACTCTCGCGCCCGGGGCACGATGATCGAGCCGGTTCGGAACCACGTAACCGCCCAGTTCTACGCCGACACGTGAGCCTGTTGTACAGGCCCCTGCGCGCCACTGTCAAGCAATCACACGGCTCGCGGAGCATGGCGCACCGTGCAGGGCGCGACGAATCGGAAGGGGTGGCACAGACCTGTCAATCGCAGTATACTGGTATAGTATTTCGCACGGGCGCATGACCGGGTGGTCGATGAGGCGGACCGGTTGTCTGTTGTCCGGCATCGTCCCTTCTGCCACATGCGTAATGCATGTCCCTCCCGCCATCCGGCCGACTTGAGCGCGCAGAGAAACCGATGACGTACTTGCGGCAAATATCTTCTCCGCCTGCATGCGATCGAAGCGGGCGGCTCACGCACGCTGGATATGGGGGTGCCGTATGAAACGCGTCATCATGACCGCCGTTGTCCTGTCGTTCTTCATCCTCCCGCAGACGACCAGCTGGGCCTACCGGGATTATTTCACGCCCGAGCAGAAGATCCAGCTGTTGAAAATCCAAACCGTTCTCGTCGACGTGGTCGCACTCACCGACAAGGGCTCAGTACCTGCGGGACCGATCCGGGACATGGTCGCCGGTCGCCTTGCCGATATCGGCTACACCGTGGTGACCGACGCCTCTAAACCGCATGACGTGGTCTTCAAGGTCAAGTGCGAACAGCGAAAAACGTGGGAAGGGACGACCGCGTCCGGCGGCGACGCCGACCTCCCCGATTCGCCATCGCGCGTGTGGAAGGGACCCGCCTGCCAGCTCAATTACACGCTGGGAAACATGAAAATCAAATGGCAGAAGGAGGTTCGCACGGACTTCGAGGACGCCGCGGACGCCGCGCTGAAGGCCAACGCCGGAGATCCCGGCGAGTATGCCATGGCGAAACTCAAGGACTTGCTCGGCACGTACGACTTCCCGGTCATTGTCGCGGCCGACTGGGGACAGGCGGACCGGCTACTGAAAGTGCTGGACAACTCCAAGGGCGATCAGGTGCGCCGCTTGAAAATCATCTCGCTGCTCGGCGAGATGCAGGCCGACGCGGCGCTCCCTCGCCTGAAGGAAGCGCTGAAGGATCGGGAACTCAACAAAGAGGCTGCGGTAGCACTCGGGGATCTTGGGCCCGATGGCATTCCTATTCTTGTCGATATTCTGAAGACCGCGAAACAACCGGATCTCCAGGCCGCAGCCGCCAAAGGGCTCGGAAAGATCGGCGGCATTAACGGGGATGTACGAGTCGTCGACCCATTGCTCTCCATGCTCGATGCTCCCGGTATCGATATTCGAGTGCAAACCGAGATCGTGTGGGCCCTTGGGAAAATTCCGGACAAACGGGCACTCGCACCGCTGAGAGCGTTGTACAAGAAAGTTTTGCACATACGGGACCCTGAGAATAAGGATCTGCAGAATTTAAAAGAAGCTTTGAACTGGTCGACCAAACAGCTGGATATGGACGAACACCTCAGCTAGGCCTGCCGCCGGCAAGACGTGATCCGAAGTCTGCAACTGGGTCGTCCAGCCTGTGGCGTGTGTCAGTTCAGTGCTTCGGATCGGTCTTTTTTCTCCGATAATGCGCCACCACCCATCATTGATGATGAGCGCCTGCCGATCCCACGGTCACGATGAGCACCACGATCGCGACGAACGCCGGCATCCTTCTCATACAGACCTCCTGCCAAGCTCCGCACACCGTGCGCAGGCCCCTAAACCTTGGGGGCGTCCCGAATATCGAGCGGAATTATAGGGCAATCGCCCTTTTGATAGCATCTACCGGTAGCGATCACGGTTTCTCTCCCTAGTTGACGCAAAGTCATGGCTCGCTGTACAGCTGAGCCATGACTTTCGCACCATGGCAGGCCCCCGTCGTCATGGCCGGAGTGTTGGTCTGTACGGCAGCTTTTTCGACAGGCGTTGCCGCCGAACCACTCTATAAATCTTCAGACCTCCGTGTGGACGTCTCCCTCACCTCCTGGCTGACCGAGGGCAAGACCCGCTGGAGTTTTTACAACCAATCGGCGCTGTTCGGGAACCCCACCTCCGAACTGGACTTTAAAGACGTGGGCACGAACGTGACCGAACTGGGAGGCAAAGTGTCGTTCGACAAGCGCACCTTTCAGTATTTTCTACGCGGGCAGGCCGGCTATGGCACGGTGGGCGGTGGACGCCTTGTGGATGACGATTACCTGGCCGGACAGCAACGCTACTCACGCACCTTCAGCGACCTGGATGGCAGCCACATCTGGTATCTGAACGCCGACCTTGGGGCCCAGATTGATATCTGGCAGAAGCAGGCCTCGCTGGGCGCCTTCCTCGGCTACCAGCATCGGGAGGAGAAACTGCAGGCGTACGGAGTCGGCCAGATTGAGTGCACGGCGCCGGGCGTGCGGTGCAATCCGGCGGGTACCGTGTCATATGTCAATCAACTGGTTTTGACCAATACCTCGAGGTGGGATTCGTTTCGGATCGGGCTTGAAGGTGAAACGCGCCTTCACCCCCGGGTCAGCCTCGACGGACGGGCCACATTCCTCGTCTCGCACCTGAACAACAAGGACATTCATCACCTGCGGACCGACCTCAAGCAGGACCCCAGCATCACCATGACCGGGAACGGGATCGGATTCAACGGCGAGGCGAACGCCAGCCTGCTGGTATACCAACAGCTCTTCTTTGATGTCGGCTATCGCTACTGGTGGCAGCGAGTCGGCAGCGGCGACGTCGTCTTCCGCGGAACAACCGGAGACTCGCAGCCACTGCCGTTGAACGAATTCCGCAGCATCCGGCAGGGGATCACGTTTGGCCTGCGATACACGTTCTAATGAGGCGGTTGAAAAGTCGCCGCGTCATAAAGTCGTCAAGTCGATGAGGACTTTCAGACTTTGGACTTTCAAACTTTCGACTACCCGCTCCGGTAGCCTCCCCCTCCCCCGCCATGCTAAGATGCGTGCCTCGCGAATGGTCTGGACACGGAGAGGTGCGAGAGTGGCCGAATCGACATGCTTGGAAAGCATGCGTCGGGGTAACTCGACCGTGGGTTCGAATCCCACCCTCTCCGCCATACCTCGCTGCGGGCGACACCCCTTCAAGTGGTGTTTGACCTGTGGCCGCTACGCTCGGTATTTGGCGCGACTGGAACATTCTGACGGCATGCAATCGGGCAGTGACGCGCCAGTTGTACCACCGAATCACAAAGCTCCATGGCCGGGAAAAGGTGTCGCTCCGCGACAAGCATTTTGGGTGGGATTCGAACGAGGGGGATCGCGGGGGAGAAGCTCCCCCGCGTGGGGAGACACGAGGGGGCTGGCCCCCTCAGTGGGAGCGCGAGTCGCGAGCGCGACTTCGAATGCCCACCCTCTCCGCCATACCAGAGACAGTCATAAAGTCGTAATGTCGTAAAGTCAGAAAGTCTGAATCAAGACTTTATAGACTTTTGGACTTTCGGACTTTTCGACTCAACGATAAGGGGCCGGGCCCTGTGCAACCGAACCCTGTGAACCCCGCCAGGTCCGGAAGGAAGCAACGGTAAGCGGGTAGTTCGGTGTGCCGCAGGATCACCTGGCCCCGCATAACAGGATGCTGAAAACGGTCTCCAACT
>MHEU01000076.1:5397-6515 GCA_001805245.1 Nitrospirae bacterium RIFCSPLOWO2_02_FULL_62_14 | reverse complement strand
GACGCACAGCTTTGAGGCCCGGATTGTACGCTTCACATTTCACGTTTCACGTTTAACGCCTCATGGATTACCAAGTCTCTGCGCGCAAATACCGGCCGGCCACGTTCCAGGACGTCATCGGCCAGCCCCATGTCGTCCAGACCCTTTCGAACGCCATTGCCAGCAACCGCATCGCGCATGCGTTTCTGTTTTCCGGCACGCGCGGCGTCGGCAAGACGACGATGGCCCGCATCCTGGCGAAAGCTCTCAATTGCGAGAAGGGCCCCACGGCGACCCCCTGCGATACCTGCGTCAACTGCCGGGAGATCACGCAAGGCAACTCGGTGGACGTGATCGAGATCGACGGCGCCTCCAACACCGGAGTGGACGACGTGCGGGAGGTCCGCGAGAACGTGAAGTTCACGCCGTTTCACGGCCACTATCGCATTTATATTATCGACGAAGTGCACATGCTCTCGACGTCCGCCTTCAATGCCCTGTTGAAGACGCTGGAGGAGCCGCCGGCCCATGTCGTGTTCATTTTCGCGACGACCGAAATTCACAAAATCCCGGCGACGATTCTTTCGCGCTGCCAGCACTACAACTTCCGGCGCATCCCGCATGCCGAGATCATCCAGCGGCTGCGCTTCGTCGCGCAGCAGGACAGCCTCGCCATGGAGGATCGCAGCCTCTCAGCCATCGCACGGGCCAGCGAAGGCAGCATGCGGGACGCGCTGAGCATCCTGGACCAGGCCGTCGCCTTTGCCGGCAAAACCGTCAAGCACGGCGACCTGGAAACGCTGCTCGGCACCGTGCCGCAGGAGCATGTCCGCGCCATGATCGCCGCCGTCATCGCGAAAGACAGCCCGGCGGTCGTGAACATCGTCGCGCAGGTGCTGGATCAGGGCCACGATCTCCGCGCCTATTGCGCCGACCTGGTCGAATACGCCCGCCACATGCTGGTGGCCGCCGTGGTGCCGTCCGTGCAGGAGCTCCGGAGCCTGATCGAAACGCCCGAAGAGGATCTGCGCCAGATCATGACGGACGCCAAGGCGTTCACCGTCGAACAGGTCCAGGAACTGTTCCGGATTCTCTCGCAGGCCGAGGATGCGCTGCGCCTCAGCATGCATCCGCGCTTC
>MHEU01000076.1:4779-5381 GCA_001805245.1 Nitrospirae bacterium RIFCSPLOWO2_02_FULL_62_14 | reverse complement strand
GGCGCGCCAGACCGTGCCCTCCGCCGCCCCGGTGGTTCCGGGCCGTTCGGCTGTCGGTTTCAGCCCTGCGGCACCGGCCAAGCCGGCGGCTCAGGTCAGAGCCGCGTCTCAGCCGGCAGCGCCCTCGCCGGCACCCGCGCCTCCGAAACCGGCGCCGCCCAAGCCGGCTGCACAACCGGCAGGCACAAAGGCGGCACAGGTTCCGCCGCCGCCGCCGCCGCCCGTCCAGTTGAACTGGGAGCAGGTTGTCGAACATGTCTCCGACAAACATCCGAACATCGGCACGTTCCTGGAGATGGGCTCGCTACTCGGCATCGAGGGCAACCAGTTGACGATCGGATACCAGGCCAGCGCCTCGGTGGCGCGCAGCATGATGGAAAAACCGGACAACCAGCGGTTGATTGCGGAGCTGTGCGCCGGCCTGGCCGGACAGCCGGTGCGGATCAGGATCGTCGAACTCGCCAATGGGCAGGCCGCGGCGCCGTCGCCCGCGCAGGCTCGAGCCGCGAAAGCCCGCACCCAGAAAGACGCGTTGATCGAGCAGACACGCGCGCATCCGCTCGTCAAGCAGGCGAAGGACGTGTTCGGAAGCGACGTGGTGG
>MHEU01000076.1:0-4736 GCA_001805245.1 Nitrospirae bacterium RIFCSPLOWO2_02_FULL_62_14 | reverse complement strand
ATCCGTTCGGCAACATGGGCAACATCATGCGCCAGGCCCAGGCCATGCAGGACCAGATGGCCAGGCTTCAGGAACAGTCCGCCAGCAAGATTGTCGAGGGCTCAGCCGGGGGCGGCATGGTGACCGTCAAGGCCAACGGCGCGATGGAGATCGTGTCGGTCACCATCAATCCCGACGTGATGAAATCCGGCGAGAGCGAGCTGCTGCAGGACATGGTCGTCGCCGCCGCCAACGATGCGCTCCGCAAAGCCAAGGACCTCATGGCCGGCGAGATGAAAGCCATCACCGGCGGGATGAAAATCCCGGGACTCTTTTGAAGCCAAGGTTAAGGTTGAGGCTCAGGTTGAGGACGAACCTCCATCCCGCTTTTATCCTTAACCTCGACCTTAACCTCAACCTTCTGATCTCTGATGGGCATCGATAACCAGGGATTGCTGGCGCAATTGATCCGGGAACTGGTCCGGCTGCCGGGCATCGGGCACAAGACGGCCCAGCGGCTGGCCTTTTATCTCTTGAAAACCGAGAAGGACGAAGCCCTGCGTCTGGCCGACGCCATCCGCGCCGTCAAAGACGGACTGACATTCTGCAGCCAGTGCCGCAACATCGCCGAAGGTGAGTTGTGCGAGTTCTGCCGGGACCCCAAGCGCGACCGCACCAAGATCCTGGTCGTCGAGGAGCCCAGCACGCTCTACGCCGTCGAGCGCACCGGCGGCTATCGCGGCCTCTACCACGTGCTCCTCGGCGCGCTCTCACCGCTGGACGGCGTCGGCCCCGCCGACATCCGCGCGCAGGATCTGGAGGATCGCCTGAAGCAAGGCGGGATCGACGAAGTCATTCTGGCCACCAATCCCACCATCGAGGGGGAAGCCACCGCCATTTACCTGACCAGGCTGCTCAGACCGTACGGCGTCCGCATCTCGCGCATCGCCTACGGAATTCCGGTCGGCGTGGACATCGAATACGCGGACGAAGTGACTCTGATCAAATCGCTCGAAGGCCGGCGGGATCTGTAACGAAGCGCTGCGTGACTGGCGCGACGCGCGAGAAAAGCGAGAAGGACAAGAGAAGGAAGGCACCGGCCCGTCGCGCGAGTCGCGCACGTCCCGCGCGTCTCGCATCTAGGCATTGACCGGCCCCTGTCATGTTGCTATAGTTTTTGCACATGGCTGCACGGGCAATCCGCTCATCCTCCGCAGTCTCCTCCCCTTCGCACCGGGCGAAAGGGACCACCTCGGGCAAGAAGCCGCCCTACACAGGCGAGCCGAAATATGCGCTCATTTTTCGCGCATTGCAGCGACAGCGGGCCGCGCTGATCCGGGGCGCCGAAGCAGTCGTGGAGCAGCGGCCGGGGCTCGCCACCTTCCCCGACATGAACGACCAGGCCACCGCCGAGGCGGATCAGAATTTTGCCTTGCGGATCAAGGACCGGGAACGGAAGCTCATCAAGAAGATCGACGAGGCCCTGGACCGCCTGTCCACGCGGACCTACGGCATCTGCGAAGGGTGCGGGGAGGAAATCCCGGTCAAACGGCTCAAGGCCAGGCCCGTGACCACGTTCTGCATCGCCTGCAAAACGCGGCAGGAGCAGGAAGAACACTCGCGGGGATAACCGCGTGGACTGATTGCGTCGCTTAATGCTTCTTTAAAGCCTGCACCCGCTCCTGCGCCCGAGCCGCCCGCGATTGCTCCTCTTCAACGCCTTCCACCAGGGCCAAGTAGGTTTCATATTCCGCAATCGCCCGCCTGACGTTCACCGGTTCGTAGGCCTCCGCCAGGTTGAACCGTGCGACGACATAATTCGGCCGCAGCGTGACCGCCCGTTCGAACGCCGCCACCGCCTGCGCATGATCTCCCAGCCTGGCATAGACGGTTCCGAGGCTGTTGAGATACTCCGCCGTGTTGGGGCGGATGGTGAGGGCTTTCTGTATGGCGGCCTTGGCGGGCTCCAGCTTGCCGCTCCGCTCCAATGCCAATCCCAGTTTGTGGTGCGCTTCGGCCAGCCAGGCCTTGTCCGAGAATCCCACCGCAATGGCCTTCCCGTAGGCATCCGCCGCGCGGGCGTCATCCTTGACGCCGCAGGACCCGAAATGCGCCGCTTCCCCGCGCGAGAATTGCTGGAGCGCCGCGAAGGCCTCCCGATCCGTCGAGCCCTTGCCGGACGGCTTCGAACCTCCCTTCGCCTTGTCGCCCCGCTCGATCCGTGAGAGAAACTCCGCGCGATACGGCGACATGAGCTTGGCATAGGGATCGATCGAGAATGAGGCGGCCAGGAGCATGGGGGGATCCCCGTTTAACACGAGGTAGCGGACGGTGCTGGTCGCATCGCCGGTTTCATAGAGCGTGCTCGGATCAAGACTCTCCCGGGCGGACGTTTGTGCGATGTTCAGATAAAACTCGAGGGACGGCTTGAGCTTGCCGAGCGTCTCGCGCAGAACCGGGTAGGGTTTCAGGTCGACGGCGGACGGAAAAATAAACAACTGGCCCACCAGCTGATCGTCCTGATCGAAGAAGAACGATTCATTCGCCCCGGTCGCGCTGCGATCCGCCGGAATGCGCAGTTCCTCTCCCGTGCCCCACACCTCCCGTTTGACCGGCACGCCCGCAAGCCGGCTGAGGACCGCCGGTTTCTGGTCGCACAGCTTTGCGCTCTTCAAAAGGATCAGGTCGCTCGCATTGGGGGGCAGCTTGGAGGGTTCCTCCATGGCGCAGGCCGAAAGCATGCCGGCGACTATCACGCCGCACAGAAATCCGATCGGCCGGTTCGTGCAGACTGCGTTGTTCATAGAAAAACGATTCTACAAAAAAAGAACAGCGGCAGGAAGGAGGTCCTTCCTGCCGCTGTTCCTTGAACGTTGCGCGAAACGGCGCGGTTACCGTCGCCCCGAATCGTAGAGATAGGGACGCCCCGAATCGACGAGCGCGTCCTCGCTGGTATAGCCGAATATGTACGGGAACGCGGAGGCCAGCGCATAGAACGGCCGGTTCACGGCGTAATCCAGCGCCACGCCGATCGGATGCCCCACAAAGCCTGCCCACCGCCAGACGTTATCCTCCACCGGCGCCTGCGCCCTGGGATTGGAATAGACCTGCGCCGTCGCGTCCAGGGCCGAATACATCCCGGTGCCGCCCTCCATAGTGAGGTCGTCCTCCTGCCTTGCCGCACAGCCGGCCGCCAAAATGGCCACCAGCGCCACGAGCCCGATGACTTGCACGCTTTTCATAACCCACCTCTCTCCTGGGGAATATTCTGTCTCGTGGTTTGGAGTTTACCGTGGACGGTGCGTTCTGTCCAGAAAATCGGCGTTTCAGGCAGGCCGGCTCTCCCTCCGCAATGTAATCCCACAATGATAATGTCCGCTTCTACCACAATAGAAATGTCCTCTATAGACTGCCGGCCCTCACAAGGAGGGCCGGATAGTCGGAGAGGACAGGGTCATGTTGAGCGTCAAGGAACTGCGGCGGGTGCATGTCATTCGCCAAGCGATGGAGAAGCAACTCACGCAGCAGCAGGCCGGCGCGCTGGTGGGGGTGACGGCGCGCCACGTCCGTCGCCTCATCGCGCGGATCCAGCAGGCGGGAGACGGCGGGGTGGCGCATCGGGGGCGAGGCCAGCCCTCGAACCGGCGGATGCCGGAGCCGGTCAAGGCCACGGTGCTCCGGCTGTATGCGCAGCGGTATGGAGACTTTGGGCCGACGTTGGCGGCGGAAAAGCTGGCTCAGCGGCATGGGATTCTGCTCAGTGACGAAACCCTGCGGCGGTGGCTGACGGCGCGGGGGATCACGCATTTCACACGCCGCACGCGGCCGCATCGGGCGTGGCGGGAGCGGAAACCCCATGTGGGGGAGTTGCTTCAGCTCGATGGCTCCCACCACGACTGGTTTGAGGGCCGGGGACCCGGCTGTGTGTTGATGGCCTATATCGACGATGCCTCCAGCCGTGTCTTTGCCCGCTTCTATGAGTACGAGGGCACGGTCCCGGCGATGGACAGTTTCCAGCGCTACGTGCGGCGGTATGGGATTCCGCTGGCCGTCTATGCGGACAAGCATACGACCTACCAGTCGCCCGCCCTGCCGACGGTGGCGGAGCAGCTGGCCGGGGCGACCCCCACGAGTCAGTTTGGGCGGGCGCTGCGGGACCTGGGGGTCGAGCTGATCCCGGCCCACTCGCCGCAGGCCAAGGGCCGCATCGAGCGGCTCTTTAAAACCTTTCAAGATCGCGTGATCAAAGAGATGCGGCTGGCCGGGATTGCGACCCTCGACGCGGCGAATCGGTTCTTGGAGACGTACCTGCCCCTCTACAACCGGCGCTTTACGGTGGAGCCGGCGCAGGCGACGGATCTACATCGACCGAGGCCAGCCGCGCGGGCGCTCGCCCACATCCTGTGCCTGAAGACGGCCCGCGTCGTCCGCCGGGATTGGACGGTGGCGCACGACGGACAGCGGTATCAGATCGAGCAGCTGGTTCGGGCCAAGCAGGTGCTGGTCGAAGACTGGCTGAACGGGAGGCGACGGATCACCTACCAAGGGCGGCCGCTGCGCTATCACGCCATCCCGGCACGACCCCTGAAGACACCGGAGGTCCCCAAAATCCAGGCGCCCCCGCGTCCAGTCAAGCCGGCGCCGACGCATCCCTGGCAGAAGCGCCTGTTGCCTGAGCGCAGACCCATGGCGGCGACACCGAGAAGATAAACCGGACATTTCTACTGTGGGAGGAAGAGGACATTTCTAAAGTGGGA
>MHEU01000075.1:9671-44846 GCA_001805245.1 Nitrospirae bacterium RIFCSPLOWO2_02_FULL_62_14 | reverse complement strand
CCGCGATTTCGCGACGAACCGCCATAAATAACGCGGGTTACCCCCTGATTTTACTGCGTCCCGGGATTCGTTGCGCCCCCCATAAACACCGCACGAACAGTGCCCTCTGGGGCCCCTACCCGCCGGCCGGCAACAGCCTGGCGGGGGTCACCCTGATGGCAATTTTATCGTTGACGGTCCTGCAGACCTGCTCGCACAGGCCGCAGCCCACGCAACGGTTCTCCGTAACCTGCAGGCGCATCGCCGAAAAATCCATCGAGAGCGCCTGGGTCGGGCATTGAGACACGCAGGCATGACACCCCTGCCCTGCCGTGCACAGCCGGTGCGACACGACGGCCAGCCCCATCCTGACCTCTCCCGGTCCGTCAACGGACAGCAGGGCTTCCGTCGCGCAGGCGGCAATGCACGGAAAATCGTCACAGAGGTGGCAGGGCACCTGATCCGGAAAGATTACCGGAGAGCCGTCGCGGCGGTCGAACTGGATGCTCTGATAAGGGCACGCCTTGGCGCAGTCGTTGCAGCGCGTGCAGCGCTCGAGAAACAGCGCTTCCTCGACAGCACCGGGGGGACGCAGCCAATCGTGCCGCACCGGAGGCGGCGCCTGATCGGGAGGGGCATCGCGGTGCTTGATGAATTCCTGGGCGGTTTTGACAAACGAAAACGCGGAGTCCTTGAGAAAGTTCCGTCGTCCGTATTTGGGGTCTGTACCCATACAGCCTTCCCAGCTGGCTGTTACATTACACCATCCGCGCGCAACTTGTAGACTTCCACGCAGCGATCGCACGCGCCGTATTCCACATCCCATCCCGGATGGTTCTCGCGTATAAAGTCCAGGACGTGCTTCTCCACCTTGTTGTTCATGTCTTCCACCCAGCTGTACGTCGGGAACCGGCAGAGCGGGCACGGGAACCCCGGCATCAGCATGACCTTGTTTTGCGTTTCGGGAACCTCCCCGCCTTCGGTATCCACCGCCCGATCCATGACGCGCAGCGTATCGGCCGCCATCTCGACGAGCTCGGAATGCGTCATCGACTCCGTCTGCCAGAGCCCTTCGAACACGGACTTGAGCTGGGCGGGCGGGATTTTCCGGTACCACGAACGGAATTCCTTGAACCGGTCGTCCTTGCCCAGCATGGACTCCTTGCCGGCCCGCTGCAGCCGGCTGTCGATGTGCAGGCACCAGAGCACCCGGTACCGCTGCAGCACCAGCGTCTCTTCGCCGGGATTCTGTCCGACTTTCGTATCCGGATCGTATCCGAAGTTCGAGTCCAGCAGATCCGCGACATGCGTGAGTTCATGGCGGCAGTAGCGGGTCAGGGCCGGATCGTAGAACCGTCTCGGGATCAACTTGATGCCGGCGCCCTTCAACCCCTTCTCCTCGAACTGCCTGGCCAGGTCCTGTTCGATGGAGCCCCACTTCCGAAGCACATCCACGCCTTCCTGATCTTCCTTCAGCACGCCCTTGACCAGCACGATCCCGACTTTTTCCTTCAAACTCGGAAATTCGTTGAAGGCGTCGCGGATGATGTCCGAGAACCCCCACGTGCCGAACAGATACTGGTACAGCTTCTTGAATTCCGGCTCCCGGTCGTCCAGGGAAAACTTCTCATAGATGGGATCGGCCAGTTCATGAAACTCCTTGTAGTAGGTCGGATCGCCTTCGCGCTCGGTCTTCTCGACGAACGAGTCGATGACTTCCTGAAGCAACGCCGGCTGAAATCTGATTTCCATGGTGAGTGGCTCCCGTGCTGCGTCTCAATACTGACGGGACCGCCCGTTCCGAGGCTTCCTGGAGGAGAACTCGGTTGTAATGAACGCGCCTTGACCCTTCGATGAACTCAGGGTCAACCCTGAGCTCCCTCGACCTTCTCGAGGTCGAAGGGTTGACTTGGTTGAAAGGCTTCTTTTAAGATCGTCGCAGGAAAATTATAATCTTGAGCCGCTGTCATTTGCAAATGGTGCCCATCGTCGCATAAGCTCTTGAACAGATCGCATGGCTGACCCGATATCCGCTCCATCAGTGCCTGGTTCCTCCTCCGGCATGGCCGCCCTCTCGGCGGCGCCGCCACGGCCATCCGTCAACTTCCTGGAATATTGGAAGGCGGATGCGCGGGAGGTCAAGACCTTCCGCGGTCATTCGCATGGCGTCTGGACCGTCGCGTTCGCGCCGGACGGCCAGACCCTGGTCAGCGGCGGGGTCGACCGGCTGGTGCGCGTCTGGGACATCGAGACCGGCCGCCTGCTGCGGTCGATGCGCGGGCATACCCACGACATCCGCGCCGCGGTGTTCACGCCGGACGGCCAGACGCTCGCCACCGGCAGCGAGGACCGCACGATCCGGCTCTGGAACCCCAAAACCGGCGCGCCGACCAAATTGCTCTTCACCCGCTACGATCACAACGTCTGCAGCCTGTCGCTGTCCCCGGACGGGCTGATGCTGGCGCGCGGCTCTCATAACAAGGATATCAAAATCTGGGAGGTCACGACCGGCACGGACCTGATGACCCTGCTCGGCAAGGATGCGCTCGACCACAATTGGTCCGTCTGCGTGGCCTTTTCGCCGGATGGCATCCACCTCGCCAGCGGCAACGACATCGGCAAAATCAGGGTCTGGGAGGTGCTGCCGAGCGGAGAGGAAAAGCTGCTTCACAACGGTCATTGGGTGGACGATGCGTACGATGGCACGGAGCAGCGCGGATACTTCGTCGAAGACGACGGCGGCTTCCAAAAAGCGATGGATTACTGGATCGGGGCCCTGACCTATACTCCGGATGGAAAGCTGCTGATCAGCGGCAGCCGCGACACCACGATCAAATTCTTCGAGATGCCGCAGTTGACCGAGCTCCGGACGCTGAAGGGCCATTCCGGATGGGTGCGGGCGCTCGTCGTCTCGCCGGACGGCAGGGTCCTGGTCAGCGCCAGCGACGATCAGACGATCAAGTTCTGGGAGATCGCGACGGGCCGGAACTTCCGGACACTGAAGGGCCATGCGGGCGGGGTCAGGGCACTTGCGTTTTCGCCGGACGGCATGCAGTTGGCCAGCGCGTCGTGGGATCGGACCGTCAAGTTGTGGGAAGGCGGAACGCCGCCGCAGGAATAGCCTTACTCCCCCTCGCTATCCGTTTCCTGAACAAAACAGCGGTTAAAGCAGGGTGGCAAGCCCTCGCGTCCGCGCCTCTCGAAGCGACCCTTCCGGGCTTTAGCATGCGGAAACCTTCTGGAATTCCCGCGGCCGCGGTCGCTGACCGCGGTGCCTTGGTCAGTTCCAGCTTTCCTGCCCGCTAAAGCCTCGGCGGGTCCCCCGCTTCTCCGGCAAAGTCCGCTCGATCTCGTCACCCCACTTTTTTAAATTGAAAGGCGACGGGCCGCTTCACAAGCCCGTCGCCTTTAACGCTTCGCCAAGTGCAGTGGGCTATGCCAATAGTAATTGCCCTACAAACCTTGGCATCCGTTATCCCAAGAACATCGTATCAGCATGCCATTCTAAAACTTCCCGGCTGGGCTGATCGCGAACATGTGGCGGCACCCATATTTTTGTCCCTTGCAGGCGGAAATAGTTTTCCCCGTTGTCGAAATCCGCTTTAAGCCTCTGGCTGACTCGAAACTGGAAATCAGGGCTAACTGTCACATACCCGTGGTCGAACAGTGCATGGATATCGGAACGTAGAAGAAGTCCATTGCTGATTTGATGCTGCCCACCTTCAGCGACCGGCTTGATATGTGCCGCCTGCAGTACCGGCAAAGCTTTCTCTCTTGTGATGGCACATCTCCGCTTATATGTATCAGTAACCAACAGTCGAAAAGCTCCTTGCCCTAGGCGGGGTCGCACAAGGACTGGCTCGCCATACACAGGTCGTGGGCCTTCCGAGGATATTTCATTGGATACGTTTCGCATCTGGAGCGTTGATCGCACAGAATCCCAAAGCGTCCTCCCGTCTTGCGAGGCAAGATCGTAGGTCTTTCCCTGAACAATGTTTCTAGCGAAGCTAGAAGGAACAGTAATCCACGTGGACCTATCTAAAAAGAACGGTTGCTCGAGAATAATGCATCCGATCTTGTAATCTTCATGTGGCTTAGGTGAGGACCTACGGTACTTTTCAATTCGTCGTCTCATCTCCGTATAGGTGGTAGCCCCATTCCTTTCTCCAAATGTTTCCCATGCGAGACTGCAAGGGAGAATTGAAGAAGTTGCGAAAAACCCTCCCCCCACAATCACATTCTCGGGATAATGAAGCTTGAAGAGGAAAAGCTCGCCAGGCGAAAGAGCATTGAACTCTCGATTGCCTCCTGGCTGCCAGAAATTGATCTCATCGAGGTCTGCACGTTGACTCAGAAAGCGGTACCAATCCCCGTCCGTTACTCCAACCCAAAGCTTCATTTATCTTGGTCTTTCTGCCCTGCCCTTTGATCTACTAACGGGATAGTTTTGGGAATTCGTTTTCATCTTGATCCGAATCGCCTCCAGTAAGTCCACACCGATTCGATCGCAAAATAGAAACAGGGCAATCCCTACATCGGCAGCTTCGCCTGAAATTTTGGCACGTCGATCCGGGTCTTTTGTTAGATGATCAGCTTCGGTATTTGCTACCCAACGATATTCAGCCAAAAGTTCGCCTGCCTCAGAAGCTACTGCCATGGCAAGATTCTTGGGATCGTGGAATTGGCCCCATTCCCGTTCTGCCACAAATTCCCGAAGATCATTGGTGAGAGCTTCTAGACGATCCATCGTTTACCCCCGGCGGATTTTTCCGTACTTTGTCGCCTCGCGCTTCTTGTCTTCGTCCCGCTCGCGAAGCAAGGCCTTGGTGACCGAATCATCGGCCTTCAGCATGCCACACATGCTTTTCACGTCATCTTTGATCTGTGAAGCAGGCTTCTTCTTGTTCATTTCGCTCCTAGAAAAATAAGGTGGAATATTCGCCGTTTCGGATGGATGCAGGCTACGCTTTCGTAAGAATTGCGTCAATATTTCGGAGGGCCTGCCCTGAGCCTGTCGAAGGGGGGAGCCAGAACCAAAGGCATCAATGGTCGGAGGACAATCACTGTAGGAACTGCCCATCGAACCTGGCGAAGCGTTATCTGCGCGCTCGTCTGGTTTCTGCCTTCAGCACTTTCGCCATGAGCCGTCGTACTGGAGGGATATCCTCCTTGGCCGTTTTCCACAGCACCTCGTAGTTCACTCCGAAGTACTCATGGATGAGCTTGTCCCGCATGCCCGCCATCTGCTTCCACGGGACCTTCGGATGCCGCTTGCGGACGGACGGCGGGATTTTCTTGGCCGCTTCCCCGATAATCTCGAAGGCCCTGACCACCGCGAAGATGGTCTTCTGATCCCGCGAGAACCTGGGCCAAGTCATGCCGGCGATGAATTTCGAGATGTGCTGTGCGGCGTGCTGGATATCGGCGAGGTAATCGAGAAATTCGCGCGTGCGCGTCACAGACCCACGACCTCGGCGAGAATCCGACGGCCGATGAGCGGTTTGAGCGTCCCTTTCATCACCAGGTCCACTTTAACGCCCAGGAGGGAGGACAACCGGTTTTCAAGCTCAAGAAACTCGAAAAGGCTCGGTTGCTCGGAAAACTCCACCAACACGTCAAGATCGCTGCCCCTCCGGGGAGTCCCGTGGACATACGAACCAAACACGCCGAGGTACCGGACGTGAAACCTGGTTCGCAGCATGGGCAACTGCCGCCGTAGGGCATTCATGTACCGCCGAAGCTTCTGGCGGGCACCTGATCTGGACACTTTTGTCATTTCTTACAACTCCCCTACGATCAGATCACCGACTCACGCGCACAGCCTACGGTCCAAGGTCGATTCTGTCAACACTGCACGGGGTCAGAGTACATCATCCTGAGACAGCCCCTTCGCTCCCCTGGCGTAAAACCGGCGGCTCTGCCCGATCTGCCGCATCATGTCCGGATCGGAGAGAATGTCCGGCGTTTCCTTTTGCCGCCGGCATTTCTCGTAGGTCACCAGGACAGCGGCAGGCCTCCCGTATCGAGTGATCACAATTGTTTCTCCCCTTTTGGCCACAGCCGTGACCAGCTCATGAAGACGTGTTCTGACTCTTGAGGTCGGCAGCATCTTTGACATGATTTCTATTCTACAGGTGACCGAATTTTGGTCAACTATTAATCGAGGTCCACCAGAAAGCGATCAAGGCAGAGGACGATCACTACCAGAATTGCCCGTCGAACGTGGCGAAGCGTTAGCAGTCAGCCCCGTGCCTGAAAGCCGATCCGACGGGGTTTGGACGGCCGGGGGTTCATCAGTTGGCGGATTGTTTGAAACAGCGACCGGATATGCTCGTCATGACTGGCCACTTTTCGCTCCAACTCGGCCAGCTTTGCCGCCAGCGTCTTGTTGGTTGCCAGCATTTCCCTCAATCGAACAAAGGCGCGCACCACAATCACGCTCATCTGCACCGCGCGCTCGCTGCGGAGAATATTCGCGGCCATCAGCGCACCATGCTCCGTAAATGCCCAAGGACGATAGGCGGCACCACGATGACGGCTGGAACTGGTCGCAAATTGCGACCGGTTCGCGCGATCCTTACGGCCAGGTCTCCGGGATGAACTCATCGCAAATTGCGATGAGTCCTCCGTATCTTCCAATTTATCGGCGCCTTGCACGCTTGAGGTCGCATATTGTGATCTCAAATCAGCGAACTCGTCTGCCGTCAATTGAAAGGCGAAATCATCAGGAAACCGATGGCGATTTCGTTTGAACGCTTCGTTGAACCTATAGGTCGGCACCCCGTAAAGCCTCGCCAAGTCGGCATCCAGGATGACTTTCTGCCCGCGCAGAAAAAGAAT
Organism: Nitrospirae bacterium RIFCSPLOWO2_02_FULL_62_14; assembly: GCA_001805245.1. Taxonomy (GTDB): domain Bacteria; phylum Nitrospirota; class Nitrospiria; order Nitrospirales; family Nitrospiraceae; genus 2-02-FULL-62-14. The sequence continues at coordinate 38,027 of MHEU01000075.1, read as the reverse complement.
GCTCTTTTCGATCTGTTCATGCGGGATCAGGTCGCGCATTGTTCAGTCGCCTCCCTGTATAGTCGCATTCTTTAAGGTCACATTCTGTGACCTTAGACCGGTTCCATCTATTATTTGGAAGCCTAATAAATTGACTGGCAGTCTAGCGAATTTCCCCAAGCAGGGCAATGGGGAATAAACAAGAGACATGGAGCAGGCCCCTCGACGGGCTCTGGGCAGGCCCTTCGACTCACTCAGGGCAGGCAATGTTTCGAGGGCAATAGCTACCGGAGCAGCACGCTGAACGTGGCGAAGCGTTAAGGGTCAGGTCTTCTTCGAGGGTGGTTCGAGAACGTTCATGATCGGCTTGGCCAAATACAACCGTCCCCACTGACGGCCGCTGACTTCCTCCAGCAATCCTTTTCGCTCAAGTAACAGAACGGCTTGCCGTGCGGTTGGATTTGAGACCTTTAAGACGCGTTCGGCCTTGGATACCGTCATGTAAGGGTTTACGAACAGTTCATCCAGTAACACCAGCGCTTTGGCCTTGTCGCGCAGACGCCCTCGAGATTGCTCCCGCAGATCAATGAGCCGTCTGGCCTGGCCCGCGGCCTCCGTGGAAATGTCGAGGACGCCCGTAATAAAGAACAGAAGCCATGCCGTCCAGTCGCCGTGCGTCCGAACCCGTTGCAGCAAATCGTAATAATCCTGCCGATGGGCTTCGATATAGGCGGACAAGTACAACAACGGCTGCGACAGACGACCTCGCTCCACAAGAAACAACGTGATCAACAAGCGACCGACCCGTCCGTTTCCATCGAGGAAGGGGTGAATCGCCTCAAACTGCTCGTGCATGATCGCGCACTGAACCAAATCGGGAAATCGGTCCCGTGTGTGGAGGAATCGTTCCCAATCGGCCAACAATTCGTCCATGTGCTCGGGAGGCGGCGGGACATACGATGCGGCGGCCGGCGTGCTCCCGGAAGGACCGATCCAATTCTGCGAACGACGGAACTCTCCCGGTATGGCCCGTTCGCCTCTGACGCCTTTCATGAGCCGGGCATGGATCTCCCGAACGAGACGCAACGAGAGCGGCAGGGTCGAGAGCCGCTTGAGTCCATATTCCAGCGCCGTGACATAGCACCGGACTTCCCGGACATCATCGTCCCCGCTTCGCGAGACTCCCGCGTCCAACTCATCCAGTAATAGATCGGAAAGACTGGCCTTCGTGCCCTCGATGCGAGAAGAGAGAACGGCCTCACGACGCACATAGGGACTGATGAGTAAATGCGGATTCGGTAATTGCCGGCCAAGACCGGACAGTTCGCTCAGTGCGGCATCGGCACGAGAAAGCGCGAGCACCAAATCGTTGTCGTACTTCAGCGCGGGAGGCAGGAGAGAAGGAACAAACGCCAGATAGCCTTGCGGCATCTTCACAACACGTCCGGCACTCGGCGTTTGAAAGTCTTTCGCGTCCATACGTACTACCCAGGGGTCAATGGCCACTTTCAAAGCATTTCTATCTTTGAAAGAAATGTGCGCAATTCTTTCAAAATTACCGGAGGATTGCAAGAGTTCTTTTGAATCGTATTTTATGTATCATGCCAATGACTTGTACGATAACAAGAGATCTGAGGCGAGCTGCGTGGGGTCAGAACACAATTTTTCGGTAGATGGTGGTCAAAGAAGCGGACCCTCGATCGCTCGACCCAGAGGCTCTCGATGGGCGGGCTCTGGGCAGGCCCTTCGACGCACTCAGGGCAGGCAATGTTTCGAGGGCAATAGCTACCGGAGCAGCACACTGAACGTGGCGAAGCGTTAAAGGCGACGGGCTTGCAAGTGGCCTGTCGCCTTTCAATTCTAAAAAGTGGGGTGGCGAGATCGAGCGGACTTTGCCGGAGAAGCGGGGCACCCACCGAGGCTTTAGCGGGCAGGAAAGCTGGAACTGACCAAGGCACCGCGGTCAACGACCGCGGCCGCGGGAATTCCAGAAGGCTTCCGCCCGGCAAAGTCCGAAAGGGCCGTTCCGGGAGGCGCTGAAGCGAGGGGCGTGCCACCCTGCCGCCTTAAAGCCTATTCGTCTTCGTCCTCGACATCCTTACCGTTTCTGTTCGACGGAATGCCGTAGCGTTTGCACTTCTCCCAGAGGGCTTTCCTGGAGAGATCGAGAACCTTCGCCGCCATGGTCCGGCTGCCCTCCGTCCGCACCAGCACCGACAGGATGTACTGCTTTTCGAACTGCTCCCGCGCCGCCGCCAGCGAATCCACCACATCGCTTCGACCGGCCGGGATCGCCCGCTTCCCCGTCAATCCTTCGCTGCAGAAACCGCAGCCTTCTTGTGGTTGGCCGCCGAGATAGGGACAGGACGGCATCCCGCAGAGATCCCAGGCCTGTACGTCCTCGCCGGGCCGGCACAGGGCCACGGCCCGTTCGACCATGTTTTCCAGCTCGCGGACGTTGCCCGGGAACGAATACCGCAGCAACACCTCCCGGCTGCCCTGCGAGAACCCCTTCACTGGCTTGCTCAGCCGGGCCGCCCGTGTCTGCAGCACATGCTCCGCGATCATCAGCACGTCTTCCCGGCGCGCGCGCAGCGGCGGCAGCTGGATGGGCACCACGTTGAGCCGGTAATAGAGGTCTTCACGGAAGCGCCCCTGCTGTACTTCCTTCTTCAGGTCTTTCTGGGTGGCGCAGACGAGGCGGACGTCCGAATCAATCGTTTCATTGCCGCCGACACGTTCGAACTGCCTTTCTTGTAATACGCGCAGCAGCTTGACCTGGACGACCGGAGAAATTTCGCCGATCTCATCCAGGAATAATGTGCCCTTATGCGCCAGCTCGAACCGGCCACGCCGCTGTTTCAGCGCACCGGTAAAGGCGCCCTTTTCGTGCCCGAACAGTTCGGCTTCCAGCAGCGTCTCCGGCAGCGCCGCGCAACTGACCTTGATCAGCGCCTGGTCGCGGCGCGGGCTGCTGCGATGGATGGCATTCGCCACCAGTTCCTTGCCGGTCCCGCTCTCGCCGGAGATCAGCACGGTGGAATCCGTCGCGGCCACCAGCTTGACCTTTTCCAGCACCTCCCGCATGCGCTCGTTCTTCCCCAGAATGCCCTCGAAGGTGAACTTGCTTTCCAGTTCCTCCCGCAACAACACGTTTTCCTGCCGGAGCGCCAGCATCTTGCCGATCCGCTCGACGATGAGCAGCAGTTCATCCATCGAAAAGGGTTTCGTGATGTAATCGTACGCGCCGGCTTTCATCGCGCCCACGGCCGTTTCCACCGAGCCGTGCGCGGTGATCAGCACGACCTCGGTCTTGGGCGACCGCTGTTTCGCCGCCTGCAGCAGCGTCAGGCCGTCCATCCCCGGCAGCCGGAGATCGGTGACGACAATGTCGGACGCCGCCTGCTCCAGCATGGCCAGCCCTTCCGGCCCGGTTGCCGCGGCGCGCACCTCGCAGCCCACGGCGCGCAACGCGTCCTCCATGGACAGGCGCATCAAGGGTTCATCGTCGATGATCAGCACGGCCGGCGATTTCACGACATCCTCCCCACCATCGATCGTTCAGTGGACCGTTCGTTGGACAGCGGAAGACAGACGGTAAACACCGATCCCTTCCCCACTTCGCTATCAACTAAAATCCGGCCTCCATGCCGCTCGACAATGCCCAGGCTGACCGAGAGGCCCAGCCCCGTCCCCTCTCCCGTCCCCTTGGTGGTGAAGAAGGGATCGAAGATATGCGGCAGGACGTGCGCGGGAATGCCGCACCCGGTATCCTCCACCACCACTTCGCAGTTCCGGTCATGCGCCCGCGTGCTGATGGTGATGGTGCCGCCGTCCTTGATCGCCTGCACGGCATTGAGGATCAGGTTCATCAAGACCTGCTCCATCATGTGGCGGTCCACCATCAATGCCGGCAGGTCACGCTGGAGCTGCTTGTCCAGGCCGATCTGCTTCGCGTCCAGCGCATGTTCGGTCAGGACCAATACCCGCTCGACGACGTCGTTGATATTGGCAGGGGAAAACTCGGGATCGTGCTGCTGAGAGAAATCCAGCAACTGGCGGACGATCTTCTGGACCCGGCGCAGCCCGTCCTCGATGGAGACCAGATACTCCTCCTGCCGTGCCGGCGACAGCGCGCCCTTCCGGAAGTTATAGAGGCAATTCAGGATGCCGCCGAGCGGATTATTGATCTCGTGCGCCACGCCGGCCGCCAGTTTTCCGACCGAGGCCAGCTTCTCGGAACTGCGGATCTGCTGCTCCAGCTTCTTCGTCTCGGTGATGTCGCGGGCGATGCCCAGCACGCCGTGAATCCGTCCCTCCGAGTCGCAGAGCGGCGACACGCTGACCGTCACCGTCCTGGTCTCGCCGGTCTTGCAGAGCACCTCCACTTCATAGACCTGCTTGGCGCCGATATCCAGCGTGCTCTTCAAACGGCGGCCGCGATGGCGCTTCGACAACAGGGATAAATACGGCCGGCCGATCAGGTCCTCCTTCCGGTATCCCCACCCCGACACCCTGCCGTTCACGTAGGTGAAGCGCTGCTCGGTATCGAGGGTATAGATCACGTCGTTGGCGTTTTCGAGCAGGTTCTCCAGATAGCGCTTGGTCGCTTCGATTTCGAGCGACCGCTGTTCGAGCTGGGTGAACGACTGTTTCAGGTTGGTCGCCATGCCGTTGAACGCCCCGGCGAGCTGCTCCAGTTCATCGCCGGTCGTGAGAGTCAACTGATGGTCGAGATTGCCCGATCCGATCCGCTGCGCCCCTTCATGCAGCACGGCAAGCGGCCTGGCGATTCTCCTCGCCACCCACGCGCCGGTCGCCACGAGCACGGCAAACACCACGAGCCCGTAGGCCAGCACTTTGACGAGCAGCTGATCCAGCGTCGTATAAGTTTCCGAGGGATTCTGGCGCACGAAGGTGACCCAGCGCTTCCCGCCCAGGCTGCCGGGCGCCAGATGCTCGCTCAACCGCACCGGCGCGAAGCCGATGAGGGAATGGCGTCCGCCGTGCGCATCGTCTTCGGCGATGGACCACCCCGCCTGCATCGGCGCGAGCTGCGCGACCAGCGCCGGCGTGACCGCATGTTCCTCGGGAGCCAGCACGGGGCAGAGCAGCGGCGTGCCGTCCGAACTCATCAGCATGGCATGGCCGGTCGCTCCGATCGTCACTTCCGAGATCGCCCGGAACAGCGAATCCCGCTTCAACAGCACGCTGACGACGCCGATGGCCGTCCGCTGGTCCTCATCCAGAATAGGAACGGCGACATTCAGCACATGGGTGCCGTAGGACGGATCGAAATACAGTTCGCTCGCATACTCCGCGCCGCGCCCCCCGTTGAACGCCGTCTGCCACCAAGCGCTCTTGCCATGGTAGTACTCCGCCTGCGGAATCGAACTGACGACCAGCGCGCCCTGGTTATCCGTCACCAGAATCCCCAGATAGTCGGCCCGCCGGATATCGTGCCACCGGATCAGGTAATTCGTGACGATGCGGTTGATGAACAGGGGGAACTCATTGCTCTTCCCTCGTCGCCGCCACTGCTTCTGCCAGTCCTGGATCATGGACTCGATGTTGCGCGGCTCCTTGCCGGCATAACTGCGATTGGACTCCGCCACCGCCGTGCGCAGGAACGGAGTCGACGCCAGCTGCTGGGCTTCATTGATGCCGCGGGTCACCTGCATTTCAACCCGGCGGGCCGCTTCAACCGCTTTTTCGCGAAAATTGACACCGATTGTTTCGTGAAGCGCCCGGCGTTCGGTGAAATAGGTGAGAATAAGAGAGAATGTGAGCGGGAGCAGGCCGACCATCACGATTGCCATGATGATCTTGCGCTGGAGACTGTGTGAATGGCCCCAGAGTTTCATTTTGGTAACACCGATCAATCCTTCTAAGTGCTCATTTTCGTGTGCCTTTCAGTTATTGTCAAGCATAGGTAACACTTTTATTAGGACCATCCTATCCCTTCTTGAGCAATTTTCCTGTTCCACCTGGCCAGATCACCAGCAATGGGCTGGCCACGAAGATCGACGAATAGGTGCCCACGATCACCCCGCAGAGCAGCGCCAGCGAGAAATCGTGCAAGACCTCGCCGCCTGCCAGGGTCAGCGGGACCAATACCAGCACCACGGTCAAACTGGTGACAATCGTCCGGCTCAGGACCTGATTGATGCCGTTGTTGATGATCGTTTCCAGCCCGTCCCGCCGGCGCACGCGCAAGTTCTCACGGATCCGATCGAAGACGACCACGGTATCCGTGAGCGAATAGCCTGCAAGCGTCAGCAGGGCCGTCACGACCAGCAGCGTGACCTCCTTGTCCAGGACATAGAACAGTCCCAGCACCGCCAGCACGTCGTGGAAGGTCGAGACAGCCGCGGCGACCCCGAAACGGAATTCGAACCGGGCGGCGATATACAGGATGATACCCGCGAAGGAGATCAGGATGGCGATCAGCGCATCCTCCTGCAGCTTGTGCCCGATCGTCGGCCCGATCTCCGTCGACGCTTCGACCTCGAGTTTCCTGTCCGGGAACTCCTTGCCGAAAATGGCCACCACCCGGTCAGCCACCTTTTCCTCGATCGTCGTCGCCGCCTTCACCCGGATCAGCAGCTTGTTTTCCGACACGAACTCCTGAATCTCCGCACCGGCAAGATGATTCCGCTCGAGCGCCGCCCGCGCCTCGTCGGTCCGGATCGGTCGATCGAATTTGAGCTGGACCGCGGTCCCGCCCGCAAAGTCGATCCCGAGATTGGCAGCCCCCCGCGCGATCTGCACCATGGCCAGAATTCCCAGCGCGACCATGATGCCGGAGAACACAAACGCGATTTTGCGCTTACCCATGAAGTCGATGTTCGTTTTTCCGAGAATTTCGATCATGCGTGCTCCTGCATATACATCACTCCTCCAGACGCTTAAATGCTCAGGTGTTCGGATTGCCGCCGACGGTTCATGACATCGAAGATCACCTTCGTGCCCACCAGAGCGGTGAACAGATTGATGGCGATCCCCAGACAGAGCGTCACGGCAAACCCCTTGATGGGGCCGGTGCCGAAGAGAAACAGCGCCAGGCCGGTAATCAGCGTCGTGACGTGCGAATCGACAATGGTGAGCAGGGCCTTGTCATAGCCTCCGTCCACCGCCAGGCGAACGGGCTTTCCCGATCGCAATTCTTCGCGGATGCGCTCGAAAATCAGGACGTTGGAATCCACCCCCATGCCGATGGTCAGGATGATTCCCGCGATGCCGGGCAGCGTCAGCGTCGCATTGAGCGCCGCCAGCGCGCCGATGAGGCAGATCAGATTCAACGTCAGCGCGAAATCCGCGATGACGCCGGACAGCCGGTAGTACACGGCCATGAACAGCACGACCATCACGCCGGCAAACAGCGTCGACTGCACGCCCTTTTCGATGGAGTCCCGTCCCAGCGACGGCCCCACGGTCAGGTCCTGGATGACTTTCAACGGCGCCGGCAGGGCGCCGGCCCGCAGCACAATGGCCAGATCGTTGGCCTCCTGCGTAGTGAAGGTTCCCGTGATTTGCGCCCGCCCTCCGCCGATGCGCTCCTGAATCACCGGCGCCGAGTAGATCGTGTTATCGAGCACGATCGCCATCCGTTTTTTGACATTCTCCTCGGTGATCCGCTCGAATTCGCGCCCTCCCTTGGCGTCGAACGTAATCGCGACGTACGGATCGTTGAACTGTCCGATGGAGACGCGCGCATCGCTGAGCACATCGCCCGCCAGCATGACGCGCTTTTTGACCAGGTAGGGGATCCGGTATTCGCGGCCGCTGTCCTTTTCGACGACCTTTTCGAACAGGATCTGATCGCCTTCCGGAATCCTGTCCTGATACTGTTTGAGAATGGCGTCTTCCTGACCTTTGGGCACCCGCTGAGGCAGTTCGGAAGCCAGCTTGTTGGCTTCGTCCAGCATCTTGAACTCCAGCAGGGCTGTTTCCTTGATCAGGTCCTTGGCCCGCTTCGGCTCCTTGATGCCCGGCAACTGGACGACGATCTGTTTCAGGCCCTGGCGCTGGATCAGCGGCTCGGCCACCCCGAACTGGTCAATGCGGTTCCGAATCGTTTCGAGCGCCTGATTGATCGCGGAATCCTTGATCCGCTTGATTTCGCCTTCCGACAACTCGTAGACAAGGGTCCCGGCTGACCCCGCGCCCGACTTCTCGGAGAATGCGGAGAACTCCTCGAGGGTCTTTTGAATCTCCGCCTTGAGGTCCTCCTTCTGAAAAGCCAGCGTCACCTGGGCGAATCCGGTGCGCTTGACGGACTCGACCGGAATCTTCTTGTCGACCAGGAGATCCTGGATCGCGTTGACGGACCGATCCACGGCGATCTCAACGGCCCGGTCCTCCTCGACCTCCAGCACCAGATGGATGCCGCCCTGCAGGTCCAACCCGAGCGCGATGCCCTTGTTCGGAAAGGCCCGCTTCAACCACGGAGGCAGCGCCTGGAACGCCGCGGGGTACGAGGGAAGAAATGACACCGCCGAAAGCACCACCACCAACGCCAGCAATGTGAACCGCCCGCCGACTTTTTTCATGCGTTTCTCATACTCCTTATTAGCCCACATGAATCATGCGGGCGAATCCTCGTCATCGCTTCTCAGCCGCGCAATGTACTCACGCTGGACCTTGATCTTCGTGTTGTCGGCAATCTGGAGCGTCACCGTGTCCTTTCCCAAATTGGTCACGGTTCCCCAGATGCCGGATGAGGTGATCACCTTGTCCCCCTTTTTCAGGGACTCCAGCATGCCCTTCTGCTGTTTTTGCCGTTTCTGCTGCGGCTGGATCAGCAGGAAATAAAACAGCACGAAAATCAGGACAAACGGAACAAGCGACACCAGCGTGCCGGGCATTCCACCGCCGCCGCCGGAACCCTGGGCCCATGCCACCGACCCCGGCACCTTCATGGCCGTCCCTCTTCCGCCAGGCTCGACGCCAGCGTCCGGTTTTCCGGCCCGTCCGGCCCGTCCGCCTGCGCCTGCAATTGGTCCCGGCGTTCATAATAGCGGGCGCGAAAGTCGGCAAACGTTCCGGATGCAATCGCCTGCCGGATCTGCGCCATCATGCCCGCATAAAAATACAGATTGTGGATCGTGTTCAAGCGTACCCCCAGCATTTCCTTCACAAGATACAGGTGGTGCAAATAGGCCCGCGTATACCGCTTGCAGACAGGACAGGTGCAGGACGGGTCGACGGGACGCTCATCTTTGGCATATTTGGCGTTCCGGATCAACACCCGTCCGAGCGAGGTGAACAACCACCCGGTGCGTCCGTGGCGGGACGGCACGACGCAATCGAACAGGTCAACGCCGCGCGCCACCCCTTCCACCAGGTCGTCCGGCAACCCGACGCCCATCAGATAGCGGGGCTTGTCAGCCGGAAGCTGCGGGATGGTGGCGTCCAGCGTCAGATGTCTCGACGCCGGCTCCTCACCGACGGACAGCCCGCCGACAGCATAGCCGTCAAAGCCCATCGCCACGAGGTCATCGGCCGATCGCCTCCGCAGGTCGTGATCGAGTCCTCCCTGGACGATCCCGAACAGGGCCTGATCGTTCCGCCGCCTGGCCATCAGGCACCGCCTGGCCCACTGGCTGGTCCGGCGAACGGCCTCATGCACCTGCTCGGCCGATGACGGCAGCGCGACACATTCATCGAACGCCATGATGATGTCGGCCCCCAACGCCTCCTGAATCTCGATCGCCCGCTCCGGCGTGATGTGGTGAAGGGAACCGTCAAGATGCGACTGAAACGTCACCCCGTCATCCGACACCTTGCGCAACCTGGCCAGGCTGAAGACCTGAAAGCCCCCGCTGTCGGTCAGGATCGCCCCGGGCCAGGCATTGAACGCGTGCAACCCGCCCATCCCGGCGATGACTTCGTGGCCGGGGCGCAGAAAAAGATGGTAGGCATTGTTCAGCATCAGCCCGTAGCCCATCGCCTGCAATTCATTCGGCTCGATGCCCTTCACGGGGCCGAGCGACCCAACCGGCATGAATGCGGGCGTGGCGATCGTTCCGTGCGGCGTCGCCAGGCGGCCGTTTCTTGCCGCGCCCCCCAGGTCAGTTTTCTGCACCGAAAATCCAAACATCGAAAATCCCCTCTACATGCGCTCGGGCGCGGACACCCCCAGGAGCCCCAATCCATTTCGAATGACCTGCCCGACCTGCCCCATCAGCGCAAGCCGCGCCCCGGTCAATTGGGGAGTCAGTTGTTCACGATGTTTCACGGACGAGACCGTCGCATCCTTCACGAATTGTCCGGCATCTGCCGATTCCCCTTCAGCTGCCGGAGGAAGAATCCGGTGTTTGAAATAGAAGGTATGCAGCTGCTGCGCCAGTTCCTGAAGATAGAACACGATCCGGTGGGGCTCGAGCGCCAGCGCACTGCCTTCCACCACCGAGGGATAGGCCGATAATTTCCGGACCAGGGAGAACTCGTCCGGATCGGTCAAGGCTTCCAGATCGGCCTTGCTGGGTTTCGGCACGGCGACCCCGCGGCTCTCCGCCACCCGGAAGAGACTGGAGACGCGGGCATGCGCGTACTGCACATAGTACACGGGGTTGTCGGCCGACTGCTGCTTGGCCAGTTCGAGATCGAAATCCAGATGCCGGTCGGACGACCGCATCAGGAAAAAGAATTTGGCGACATCGGCCCCGACTTCGTCGACCACCTCGCGTAGCGTCACGAACTCGCCCGCCCGTTTCGACATCTCGACCTTTTTCCCGCTGCGCATGAGGTTCACCATCTGAACCAGCACCACGCGCAGCCGGTCCTTGGGATATCCCAGCGCCTGCACGACGGCCTGCATGCGCGGAATGTACCCGTGATGGTCGGCCCCCCACACGTCGATGAGCAGATCGAAGCCGCGCTGCAGCTTGTCGCGGTGATAGGCGATATCGGACGCCAGGTAGGTGTATTCGCCGTCCTGCTTGCGGATCACCCGGTCCTTTTCGTCTCCATAGGCGGAGGAGCGGAACCACGCAGCTCCCTCCTGATCGAACAGGAGGTCCTTTCGCCGCAGCTCCTCCAACACCGTGGTGACCGCTCCGGCCGACAACAGCGAGGCTTCGCTGAACCACGAATCAAACGTGATGCGGAACGACCGGAGATCCTGCCGGATGATCTCCATCATTTCCCGGTAGGCGAACTCCTGGCACTGCTGTTCGGCCTCTTCCATCGGGAGATCCGCCAGTTTCGAGCCCAGGCTCTCTTGCACCCGCTCCGCCAACTGTTCGACATAGGCACCCTGGTAGCCGCCTTCGGGAAGCGCCACGGTCCGCCCGTTCCGTTGCAGGTACCGGGCATAGACCGACTGTCCCAGCAGTTTCATCTGCCGGCCGGCATCGTTGATATAGTACTCGCGCGAGACGTTGAACCCGGACGCCTCCAGCAGGTTGGCGACCGCATCGCCGACCGCCGCGCCGCGCCCGTGACCGATGTGCATCGGACCGGTGGGATTGGCGCTGACATATTCCACCAGCACCCGCCGGCCCTGGCCCAGATCGTTCCGGCCATAGGCAGTGCCCTCTGTTTCGATCTGCAATAACACCTGCATCCACAGGTCGCGCCTGACCGTCATGTTGAGAAAACCGGGAGCGGCGATCTCGACATGATCGAAGACGGACTTGGGCTGATCGAGATTGTCGAGGATGATCTGCGCGACGTCCTTGGGAGAACGCCGTTCCTGCGAGGCAAGACTCATGGCGATAGCCGTGGCCAAATCACCCCATTCGGGCCGCTTGGGAAGATCCACCGTGATTGCCGGCCATTCCCCCGCCGCGAGCTGCCCTTTTTGTCTGGCTTGCTGCAGGGCATTCCGCAGTGCACCCGTGACTTGGTCACGCACGATATCCCGAGGCACCACCCCTCCTCTTTTTTGCCCGCATATTCATGAAGGCTTCTACTGCAACCGCAGATACGCTGCTACGACAAGCTTGGCCATCAGCTACCGCGGCCAAGCGGGCGGGTTCGCCGCTCGGTCGGTCAACAGACCTTGCAAGTCTGCCTCCCTCCCGTCGCCCGCTCGGCCCTGGTGCCTGCCTCGCGGGCTCCTACAAGGGGGCCAGCCCCCTTGTACGATCCCCACGAAGGAGGCACACCTCCTTCGCTACCTCCATGGCGTGGCTTGAAGCCACGCCATCACAGCTCCACGCACCCGTCTCGCGGAGCGTCTCCGCGGTTTCGTCACGAACCCTCATGAACAAGCGGGCTAACCCCGCTTGTTTTCAGCGAAAAAACGATTTCGGAATCTAACATAACTGCTGCGGCGGAACAAGGTAACGCGCCGTCCGTTTCGTTTGCCCGACCTTCCTATGGGCGTTCGCTTCCGGAACCCGCCAGCAGCTTTCTGGCAAACTCAAGATCAGCCGGTGTATTGATGTTAAAAAATGATAGTAATTGAGGATCAACGTCCAGTAACTCTTTCTCGGAAACCAGCCTCACGGTTAAACCGGGGATTTCCGTCAAGGCCTGTACTTTCAATTGTTTCGCCTTGGCCATCCGCTCCAGATGCGGCAGGCAGGCCTTTGAATACACCGCGTGCATGGGCTGCAACCCTGTCGCCAGCTTGGGCATGACCACATCGGCCTGCGCATCAATCCCGGCAAGTCTCTGAATGGCCTCCGGGTTCAAAAAAGGCATGTCGCACCCGACTGCAAAAATCCTGGGGTGGCCGGCTGATGCCAGGCCCGTATACAAGCCTCCCAGCGTGGCGCAGCCTGGAATAAGATCCGTTACCACACGGTAGTTCCGGCCGGTTAGTTGGGGCACCGGCTCGGCAAGGGCAACCAGCACCTCTGCAAAGAGGCTTTGCAGCAAGGATAGGGTTCTCTGAAGCAGAGTTTGCCCGCCAAGCTCAAGAAAGCGTTTGTCCCGGCCCATGCGCCGGCTTTGCCCGCCGGCCACCAGAACCCCGGTCATATTGGAAATCAGCTCAGGCACAGCCCTCCTCGCCTAGAAAAAGAAAAGGGGGTGGGTCTCCCCACCCCCTTTTGTGGTTCCCCACCGTAGAAGGATTATTAGACCTTGCCCTTCTTACGATTGGCCCGTCTCGTCAGAATCCATCCCTCCAGGATCACGATACCCACCGCGATCAAGGTCGGATAGATATAGGTCTCTTTGGGAATCGGCGGCTGAAGAACGAGGTAGTAGAACGCGGAGACGGCCATCTTGCGACCGGCATCTCCGTTGTGACCATCCCACGCAAAAAACACCGTGGGGATGTACTTGCCGACCTCGAACTTCACGTCCTCATCGTAATCAGCCTTGAGGGGCCGCTTGATGATGAGGCTCCACCGGCCGTCCTTCCACTCGGCTTTCGCCAGCTTCAGTCTTTCCGTGTAGTCATCACGGTCTTCGAAATCCTTGTCCCAGCCGGTTCCCGCGAAGGCGCGCAACGATCCGTCCGCCTCCCACTTCACGATATCGACCGGGTACTTCTCGTCGCCCCACAGATACCGCGGTTTTTCCGGTGGCGGCAGCTCCTGCCACTTGACCGGGAACTGGAACGCAAAGGCATCGTTATACACCGGGAACTTGTTCTGGTTGGCCGCGATGGACCCTTCCTCGCCGGTCTTGGGGGCCTGTTCCTTCACGCCATGCGTTTCCACGTTCACTTCGGTCGGCTGCCAGGGAATCTTGGTTCCGGCTTCCTTGGCCACGCTCTTGGTCCGGTCATCCCACTGGAACAGGAACGCAATCTGCTTTTCCTTCTGGCTGTACAGCGACTTGACCCAGACATCGTCGATACGATTGACGAAATTCCTGGGCTTGTGCGTAATCTGTCCGGCAAGCAGCACGATGCGGCGCTCCCGCTTCTGCCACAACTCGTTCTCCGGATCGTCCGGGATTTCGCCCTCCACGGTTCCGGACAGGATCACAAACTTGACCTTCGGCTTGTCCGTGAGCGGATCGATTTCCAGCGGATTGCCCTTCGCATCCCGCTCGCACAGCGATTGCACGAAATTGGCGATGTGCCACCGCTCTTCAACCGTCGTGTTGTCGGCAAATGACGGCATCGGCGTGCCGTTCACACCCGTGGAGAACGTCCGGAAGATGTTCTTGACGTTGTAGGGATCCTGACGGCTTCCTCTGAAGTTCCAACACTTGCGCTGGTCAGCCGGCTGAATCGAGAAGCCCCAGTCATCCTTCAGGTTGAACGCGTTGCCGTCGCCGCGGCCCTCAGCACCATGGCACTCGATGCACTTCTTGTCGAGGAAGAGTTGCTTGCCCTTCTCGATGCTCTCCGGGCTATACTTGACCTGTGTCTTCATAAGCTCATCCCAGTTGAGCACGGTCTGCGTTTCCGTCGCCTTGTCGTCGAACTTCCGATCCTTGACCAACTGGGAGGTCACAAAGGACAGGACCTGCTGCCGCTGCTCGTCTGTCAGGATGCCTTCCCAGGACGGCATCGCCGAACCGGGCAGGCCGTGGGTGACCGTTTCAAAGAGGTCGTTCTGCCCATTGACCGGCTTCTTGGCATCGAAGAGCGGCAACTCACCGCTTGCCGTATGGCGGATCTTGAAGGTGCCCTGATTGAAGTTTCTCGGACGCGGCCAGAGGCGGTCGGCGGCCGGGCCGTCACCCGCACCATCGACGCCATGGCACCACACGCACTTGGTGAAATAGACGCGCTTCCCGGCCTCGATCATCTCAGCCGAAGGCAACGGCGCCAGCTCACCCTTTTTGAACCCTGCCGGTAGCCCGCTCCCGCCTTCTTGCGCGAAGATCGAAACCCCGGCGCTCCCCGACACCATCGTGACCGCGAATGCAGCCGCGAGAATCAGGACCGCTTTACTCGTCAACCCAGCTTGCTTCATGGTGTTATACCCCTTCACCAATTGAATGCGGGATTAATCCCACGTCCGCGGATAATAGCCTGTGTGCCAATATTCGAAGAGCACGACTTTCCAGATTTCGTCGGTCGTCAGGTGCTGTTCCCAGGGCGGCATGACCGAGGCCCAGGGGAACCCTTCGCGGGGAAGGCCGAGGCCCCCCTTCGACACGCGCCAGAAGATGAACGTCTCCTGCAACTGGGCGATCGTTCCGGGGTCGGTAAAATTCGCCGGAATCGGGTTGAACGCAAAGGCATGCAGCCCTCTGCCGTTCAGGTTGTCGCCGTGGCAGAAGTGACAGTTCTGGAAGAAAATCTCGCCGCCCTCACGGACGTTCTTCAGATAACCTTCCGCCTTTTCATCCCACGGATTGGCATTCGCCTGCATCAAGCGGCCCATCGCCTGCTCAACGATGAGCTTGTTGCTGTATTCCTGATCGTACTTGCCTTCCGGGTTCACCCGATACGGGTTCTGCGAGGTCTGCAAGACGAAGGTCTTCCCGTGCACCTTCGTGCTGGCCGGCGGAGCCGGATGCACGGTCCGCAGCTCGATCGGCTCATCCACATCGGCACCCGCTCCCTGCGGAACGAAGGACTGGTATGAGAATCCCCAGAGAGCGACCGGGATTGCAATCAAGAAGAGGGTCCGGATCAATTTGAGTTTAGGCGTCGCTGCATCCATCACATTGAGGATCGGCTGCCGGAATTTCTTCCAATCCTCCTCGTTGCTGGACATCCACATGAAGACGGCCACCATCGTGACTGTGCCGTACATGGCCCGGACGCTGAATGGAATGGGCGGATAGACACGAGACTTGAGGTAGAACAGAATAAACGCAACGAAGCCAATCCCCTGCCAGAACCGGGGAATCGCCATCCCCATCGAATTCAGCATGTAGCTGAGTCCCGTGAAACCCGCCACGAAGATGGCCAACTCGAAGATCATCTGCATGGGCATGTAGCCTTCCACCAGGTGCACGGTGTCGGCCTTGACGACCCCGAAGATCATGCCCAGCAGGAGGAGCGATGCAATCACCCCCACCACTGCCGCCGCTGACATTATTGCTTTCATCTCTTCACTCCCTTTGATGCGCTAGGAACGGTCATTATGAAATCTTCGGTGGCGGCGCGCCCGCTTTCACCTGAGACAGATAATCGACGATTTTCTTCAATGCGCCCGCGCTCAGCTTCTGACCGAATATCTTCGGCATCAGGTTATCGGGAAACCCTTTCACGACATAGGAGCTCGGCGAAACAATGGACTCCATGATGTAGTCGGGAGTCGTCTTGGCCGTGCCCTTATACGCCGAATCGTGGATACGATTCGGTGCGTTCGTCCCCTCTTCGAGCTTGGGGCCCTGGGTGCCGGTTGCGCCGGGAATCCCCGGGATGGTATGGCACACCACGCACTGTGCCTTGGCAAAGATCTGATCGACCGGCTCCGTGCCATCCGCCAGCAGTTGCGTGGGACCGGCAGCCTTATCATCCTGCTGCTTCGGCCGATCCGCTTCCAGAATGAACTTTTCGTAGGACTTGATAATGTCTTCGTATGACGGCGGCTCCTTGCCCTCGCGGACATAGAGCCACGTATCCACCGCCGCCAGCTCCGGCAGGCTCAGAGATATCGGTGGCTTGTGAATCTTCGGCATGGGGCTTTCCTTGTCGTTCGTGCCCTTCACGCCAAATCCGGCCGCCACATAGCAGTTCGGACAGGCGTGCGACTCGGCGATGTATTCCTGCACCGTCGTCGCGGTCCCGCACCCGGGGCACGCTTCCTTGTCAGCGTATGCACGCTTCTGCGGCTCACCTTTGTGGTAGTTCGGATCCGTCAGCCGCTCCTTCTCCGCTCGCTCGGGAAGACCAAACAGGTTCGGCGCCCGCTCGCTCAGGAAGCCCTTCTGGAAACCATGACACAAAGGGCACTGCCCCTTGCCGATCGCACCCTGCACGGAACTCTGCCCGATGCCCCCGAATATGATCTTCTCGCCCTCGTCGGCCAACTGCTGCGACGTCATCGAGTCAAACTGAAGCTTCTCTTCCTTCGGGGGAAACCCGCCCTCGACCTGCGGCAGCCAGTTGCCGTATCCGGACAGCGCCGCAGCCACAAGGAACATGAACCCGCCGATCTTCAGGAGCGCGCTGACATTGGAAAAATAGAGCGCCATCATGAAGGTCGTCGCGGTGATCAGCACCAGCGAGACCGGCAGCAAGCGGGATTCCGCGAAGAAATTGTTCTTATAATTGGCGATCGCCATGAAGATCATGAGCGTGGCGAGCATGCCGATAAAGACTTTAAAGGCCCCGTCCCTGTTCCCCTTGGTGAAGTGATAGACCAGCAATCCGGCCAGGACCGCCAGCACCCCCCACCCCATACCCAGCGCTGATACGAGCAACTCTTTCACTTCACACCCTCCCTCGGTCCCACCCCCGCCGAGCGGGGGCGAGACCAACAGAATCAAAAAATTGACCGAGGATTAATGTCCGTGCGCAGGTTCGGGCACCCGGCCAGGCGCATGCGCCTTGGCTTCGACGGGCGCCTTCTTGGCTCCCAATGTTCCAAGCCAGAAAACGAACAAAATGCTGACCCAGAAGAACAGCACGTTGAACGAAATCATGTTGGCCGCAAACCCCACCGTGTGCGTATAGGCCCAGGGCGAGTTATCGCGCATGATTTCATTGACATGCCAGAACAACCGGACCGACGACCGGATGTAGCCCATCAGTCCCATCATCCAGGTAAACGCTGTCGCCAGCATGATGATGGCATATTGAGACCTGGCCGAAATCTTGCCCCATTCGATCGGCCCCATCTGCTTCGCGCCTTTCAGCATGACGCCGTTCAAGGCAGTCATAAAGAACAGACACGACAACGTCGTAGCCACCTGCGGCACCGACAACCCGACGCGCACGTTTGCAGGAATGTAGTAACCGTAGATGGCGAGCCAGATGATATTGACATAGGCAAGGCCGAAGAACGTCCCCATGAAGATGTTCCCGAACTTCTTCCACGGCACCATCGGCTCCTTGTTGCCGCGCATGTACCAGACGAAACTCAACACCGTCGTCGTGATGATCACGTTGATGCCGCCGTTCTTAGCCGACATGACGCCGTAGTTCCCCAGCACCGGATGCTGCTGGCCGCCCATCGCCTTCAACTCCGCGGGCGTCATCACCATCGTATGCGGCGTGATGAACACCAGGAATCCGACGACGAGCACGAATACCAGGTACTTGATGTACCGCTGATACTTTTCAGCGCCGCGCATCCGCCCGAGCGCCTGCCAGAGATAATAATTGGTGCTCAGGAACAGAATACCGATCATCGTCGCCTGAATGATGAAGAGCCACGCCAGCAAGCCGCCCATGAGCGTGATCCCCATCTGCTGACGATAGGCATACACTTCACGCATCAGCCAGTACCCGGCAAACGGCAGCGGGATCAGGAACGCAACAGCGAGGGCCATCGCGATATAACCCATCCAGTCATAATGGGCGCGCTCTTCATCGGTTTTCGCCGAGAGGAAGCGATAGGCCGCATAGGCCGCCACCACACCGCCGCCAAAGGCCATGTTGCCCAGGATGCGGTGCACGTTCAGCGGATTCCACAGCGCCGTATGAATGACGTGCCAGATATTCCCCAGGAAGCGACCCTGCTCATCCACGCCGGCCGGGGACATCATGAACCCGATCCAGGAGTTCGCCAGCATCATCAGCACAGTTCCAATGACGTTCAGGATCACCGACATGCTCAAGTGAATCCATTTCAGGAGCCCCTCCTTCATCTTGTCCCATCCATAATAGTAAATGTAGAGGGTGCCGCTCTCAGCCACAAACATCAGCGCATAAATGTGCATGACCGGACGGAAGATGCTGGAGAGATAACCGAAGAATGCAGGATACAGAGTCAGGAAGGTAAAGATCAGGATGCCGCCCAGGATGGCCGTGAGCGAGTAGGCTGTCAGACTGATTTTAATGAAGTCGTAGGCCAGCTGATCGTATTTCTTGGCCATCGCCTTGTCCTTGGTCACCACCCCCATGAACTCAATGATCATGCAGAAGATGGGCACCGCGAGGACGAAGCTTCCATAGTAGAGATGCTGCTGGTTGGCAAACCACAGGAGGACCCGGCTCTCAAAATTATAGCGAGGATAGTCCTTCGTACCGTCCGTCGTTTTCGGGGCCGGGGCACCGGCCACGATCCCCTCGGTCTTATAATAGACATCGCGCCCCTTCTCGACCTTGGCCTCATCCTTCTTGTCCCCTTCCGCCTTAACCGCGGGAGCCGGCGGCGCCTCGCCCCCTCCGCTTGCAAGCGCGTTCAGCGAAGTGGCGACCGGCAGAAGAAGGATGGCCATCATCGCGCCGAGCGCCATGATCGACCATATCTTCTTTCCGTTTTGACGACCCATGGTATACCTCCCTACAACCGTCTCGAAATATTAAGTCCGGATGTTATTTTCTGAAAAGATACCAGTAATCCAATCCCTGCATTTCCATCAGGTAGTGATCGACAATGTGAAAATAGGCGACCACGATCACAACGGACACCACCGCGGCATAGGCCGTGTTATTCAAGAGGTCCATCTTTTTCCCGACAAACAACAGGACAACACCGATGGCCAGAAGAGCAAACCAAAACAGCGGATTCGTGACAATCATTGCGTGACTCCCTTGGCAGAAAAGAATAGAGGACGGATCAGCATGGGCACTGAATGCCGTTGAACCAGTAGAAGAACCAGAGGCTCACCGCACAGGTGATATAAAAAATCATCTTGCCGAGCTTGATCTGATAGTCATTCTGTGCCGATTCCATGATATCTCCTTAACGTGTGTTGACAGATTTCTCATCCCTATGTTAAAGCTCACGGCGCTTGCGCGCACATAGAGGGCATAGAGATGGAAAAAAACTCGAAAACGTTCGACATTATAGTTTTGGCCGGCATGGTTGTCAATATAATTTTAGCCGTATTTCTTATTCTCTACTACTTTGATTTCCTGTGACTTTTTCCGACTTCGCCGCCCGCGGGAAATCCCTGTTCTGACCGCCTGAAACAGCGCACCGAAAGCCGATCGTTTCATCCCGAAAATCCGGCACCATTTTGTTTCGGCTGGTCACGCGGACATCTGTTCCTGATGTCGTATACCCGCCTCCTCGAAGCACTTTAAACGTCCCGAATTCAGGTCCCTTCGGATTGCTGTCGGTTGAATCGCTGTAGATATTCTCGCCGTACCAATCAGCCACCCATTCGATGACGTTGCCCGCACCATCGGCCACCCCGAACGGGCTCACATCGCGCGGGAACGACCCCACCGGCGCCGCCACCTCGTGGCCATCCTGCGCCACGGCCCAATTGGATGCCAACGGATCGATGCCGTTTCCCCACGGCCAGAGACGCTTGTCGCCTCCCCGCATGGCTTTTTCCCACTCGGCTTCAGTCGGCAACCGCTTCCCCTTCCATCGGCAATACGCATCGGCATCGTCCCATGACACGTACACGACCGGTTGGTTGATGCTGCGCATGCGCGACATGTTCTTCGCATAGCGGGACGGCGGACCGGCCTTGCGATGGTTGGTCGCCGCGACGAACGCGGCATAGTGGTGGTTCGTCACTTCGTATTTGTCGATCGCGTAGGCGTCAAGATGGATCGATTTCACCGGTTGTTCGTCGAACCCGCCGGCAATCGTTCCTCGCATGAACGGTCCGGCAGGAATGCCGACCATCGCCTCGTCGGTTGGAAGCTCATTGGCACCGGGCGTCTGCACACCGGCGACGGGCGCTTCCGGAAGATCCGGCTCGACCGGTGGAAGCCTGGTCCCGCGCAGAATACCCATGATCGGGAAACTGGCGAAGATCGTCACCACCACGAGCATCGCAATTTTGAATCTGGTTTCGATCATGGCCAAGCCCGGATTGTTTATGACGGTTCGTCGCGAAATCGCGCAGACGCGTCGCGAGACGGACGCGTGGAGCCGTGAGGGGAGGAGGCGTCCTCACCGCAGGACGTTGACTGACCGAGCGGCGAGCCCGTCCGTCGCAGCAGCGTATCCGCGATTGCAGCAGAAGCGTTCATGAATAATCCGGGCGAAATTCCTGGGCCAACAACCTGTCGTACTTAGGAAGTTTTCCGTGACGGCGCGCGCTTCGACTCTTCCGCGTCGCGCGCACACCGGATGCCGATCGTGCTGTCGGTCCGCCATTTCTTTGCCGTAAACCGTTTTGACAGCCGGGCATTGTGCGACGTTTCGCGCCAGGACCCGCCACGAATGACTTTCAGGTCCGC
The DNA here is from genome assembly GCA_001805245.1 of Nitrospirae bacterium RIFCSPLOWO2_02_FULL_62_14. Taxonomy (GTDB): domain Bacteria; phylum Nitrospirota; class Nitrospiria; order Nitrospirales; family Nitrospiraceae; genus 2-02-FULL-62-14. The sequence goes on along the minus strand of MHEU01000075.1, from coordinate 16,921 downwards.
CTCTTCCGGTCCCGAAGGATCGCGATAGGGCGCCTTCTTGTAGTAGTGCTCGTCATAGCTGTCCGCCACCCACTCGGCGACATTGCCCGTCATATCGTACACGCCGTACGGGCTTCGCCCGGCCTCGAGGGCGCCGGGCGGGGCAAGATATTGAAACCCGTCCTCCCTGCCGTCCACGTTGGCCTGACCGGGCACGAACTCGTCGCCCCAGGCATAGCGTCGCTTCCCCTCGCCGCGGCCGGCCTTCTCCCATTCCGCCTCGGTCGGAAGCCGCTTGCCCGCCCATTTGCAATAGGCTTCCGCGTCCGACCACGACACGCCGATCGCAGGCAGCTCGGGTTTCAGGATTTTCGACTGGTCGTCTTCGAACACAGGGAACCCCGGTTTTTGCCGCTTGGTCATCCGAAGGAACCGATCGTATTCCTCTTGCGTGACTTCCTTCTTATCGATATAAAACGTCTTGAGATAAACCTGATGCTCGGGCGCCTCGTCTGGATCGCCCTCCGGGCTTCCCATCGTGAAGGGCCCTTCGGGAATCTGGACCATTTCGCGGCCTTCGTCCCCCACCAATATCTTATACATCGAAAAGTCCTGTGCCGCGACCGCAGCCACCGGCCGATGTTCCGTCTTGACCGACGCCAGGAGCTCGCGCTGCTTCTTTGCTTTATATGATTCGTGAACCAGCAGCCCGATCATCAGCGCGAACGACGCGAAGACAAAAATGATCGACCCGATCAGCACATTCTTATTCTCCATGCTCACCCGACGCCTTTCCCCTTTCCCTCACGGCTGCGGCTCCTCCGGCGGAGCCGCCTGTTTCCGCTCCGCCCACAGATCCAGCAGCATGGATGCCTGCACTCCGAGAAATCCCCCCATCGCCGCGCCCGCGCCGGCCCCCCACGAAATCTTCTCGATCCCGGCCACCATCCACGCGAGCAGCCCGCCAAGCACGGTGCCGATCAGGATGCTGATTAGAAATCTCCGGCCGCCCAGCCATCCGACAACCAGGCCGAGCGCCACACCCAGCGCACCGGTCACCGGGATTGCGCTGCCGCCCATGAACCAGCCGATCAAGATCCCCACCGTGCCCATGACCACCGCGCCGAAAGCCATATCCACAGCCTTCCGCGGCGCCATCTGCACCGGTTCTGCCTGAATGATCGGCATCGGACACCCGTTTCAATGAGACGGCTACGGAGCGGTCACGATGACCGGCCCAAAATCCACTTCGACGCCGGGGCCCGCCAGCAAGGAAATTCCCCAGGCCTCGACCGCGGGCTCGTGACGGTGGATGCGTTTAAAATCCTCGTACGCATTCACGCGCTGTTCGACCCACTCGCCGAATCCCTTGGGGCCTTTTTGCAGGACGATCTCCGAGGCGTCGAACAGTCCGCCCTCCGTCGTCGTGCCGACTTCCTTGGTCTGGCTCCACACATATTTCGTAGCCACCGGAATGACCATCAGGTCCGTATCCAGCGAGACAAACACCGCCGCGACCGGATCGGCGCCGGCCGGCGCCTGCCTGACCCGCCACCGCCAGGTGACGATCGGCATGGCCCGGGGGTCCCAGGCGATCCGTTTGTAGACACGCTGATCGGCGCCCTTGCCCGCCAGGAACGTCATACCTTTCTCGGATTGCACCGTATATTGCATTCTGGCTTTGGTCTCCTGACGCTGGGCTTTCCATCCCGCAGGGAATCCATCCACATCCTTGGCGTTGTAATCATCCAGCACCATCAGGCCGGCCGACTGGACCGGTACCGGAGAGGAAAACGAGCAGACCAGGCAGAACGTCCCCAGCAGGATCGCGCCGGCAACATGCTTTATGCGGATAACCCCGTGAGTCATGACGGCTGCGTCTCCTGTTGCGACGGCGGGGGAAACAGCAGCTGGTTCTCCGGCGCCGGGTCCATTTCGGGAAGCGAGCGCTGATCGCGGCTACTGAGCCAGAACAGCAGCAGCGCCGTCGTCCAGAACACGACCATGTTCACCGTCACCATCTTGGCCGCGAAGGCGAGCGTGGGCGTGTAGGCCCAGGGCGAGGCATCGGGCATCAGCTCGCTGACGTGCCAGGCCAGCCGGCCCGATGAACGGATATAGCCCATGAGCCCCATGACCCATGTGAAGGAGACCGCCAGCCCGAAGAGCGCGACCATGCCCCGGACGGACATTTTTCCCCAGACCACCGAGCCGTGCACGACCGCGCCGCGCAGCAACGCGCGGTTGATCAGCAACCCGGCCACGACCACCGTGAGCGTCGTGAAGGCCTGCGGCGACGAAAGGCCCACGCGCACGCTGGCTGGCACGTAGAACCCATAGATGGCCAGCCAGAGAATATTCGCCATCCCGGCGCCGAACAGCACGGCCAGCGCCGTGTTGCCCTTCCGCGCCCAGGACACTGTGATCGTGCGATTCGCGCGCCGGTAGAAGATGTAACTCAGGGCCGTCAGGCAGATCATCAGGTTCACCGCGCCGTTCTTGGCGGACATCACCCCGTAATTGCCGACCACCGGATGCTGGGCGCCGCCCATCGCCTTCACTTCGCCTCCGGTCATCATGACCGTATGTGGCGTGAGCCAGACGAAGAGACAGCCCGTGAGTCCCAGCACGAGATATTTATAGGCCTGTTCATACCGCTTCCCGCCCTGCAACCGCCCCATGCATTGCCAGAGATAATAATTGATGCCGAGAAACAGCACGCCGATCAGGAGCGCCTGCACGACGAACAGCCACGTCAGCAGGCCGCCCATCATCGTCACGCCCATGCTTTGCCGGAACGCATAGACCGACTTCATCAGCCAGTAGCCCGCGAAGGGCATCGGCAGCAGCGCGATCACCGTCACGATCAGAAACACCGCCCCGACCCAGTCGTAATAGGCCCGCTCCTCTTCCGACTTGCTCGTGAGGAACCGGTACGACGCGTAGGCCAACACCACGGCTCCGCCGGACATGATGTCCGCGAGAAACCGGTGCACGTTGAGCGGGTTCCACAGCGCCGTGTGCATCAGGTGCCACACGTTGCCCAGGAAGCGGCCCTGCGCATCCACACCGGCCGGCGACATCATGAAGGCAATCCAGCTGTTCGCCAGAAACAGCAGCACCGCGCCGAAGACGTTGCAGAGGATGCCGAGCGCCGCATGGCACCATTTCAGCGCCGGCGTCGCCAGGCGGTTCCAGGTGTAATAGTACGCGATCAGGCACAGGGCTTCCGCGTTGAAGATGAAGGCATAGACGGGCATCATCGTCTTGAAGGTCCCGCCCATGTACTTCATGAAGCTCGGATAAAACCAGATGAACAGCCCCAGCATCAGGCTCCCCACCACCGCCGTCAGCGACATGGCCAGGAGCGTGACGCGCAGAAAGTCGCGGGCCGTCTGGTCGTACCGCACCGCCGCCGCGCGGTTGCGCGTGACGAGCCCGGCGAATTCGAGAATGACGCAGAAGATCGGCAGCGCGAGCACGAAGCCGCCGAAATAGGTGTGCTGCTGGGTGACGAACCAGACGAACGTGCGATTGTCCAGCGAACCGTACCGGGGATAGGTCAACGGATCACCGACCGGCGCCGGCGGGCCGCTGGGCACGCCCGGCGTCTGGTAGTACACGTCGGTTGCCGTTTCATCCGCCGGTCCCGAATCGCTCCCGGCCAGAGTCGCGGCACCGAACGGAATCACGAGCAGCGCCAGCACGACAGCCAGCGCCGCCCCTGCAACTGATTTGGAACATCTGCGGATCATCGTGCGATCAGCTGTGCTTTCCTGCAACGATCGTCGGAGAGGTGACTGCGGCCATCGCGGCCGGCGGCGGCCCGCCCCGCCCGAAGGCCGATTGCTTCGACAGAATACCCATCACAAACGGACAGCGCAACAGGGAAGGCGGGACAATCTGCTTGAGCTGATTTTCCACATGCCGGCGGTGCCCCAGATAATAACAATAGGCCGCCATCATGGCGGCGACAGCACCGGCAATCCCCCCCCGCACAACACTGCCGCTCACGTCGGCATGCACGACGAAGAATATCAATCCGGCCCAGGAGAGATAATAGGTCGCCGCAAAGGCCAGACCCGGCCACCACCAATAGCGAAACAGCTCCATCCAGCCGGCCGCGCCCGACATGCCATGCCACCCGCCCGGCCGTTGCTCGCCGGATAGATAGGCCCACACGGCCAGGCTCCCGGCGCAGACCGTAACCAGCACCAACTGGGCCAACCCCGTCGCAGCCAGATCATGCACCGTGCCCAGAGCAACCGCCACGGTCGCGCACGCAATCGACGGGAGCAACGCCCACCGGGCCATCTGTCCGGTTTGAGCCATCACGGCATCCCTGAAACCGGCGCCGTCCGGAAATGTCACGACCGGCTCGCCCTGCCGCTGCAACAGACGGACATGGCCGATCTCGAAGGCATCCCGCGCGACCGAGGTGCAGGCGATGATGATCGCCATCATGGCCGGCCCGTCCGGATGCTGGAGAAAATCGTAATTGGCAAGAATTTTCAGAAGCGCCAGCACCATCAGGGACAATTGCACGCCGTAGGCAAAGCCGATCCATCCGATCAACCAGAGCACTCGTCGCACGCCGTCCTCGCGCCACGTTTGGACGAAAGATGCCTGGCGTCCCATCCGATAAGCCCAGGCCGCCGTGGCAGCCGAGACCAACCCGCTCACGACCAGCAGCGTGACCGAATCCGAAAGCGGCAGGATCTGCTTCGCCAGACGATAGATGGCAAAGGCCACCAGCCCGGGGACGAACATCACCCATCGCTTGCGCTTGCGCACCGATTCTTCCGTCACCGCCAGCGCCAACGATGGGAGCACGCGCAACGCCATTCGATGCAGCATCGTCAGCCCTTCGCAGCCATGCCGAAGTATTTGGCTTTGACTTCTTCCATGAGCGCGATCGTCACGCGCGCCTGTCCGCGCTCCAGCGCCGTCCGCTCCAACTCCACTTTCGCCATGGCGCGCACCGGTCCCGGCACATTATTCAGCCGCTGTTCGGCGTCGTGGTCCCACGCCACCGTCCCGCCGTTTCGAGCCTGGGCCAGCAGCGTAAACGTGACGACCCGCTGGCCCTTCGACCGCGCAAACTCTTCCACGTCATGGCGGACGAGCGGCGCGACGTACGGCGGCATGCGGTCCAGCACATGCCGGGCTTCGTCGGTCCACATGAGCCGGTCCGCCAGTTTCGCCGCTTCGTCGACCGGCGCCTCCGCCCCGACTTTCCAATGGCAGCCGCAGCACTCGAACCGCACGAACCAGGCCGGGGCGGAGCCGTCCATCCGCTCTTCGATCCCTTCCGTATGCATCCAGCGCCCGCAGCCGCAGGTCAGCATGGCGAAACCCAGTTATGAGTAATGAGTAACGAGTAATCCGTTTTGAGATTCTGTTTCATCCGACTCATCACGCATCACACATTACTTAACACTGCTCAATTACCCAATTTTCCCTGGATACAGAATATAGAGCATCGTGTAGGTGGTCGTTCCTGTAACAAACAGAATGCAATAGACGATCATCGTAAACAGCCCCAGCGCCCTGTGCCGCCGCTCGGCATTCGGCCAGATGCGCTGAATGGCCATCTCCACGCTGAACACGATTCCGATCAAAATAATGAACCCAAGATAGACCTCCAGCTTGCGCACGGAGAATCCCGCAGTCGCCACGCGCCAGAGAAAGAGCCCGATGAGCACGGCCGCGATGCTGCCGAAAATTTTCCCGACCTTCCCCCAGGAGGTCTGCAGTAATTCATTCCTTAAGATTCGCCTCCCCTCGACGATGGCCTGCGAACGAAATCCCAGGACGATCATGTAAACCGCCATGACGATGCCGATGATCACGAGGCAGATGTGCAGCGTCAGCAACGGAATGAACACGTGATTATACAGCTCCTGCGAACCCCCAAACCCCTCCTTGCCTTCGAAGGCCAGCACCCCGAGCGACCGGAACAGATAGTAGCTCGTGAAGAAGGCCAGCATGGCGATCATCCCGCTGAGCATCAGCCAATGGTGCGCGTGGCCCTTCCGCTGGCGCGCATGGATCCAGCCGATCACGAACAGTGTCGTAAACACGGTCGCCATGAGCTGGCTGAGATCCGCTCCCATCGTGGCGTGCGTGCCCAAAAACCCGGACTGTTTCAGAAATTCAGCCATACTTTTTACTTTTACCTTTTTACTTTTTACTTGTCTTAATCCCCTGCACCACCGCCGTCCGCTCGAGCTCGGCCACGTCGCCGAATCCCGCGTCCCTCATCCATCGCATCGCATCCGCAGTCCGGTAGCACCGGCCCTTTTCCGTGTTCACCAGAATGTGCACCGCGAAGGCTGTCGTCCAGGCCGGACCGGTCCCCGATTCGTCCAGAAACCGGTCTTTGATCACCAGCCGGCCTCCGGGATTTACATGGCCGTGCACCTTCTTCACCACCGCCGCGTTCATCTGGTCGTCCTGATAATGCAGAATGTCCGACATCAGCACGACGTCGTACGAGCCGCCGAGGGAGTCTGTGTTGAAATTGCCGGGCTTAAGAGTGATCCGATCCTCGAGTCCGGCCTGCTTCACGGTCCGTTCCGTCACCCGCAACGTTTGCGGCAGATCGAACACCGTCGCCTTCAAATCAGGATAGGCGGTGCAGAACGCAATCGCATTGGTGCCCGCGCCTCCGCCCAGATCGAGCATGGTCCTGGCTTCACCCAACGCCAGCCGTTTCGCCAGCGCCGGCCCACTTTGTTCGCCGATCCGGTGCAGCACGGACAGGACATTAGCGCCCAGTTCCGGATCGGTTTCAAACACGTGCCGCGTGACCGGCGAGCGTCCGGTCCTGACCGCCTCTTCCAGCCCGCCCCAATTATTCCATTCCGCGTCGTGGAGAATCAGGAGATGACCGATGTAGCCGGGAGTCGTTTTAACGAGATGGGTTTGCGCGACGGAGGTGTTGGCAAACCGGTCGCCATCCTTCGTCAACACACCCGTTGCGACGAGCGCGTTCATGAGCAATTCCAGCGTGCGGGCGTCGGCGCCGATCCGCTGCGCGACTTCAACCGCCGTTTTCGGCTTGGCGTCGATTGCCGAAAACAGATCCAGCTTGACGGCGGTCAATAGGATTTTCGTTTCCCAGTAATAGCCGAGCTGAAATATTTCTGCGAGTGAGAATTCCCGTGCCACGGACATCCTCGAAAACAGGGTCTTTCACAGATTTCTCAATATGATGCGTGCATCTTACCCAGAGCGGGAGCACAAAGGCAACGACGCGGCACGGGGCG
>MHEU01000075.1:6402-9661 GCA_001805245.1 Nitrospirae bacterium RIFCSPLOWO2_02_FULL_62_14 | reverse complement strand
GGCGGTTGCCCGCCACTGCCCTTTCACAGACACGAACGAATCAGCGGAACTTACTTCTTGCCGAGCGCCGCGTTCGCGGTCGCCTTGCCGCCTTCCGTCACATCCACTTCCATTTCGGCCTTCATGCCCTTGCCATCGCCAGGGTGCCAGATAACCAGCTTGTGCTTGCCGGCGGGGACATCGGGGATCTCGAAGGTCCCGTCGTCCTTGACCACCGCAAAGTGCTTGTTCATGACCGGCAGGAAGTACGACTGCATGAACTCATGCTGGTCGCACTGCAGACGGAAGAACGAGCCGTTCTTCGCCTTCCGCATCGTCGCCGGCTTGTCGAGCTTCGAGCCCTTCTCCGCCAGACCGATGTTGAACACGGTCGAGGAGCTGGCGCCCATCACTTCGAAGGAGTGCGGGTTGTGCAGCACGCCCTTCACCGACTTGGGATCGTCCGGATCCGCATCCGTGTTCTCCACGCGGAAACTCTTCATCGGCACCACGACGCCGGTATAGGGCTGGAACTCGCAAAACACCGCGACGACTTCCGTACCCTTGTAGCTGTCGATGAACTCCTTGTCCTCGATGTCGGCCACCGCGACCACCGCGCCCTTCAGCGCGCCGCCCGCACCGACTTCGATGGACTTCAGAATCCGCTTGTCGCCCTGGGAAAGCGCCTTATTGGGGATCTTCGGGCAGAACTTCGGATTCGGGAACTTGGCGAACGAGAACTCCTTGTCCACCGGCTTCCCGGTATAGGTCACCTTGCCGGTGATGGTTCCGCCGGCGAACGAGGTGAGGGGCATGGCGAGAAACGCCACCGCCACCAGCATAATTACAAACAGTACACCCTTCTTCATGACACCGCCTCCTTGTGAATATATGGCGAACACGCCACTAAAAAACTAAGCCTCTGTCGCGTTTCTCGAACCGTGTGGGGGTCTCAACCGTTTCGGCGGGCCGTCCTTCGCGGTTTTGGAAACGGACATGTATACTGCAATGCCGGGGGGGGTGTCAAGCACCCCCCTTGCCCTTTTCACCCCTCAGCCGGCTCGCCCTTCCCGGTCCCGGCTTTCCCGTCCAGCACCCGGATCAATGAACCAGCCGCTGTCGCCCGCACGGCATCATTATCATCATGCAACGCCTCTTTCAGAATCGTCAAGGCCTGGGGACTCATGACATGGCCCAGGGCCCTGACCGCGGTCATCCGCGGCAGCGGCAGCGCATCCTGAAGCAGCAGGCGCAACCCCTCCACCCGATCCCCGACGGATTCCCCGCGGCCTCTCGCCAGGGACCTCGACACCCTCGCCCTGATGCCCGGCTCCTTGTCGCCCGACAATTCGCGCACCGTTCCGGCAACGGTGGCGTAGGGCTCACCGAATTCGAGCAGGACGGCCACGGCATCCGCCCGGACTCCCGGATTCTTGTCGTTCAGCGCCTGTTTCACATCCTTCATCGCCCCGGTATAGTGCAGTTTGCCGAGGCCGATCACGGCAGCGCCGCGGACGCCCGGGATCGGATCATGCAACGCCTTAAGCAACAAGGGGCCGGCCTTCCTCTCGCCCAGATCTCCCAACCCCGAGACGGCGGCGGCCCGCACGGAGGGCTGAGTCTCCCCCAATGCGGCTTCGAGTTCGGGGAAGGATGCGGCATTCTTTAACAGACCGAGCGTCCGCAGCGCGGCGCTCCGTTCATCCGGATTTCTGGATTTCGCCGATGCGCTCAGCAGTTCCCACCCGCGCGACTGGCCCAGCATGGCAAGCGCGCCGGCGGCGGACACGCGCACCAGCGGCTCCTCATCCTCGAGCGACTTCTCGATCAACCCGGCCATCGCCCGATCGCCCGTCTTCCCCAACGCCTGCACGGCGTATTTCCGGACATAGGCGGCCTGGTCCTGCAGCGCGTTTTTGAGGCGCGGCGACCGCCGGCCGGCCTCCAGTTGTCCCAGGCCTTCAGCCGCAAGCGCCCGGACCTGCCCTGCCCCGTCGCTCAGCCCGTCCTCGAAATACGGCACGCTTTCGTCCGACTCGATTTCCTTCAAGGCGGTATAGCCGACACCACGCATCTGAACCCGCATGTCTTTCAGCATTGGAACGATGAAACCGAACGCCACTTCCCGCAACAACGGTAGTTCATCCTTCTTCGTCGTTGTGGTGATCCCCTCATACTCGGCCAGTGCGTCCTGCGGTTTGCCCGCTTTCGCCAGGGTTCTGGCTTTCAACCGGCGGACATCGGGAGCCACGTTGCCACTTTTCACCAATGATTCAAGGAGTTGCAGCGCCTGATCATATTGCTGCTTGTTGAACGCAGCCTGGGCCTCCTTCTGAGCCTCCTTTAAAGCGTCAGGCCGGGCCGGCTCTGCAGCCAGCACAGAACTGATGGTCGCCAGAAAGCACCATGTGACGGTCAGAAGGAGAAGACGAGCGGGAAAGGAGTGAAAGAAGGTCACGGGGTAACGAATGGCTTATTGCTGGAGCTGGACCAGCGGTTCAATATGCAGCGGATGGCCGAGCGCTTCCAGACCGAACCGCGGATTGTCCATCACCTGATGCGACGTGCGGCGTCCGGCCGGCGCCTTCATGGTAAAATTGACCTCGACCGTGCCGTCCGGCTTCACCTCGACGATCTCCTCCGACATGGTGCCCACGTAGGGATGCCATGCGGTCATGCGATAACTGCCGGGGGGAACGTTCTCGATCCTGTAGGAACCCGCTCCGTCCGAGATCGCATAATAGGGATTGGACACGGCCAGTCCCCAGCTGAGCATGAAGGCGTGGAAGCCGCATTGCATGACGAAGAGGTTGCGGCCCTTGTTCAGATGGATGGGCTCCAGCATCGACGGGCCGGGCAAGTGCCGGTGCGTCGCATGGAGATTGCCGCGCTGATGGTGCGCGTTCATCGGCAGCGGCGAATTGAAGAGCACGCGCGGCCCCAGGTGAAGGGACGTTTCGTAGGCCTGGATGTCGTGCATGACCGGGTCCATGTTCACGACTTCCACCGCGTGGCCGTCGCGCACCACCGTCACGAAGGGCTGGAACTGGCAATCGCGCGCTTCCACTCGGGGCACCGACAGATCGAAGGGCCGGCCCTTCTCGACGCCCTCTAACGAGACGACGACGTCCTTCAACCCGCCCGTCCGGTCGATCGAAAAATCGTAGAGCAGCCGCCAGCCGCTCCCGTTGGAAATACGCCCGCAATATTCGGGATCGGGGAAGGTGACGAGGTTGAATCCCTGGGAGGTCGGCATCGGCTGGCCCTGGAGCGTCACCTT
>MHEU01000075.1:0-6392 GCA_001805245.1 Nitrospirae bacterium RIFCSPLOWO2_02_FULL_62_14 | reverse complement strand
GTCCCGCCGTGCTCGACTTCGACGACTTCGTAGGCTGAAACGGGCGCAACCGCCGCGGCACCCAGCAGCGACAGAAGCCCGAGCACCGACACGATTCTCAGGGGGACGACCATACGGTGAGAATGCCTGATCGTCAGGGCTTTTGCAACTCCATGGTCGGCCGGATATCCACCGTTTTGCCCAGCGCCTCCATGCCGTAGTGCGGATTCTCCACAATCTCGTGCGCGCTGCGCCGGCCTGTGGGCGTCTTGAACTCGAACGCCGCCGTCACAGCGCCCTTTGCCGTCACGACGATCTTCCGCTGCTGCATGGTCTGCACCTGCGGGTGCCAGGCGACCAGCGTGTATTCGCCAGGCGGAACGTCCGGAATGGAAAAGGTCCCGTCCTTCCCCGTCACCGCGTAGTAGGGATTGTCGATCGCCATCCCCCAGCTTTCCATGTAGGCGTGGAATCCGCACTGCATCACGAAGATGCGGCGGCCCTTGGTCATGTGGATCTGCTGTGTCATCGGCTCGCCGGCCAGGTGCTCGTGGCTGTCCGCGCTGACGTTGCGGCGATGGTGCGGGTTCATCGGCAGCGGCGTATTGAAAAGCACGCGCGGCCCCAGACGCGACGTCTCGTAGGCCTGGATGTCGTGCATGACCGGATCCATGTTCATGACCACGACGTCGCTGCGGTCCTTGACGACCGTCACGAACGGCAAAAACTTGCAGTCGCGCGCCTCGATGGTCGGCGGCGCGAAGACGAAGGGCTTGCCGCGTTGCGCATCCGACAGAAACACCACCACATCCTTCAACCCGCCGTCCGGCGAGACGGAAAATTCATCCAGAATGCGCCAGCCGGTCCCGGTGGAGATACGCCCGCAATAGACCGGATCCGGAAACGTGATGAGGTTGAACCCCTTGGTTGTCGGCTTGCTGCCGGCAATCGTCACCTTGCCGGAAATGATCCCGCCGTCGGACACGGCAATTTCCTCGTAGGCCCATGCCGGCGCCGCACATGCCAGCACCACCGCCGCTGCCAGCGCCATCATCCTCGTCATGGTGACTCCTCCAAGAAGACCCATCAAACAAATGGGGGGAGCCAGACGGCTCCCCCCATAGTTGTTACAACACAGCGACCCTGAAGGTCGGCCGTCTTACCGTGTCGAAACCGGCACGACCTGCGCTGCCGGCGTCTCCGTCCCTGCCCGCTTCGAGCCGGGCGTCGCCCCGCTCAACGGCAGCAGATGCTGATCCCCTGCCGGACGCACCCGCAGATAGCCCCACTGCCCGGACTGGGAGTACGGCAACCGCTGGTTGCTCCAGACGTAGTCGCCCGCCATGCGGTAGGGACCGCCGGCCGACGGCAGGAACGCGTCGATGGCCTCCGACCCGGAGAACTCCACCACGCTGATCTGATCCGCGCCCCGCATGAAGGGCTCGATCGGCCACTCATGCTTCTCGACGCTGAACATCTGGTTCTGCTCGTTGTTCGCGCCGAAGATGTGGATCCGGACCGGATCGCCCGCGTGCGCCTCGATGAGCGGCGTCACCGGATCCTCCGGCTTGTCGGTCTTGCACGGCTGGAACATCTTGCCCAGCGAGCAGCCCGACTCCTCGCGGAACTTGTAGGGTTCCGACCGGTAGTTGACGCCGGTCAGGCCCGCCACGTTCTGCACGTAGGGCATGAAGCTGGTGCCGATGATGTTGTCCTCGTCCTGGAAGAAAAGGGCCGCGTCGCGGTAATTCGCACGGTGCTCGTAGCCCGGGATGGACCGGTCCACGATGACGTCGGCCACCCACGCATTCTTCCCCAACAGATCCGCGCCCGTCTTCGGATCGCGGTACTGCGAGCCCTTCGGCCCGACGATCACGGCGCCGAACAGCCCGTTGCGGGGATTCATCATCACGTTCCCCCAATCCCACACCAGCGAGGAAATCTCGCCCAGCGACGGATCGGCATAGTAGGTGTACGTGCGGCTTTCACCCGGGGCGATCGTCTGATCGCCCTGGTTGTTGCCCACGTTCGCGCCCAGCGAATCCTTCGGATCGAACACGAGGGAGATCGCCGAGAACGACGCACGGCTGTTCTTCATCTTGTTCTTCAGTGTGACCTTGAGGCAGTCCCCTGTGTTCACACGCAGGGTCAGCGGCATCGGCTGCGCCCCCGTGGCCACCTTGGAGGCCTCTTCCTCCAACGCGTAAATCTTCGCGTCGGGGTTGTTGATCTGGATCTTCCGCTCGAAGTCCACCTCGATGGTATCCGGCGCCTTCGGGTTGAACCGCATGGACGGATAATCCATCGCCACCACGTTGTACGACTTCACCGGCGCCTCGGCCGGGCACACCGGCAGCGGAGCCGGAATCTCGTTCCGGGCGCTGTAGCCGGCAGGCAGCTTCTTCAGATCCGCCTGCTCTTTGTCATGCACCCGCACGATGCCCCAGCCGCCCTCGGAGAACTTCGACGACCGGCCGTTGAAGTGAATGTAGTCGCCCGCCTGCGCGCGCGGCCCGCCCGCCTTCGGCACGACCAGGTCGTACCGTTCGGCGATCCCGATGTGAATCGAGTTCTTGCGGTTCGCATCGCCCGCATAGCGCTCGCTCAGGAAGGTATGGCCCGAGATGGTCCAGACCATGCTCTCGTTCATAAGCGTATGCAGCAGCCGGAACACCATCGTGTCGCCCGTGTAGGCCCGCAGCAACGGCGTGTACGGGTCTCCGTGCACCACGCTGCTGAACGCTTTCGACACGTCCGGATTCGTCGCCAACCGCTGCGCGATCGGTCCCGCGCGGAAGTTCAATCCGCTGCCGGTCGTGTGCGTGCCGCCGTTCAGGAACGGCATCGGCGTCATGTAGATTTTCTCCGGCATCATGAACGACACGGTCTTGCCCGCTTCCAGCGCCACTTCCACCGGCTGGCCGGGCGGATTCCCTGCCGTCACGATGTTCACCGTGTGCGGCACCGTATCGTGCACCTGCACCATCAGCTCGCGGAAGCTGCCGTTCACGCCGTGGCCGACGGGCTCCACGGTGTGAATGTCCGCCACCGGACCGCTCCAGACGAGCTTCCCGGTCTTCGGATCGTGATAGGTGGACCCGAACGGCTCGGCGATGAAGGTCCCGAAGCCGCCGTGCGGCCACGTGGTCGCGCCGAAGGCATGGTCGTGCCAGAACACCGTCCCCACGTCCGCATCCACCCAGAACCGCTGCCGGACGAATTCCACCGTCACGATGTCGTTCGCCGGGTGGTCGTGCTTCAGGCCCCTGGTCAACGTGATGGTGTTGCCGTTGATCGCCTTGATCCGGGCGATTTCATTCCCCTTCACGTTGTCGGCACCGACCAGCATTTCCGTGTTCACATGGAACTGGGCCGCGTTCTTCACCGCGATACTCGTGGCCCTCTTCTTCACCGAGCCGGTCAGCACCGTGTTCATCGGCGCCGGCAGGCCCTTCTTGTTCTTCTTCTCCAGCATCGTGAACGGCCGGACCGACTGCTCGTAGGAGAAACCGGAGATCACGCCGTCCGACGCCTGGTTGTCGAACTGCAGGAAATGCCAGTGGGTGTTGATCTTCGACGACTGGAAGTTCGTGTAGTCGTCGTCGTCCCACTCGCTGGTCAGCGTCCAGTCCACGCAATCGTAGATGTTCCCGCGGACGACCAGCGGATACTTGAGGTCGTCGTTGGCCCGGATGGCCGCTTCCTCGTCATGCAGCACATAGATCAAGCCGTTCGGGTCCACCACGGCCGGCTCCTTGCCCTGCGCCTTGGCCAGCTTGATCGGGAGCTTGATGAAATGGACGTTGTAGCTCTTCCGCCCGGCGTTCTCGGGGCAGAGGCTCCAGCGGCCCTGCTCGCCCGGCGCCGCCTGGTCCAGGCTCGGCTCACCGTTCTCGTCCCGGGCGATCATATCCAGCCACGGCGCGCCGACGTGCCGCGGCGAGAACATCACCCGCTTTCCGAAGTGCGGCGTCAGGTGCGGCCAGGCCACCTTGCCGGTGGCCGGCTCGAACAGAATCGGATGCCGCTTGCCCGGATGGGTGGACTTGTACTTGGGATTGTCGATCGTGCTCTCCCGCTCGCTCATCGCGCGGGCGCCTTCCCAGGCCCAATCGAGCACGGTCGCATCGTAGGCAAGAGTCTGGCCCCTCTCATCGTCCTTGTGGCCGGGCTTGCCCATCGTCGGCAACTGCATCTCGACCCAGTCCTTGATGGTGACCACGGCCGGGTTCGTCTTCCAGTTGCTCTTGCCCTTCTCCACGATCTGGAAGGTCTTGCCGAACCAGTCCATGGTCTTGCCGACCAGCTTGTCAGACGACACGCCGATCTTGATCCGGCCCTTCCGGTCCGGCAGTTCGCGCAGGTCCGGCATCGTGTCGTTACGATATTCGCCGACCTGCATCGTGTTGTACACGCGCCAGTAGCCCCACATGCCCGCCACATAGTGATGCGCGACGTGGCAGTGGAACAGAAAATCGCCCGCCAGCTGCTGGCAGAGACCCGAGCCGCACTCCGTTTCCAGATCGAGCGCTTCCGACGGCCCGATCACTTCGACGTCCACGCGGTCCGTCTTGGCGCGGACCACCGGATACTTCACCGGGCCGTTGGTCGCCGTGGCCCACAGGTTCATGTCATCGATCGCCCGTGGGCTGCGCGGCCAGCGGATCGACCCGCCGTGCGGATGGTGCGAGTGGAACACTTCCGACCCGCCGTGCACGAGGCGGAACTTGGCCGGATCGCCCATGTACGAACGGGGAATCGTCGGGGACGGATCGCCAAACGTATAGGAGCTGTACCCCATCGACTCGTCCTCGAAGCCGAAATACTCGTGCTGCACGTGCATATTATTGATGCCGAACGGCTCGCTGCGGTAGTTGATCGAGCGGCCGGCCGGACGGTAGGCATCCGTCAGCGGATCGCGCTGCGGGATGAAGTCGCCCTTCTTATTGTTGATACGGAACGCTTCGTCGCCGTTCTCGTGATAGATCAGCGCGAACTCGCGGAAGTCCGGCCCGCTGCCGTTCTTGATGATGACCTGCCAGCCGCTCCGCGCGGGGGTCGGGTCACCGGCGCCCAGCGGCTCCAGGTACTCCGAACCTTTCGGCTCCACCACAAAGACGCCGAAGAGGCCCAGCACCGTCAATTCGCGGTCATTGCTGTAGCTGTGAAACTGGCGGGCGCCTTCCTGCGTGGTCGGATGAATGTACCATTCCAGATCGAGCGCCTTCTTCTCCGCCACGATCGTGTCCGGATTGGTCGTCGCGGCCGGCTTGCCGGTCGCGCTGACCACCATGCTCGAGCCGTGGATGTGGAAGCTGACATCCTCGCCGCCCTCGAGCTTGTTCTGAAGCTTGATCTTGATGCAGTCACCCTGGTTGCCGCGGATCACCAGCGGCTGAATCCACTGGGCCTGCACGCCGGGCAGCACCGCACCGGGGTCATAGCCTTCCTTCTCGCGGGCTTCCGCATTCTTCTTTTCCTCCGCGCGGACCTTGTCGAGATTCTCGGTCAGCGTGTACATGTAGCCGGGATAGAAATCCAGCCACTGGTTGAGCGTGATCTCGACGTTGATCGCCGACACGTCGTAGGTCCGGACCGGGGCGCTGGCCGGACAGCGTCCGCCCTGCATGGACACCGGCTCCTGCCGAGAATCCGAGACCAGGAGCATGTCCTGCCCGCCCGCACCGTACTGGTGCATCATGGACATATTATTGTAGGCGCCGTTCGCGTGCTGCGCCTGGGCATCCTGCTTCATCTGGCGCATGATGCGCTGGTGCTGCATGTCCACCTGGAACGAACGCTCCGGGCGCCCTTCCTTGGTGTCCTCGATGATGGTCTGCGCCTTGAGCTTTTCCGCCCACTCCGGCGTCTGATGGGTCATGCCCGTCTGGTGGGCGTGGGTGGCCTCGGTTTCGGCCGAGACCGCCATCGGGAGCGCAACAAACGCTCCGATGGCGAGCCAGCTGAAGAAATGAACGAACGAGAAACGACTGGGGTGTTGCATGGACCGGCCTCCTTGCAATTGAAGTGACTGAGTTATGTGGCTGAATGTCTTGTGTTACGCGTCTACTGGCGGGGGTGAGCCCTACCGCGGCACGTAGTGACTGAACTCCTAATGGATGTTGCTAAAAAAATGATCGCCAAATAAATTAAAAACGGTCCTACGATACTCAAACTCGCCCAACCATGTCAATCCCCTTTATAGGCCTGTTTCATCGATCCCATGACATGCCTTGCAGGCACTCTCGAAATCCCACGGAAACCTGTAAACACGAAGGGGCAGGGACCCTTGCGGATCCCTGCCCCTCGAGTTTTCCTCCTGTCCTATCTTCTTACAGCCAGGTCACGCGCTCGGCGGGCCGGATGTAGATCGGCTCCTCGACCTGGATGCGGGCGACTTCCTTGCCCGACTT
>MHEU01000074.1:28614-29311 GCA_001805245.1 Nitrospirae bacterium RIFCSPLOWO2_02_FULL_62_14 | reverse complement strand
CAGCGCCCGGGAGAGCAACCCCTTGATCCCTGCCCCGCTCAGGCTCAGCGCCCCGGTCACCGTCGTCGCCCCCGTCCCACTCATCGTGCCAGCCGTCCACGTCCCATTCGTCGCCGTCAGCGTGCCCGTCCCCGCCAGCGTCCCCCCGGCCATGGTCAGGGTGGTCGTGCTCGCCGCCGTGTTGAGATTCAGCGTTCCGCCCGTGATCGCCGTCGTGCCCGTCACGGCATAGGTGCCCGCATTCACATTCAACGTCCCGCCGCTCACTTGGACCATGCCCGCGCCCGTGACATCCGTGCCCGCATTGAGCTCGTGGGTGCCGCCCCCGAACCCCAGGGTCGCGCCCGCCACCACTGTGAAGTCCCCGCTGTGCGCGCCCCCGCCAATGAGGTTCAATGTCCCCGTCTGCACGTCCACGAGGCCCGCGTTGTTGAAGGCCACCGTGCCGCCACAGCAGGCCGTCCCGATCGTCGTCGTCCCCGTCGTCACCGACTTGCGCACCGTGCCCGTTGCCGCATTCGCCACCGTCGCCGTGTCCCCGCCCACGCTCGAATCGTTCCGAATCGCATTGTCGCTCTGAATGTCAAAGAGGCCGGTGTTCGTCAGCAGCCCGTTCGTCTGGATGATCAGCAGCCCGTCCGTCCATGTCGTCGTCCCCTGCAGGTTCAGCGCCCGGGAGAGCAACCCCTTGATCCCT
>MHEU01000074.1:21651-28595 GCA_001805245.1 Nitrospirae bacterium RIFCSPLOWO2_02_FULL_62_14 | reverse complement strand
GCGCCCGGGAGAGCAACCCCTTGATCCCTGCCCCGCTCAGGCTCAGCGCCCCGGTCACCGTCGTCGCCCCCGTCCCACTCATCGTGCCGCTCTGCCAGTCATAGAGACCGGTCACAGTGACCGTGGCGATGCCGTCTAGGATGCCGCCCGCGCCCGCAAGTCCATGTTGGGCCGACGTAAAAGTTTGGGCGGCGTTGATAGTTTGATTCGGCGGGATAATCAGCGCGCTGAGCGGCGCACTGCCCAACTGAATGACGCTGCTGGTGCCGTCCACCCACGCCACGATCTGATTGGACGCGGTGACCGTATTGTTGCCGCCGAGACCGGCGAAGGCGACGAAGGCGGGATCAATGAGAGCTGTCGCGCCGTTGGTCGCCAACACTTTGAAAGTCGTGCCCGGCAGCGTGAAGCAGGCACCGCTGCTACAGACCAGCGAGTGCAACAGCGAAAGCGCGTTCGTACCGGTGCCGAATGTTGCAAGCGAGCCGTTCGTGACTCTGGCGACGGAGCCGCCGGTGACTTGGAGCAGCACACCATTTTGAACATTCACGGCGCTGGTGTTCGTGAGGCTCGCCAAGGAGCCATTGGGCACGTCGAGGAAGCTGCCGCCGGAAACATTGAAGAGCGCGCCGCTGGTGATTGTCACCGTGCTGTTGTTCAGCGCAAGGAGCGCCGCACCGAGCCCGATGCCCGCCGTCAACAGTTGCGATTGATTCGTAACGGCCACGAGATCGGTGGCGGAGGTCACCGTACTGACGGCCGAAAGATCCAGCAGCGCGGCACTGGCGTTAAAGAGCGCTGGATCCACCTGCAGCAGTTGATTGGTAGTGACAGTCGCACCGGTCACGACCAGCAGACGCCCGCTGTGCTGCAACGGCTGGTCGGTGCCGAGCGTGAGATTGACATCCTCCGGCGAGGCGCCCGGCGGGCCCAGATCAATGGGCGTGAGCGCGGTCGCACTGCCGGTCAGAGCAAAGATTGCCACGCCCCCGCCCGTTGCCAACGCACGCATGCCCGCGCCACTGAGCGCGATCAGATCGGCCGCTGAGCCGATCACCGCGCCATCGCCGGTAGCGCTAACGGCATTGCCACTGATGGTCACGTTGCCGCCGGTGGCGTTGAGCATGGTCCCGGCGATTGTCAGCGGAGCGCCATTGGTCGCAGTTGCCAATGCACTCGTGGCATTGAGCATCCCGCCGCTGACCGTCGTCGTACCGGTCAGGCTGTAGATGTTGCCGGCGTTCACGTTGACCGTGCCGCCGGTGACGTTCACTGCACCCGCGCCGGTCAGCGATGAGCCTGCGTTGAGATCGTACGTCCCGCCGCCAAATTCCAGTGTGGCGCCGCCTGACATATCGAATATTCCACTATTGCTGCCACCGCCGGTGAGCGCAAGCGTGCCAGCCTGCACATTGAGCTGCGAAATTCCGCTTAGCGTGTTGTTGAAAACCACCCCTGGGCCGATCGTTGTCGTGCTGTTTCCAGTTTTGGTATATGTGCCTTCGTTTTGGAATGTCCCAGCGCCGGACGTGCTTACGATGGATTGGTTGCCGGTTTGCGCATCAATGAAAGTAAGATCGGCATTATTGCTGAACACGGCACCATTGTTCAGCACCAGGCGGCCGTCGCTCCAGATTGCTGTCCCGGTAAGACTGATCTCGCGCCCATCCAACACCTTGTCGGCCGGGCCACTGAGCGTCATGGCATTGTTTACGCCCGTCACCCCACTTCCGCTCATCGTGCCGCCTGTCCACGTGAACGTATCAGTGACGCTGAAGTTATCAGACCCGGTGAAGGTCCCGCTGGAGAGCGTGAGGGATGGTGTTTGGGCAGAAATACTTCCCGTGCTGAGGTTAAACGTTCCACCACTAATGGACAGCGCGCTCAGGTTGATCAGATTGAGGCCCGTGTTGAAGTTGACGGTTCCGGCACTCACGCTGGTCGTGCCAATCGCATTATAGGTTGCTCCCGAGTTGAGATAATGCGTCCCGCCGCCGAATTCCAGGATAGCCCCGCTCGCCAGCGTGAAGGTCCCCGTGCTCGTCCCGCCAGCGGTGAGCCGCAAGGTCCCGTTCTGGATATCCACGGTGCCGTCGTTGGTGAATGCCCGCCGGAACTCGCTCGCACCTGTGCTGGTCTTGGTCACGGTGTATGTGGGGTCATTGATGAACCCACCGGCGCCGATCCCCACATCGCTCCCGAAGATCGCCGCATTTTGAATGCTGAACGTTCCTCGATTGATGATGGCATCCGAGCCAGGCACTTCAATATTGCCTGTGCCGCTCCAGATCGCCGCACCTTGATTTATCAGCGTGCGGCCCAGCACCTTGGTCGCTGCGCCACTGATCGTCAGATTGCTTTGTACCGTCGTCCGTGACCCGCTGGTGTTCCCGCCCGTCCAGAGCATGTCCCCGGTGACGGTCAGGAATCCCGGACCGCCCAGTACACCACCACTCTCCAGCGTAAGATTGCCGGTTATCGCATCGGTGTTCAGGACCAGAGTGTTGCAGAAGGCGCAGCCAGCGGTGATGTAGGTGAGGCCTGGGATATTATAGGTGCCGTTGATAGTCGCTGTTCCGGCGCCGATCGTGACATTCGCGACTGTGATATCCGAGCCTGTGTTGAAGGCGTGGGTACCAGCCAGGCTCAGCGTGCCGGCTCCCCCAAAGTCGCCCGTGTGGGTTCCGCCGCCGAACAGCGTCAGGGTGCTGCCGGCACCGGCGGTAACGATCCCCGCATTATTGAAGGTGGCAGCCTGCGTGAAATTCCGACCATTTTGAATCGTGAAATTTGCACCGGAGTTGAGCGTCTGGAGGCTGTTGAGATCCGTGAAGGTAGAGCCTGCTCCATCCAGCAGCACCGTCGTGCCCGTGCCGAGCGTCGTGATGCTGCTGCCAGGCAAGTCCATGGTGCCGAGGACTTCATAGGTGCCACCCGTCAGTGTGCCGCCGGAGAGATTGGTGAGCGTGCCACTGACGTTCAATGTGGCGCCCGTGCTCGCCCGCAGCGTGCCGGTGTTGGTCAGCTGACTGGAGAATACGAGGGTGCCGCTTTGGACCTCCACCAGGCTGCTGTTGTCCACCTGCATGCCCAGGGTGGCCGTGCCGACGCCGCCCGCCTTGCGCAGCGTACCCGCGTTGTTCCTGATTCCATTGTTGCAACAGCCCCCGAGCCCCTGCGCTCCGTCCTGCACCTCGATCAACCCGCCCGCCTGGTTATGAATGACGCCGCCAAAATTAAAGGTCACCGGCCCATCGATCCACCGCACCGTCCCGTTGTTGGTCAACTGATAGGTGGCCATCGTCCGGCTCGTCGGCCCACTGATCTGCAGCTCCGCCCCCGCCGCCACAATCGTGGTGCCGCCGTTGAACGCATCGCCGATCATGTTGCCGCCCGTCCACCGCAGCACCGACGTGGCCGCCAGCGTGCCCGTGGTACCGTTGCCGGCCCAGGTCCCGCCCGCCAACTCCAGGTTCGGCGCCGTGATCGTCCCCGCCAACGTCACCGACCCGCCCGTAATCCGATTCGCCCCCGCCCCCGTAAACGTCGCCCCGGTGTTGAGCGTGTGACTGCCGCCCGTAAAGAGAATCGTGCCGCTCGCGAGCGAGGTGAAGGTACCCGAATGCGTCCCGCCGCCCGCCAGCACTAGGGTCCCGGTGTTCACGCTGACGCCAGCGGTGTTGCCAAAAATCGAGGAAATGGTCGCGGTGCCTGGGCCCGCTTTGGTGAGCACAAAGGGTGCGCTTACAGTCCCGCTGAGCGTCAAGGCGTCCGACGCCCCAGGCGTGCTGACAGTACTGGCGGCTCCCAACGTCACTGATCCGCTCAGAGAGGCCGTACCCGTGCCGCTGAGGATCCCACCGTTCAACGTCACCGCTTCCGCCCCCACCGCCACATTGGCGATCTCAAGAGTCGTTGCATTGTTCACAGTGGTGCCGGCCGCTGTGCTGCCCAAGCCATTCGGGTTCGCCACCCGCAACGTGCCGGCATTGATCGTCGTCGTGCCCGTGTAGGTGTTGCCGCCGCTCAGGACCACGATACCGGTCCCGACCTTCGTCAGCGTAAATCCCCCGCTGATGACGCCGCTGAGGGTAAGGGTGTCGGCCCCCGCGCTGCCGACGGCGCTATTGGAGGCAAGTGTAATATTCCCGGCTAAGGAGCCCCCGCCTGAGGCACCACTCAAGGCTCCGAGGCTGGCGACACCCGTGCCGTTGATCGTCACCGGCTCGGCCCCGACCGCAACCCCGTTATTGAATTCTAGTGTCGCCCCGCTGGCCACCGTCGTGCCGCCCGCTGTGCTCCCCAAGGCGCTCGCGTTCAGCACAATAAGCGCGCCTCCATCAATCTTCGTGGCGCCGGTATAGGTATTCACGCCGGAGAGGTCGACGAAGCCGGTGCTTACTTTCACCATCCCGGCGCCGCTGATCACGCCGCTCGCCACATGCCCTCCACCGCCAAATTCCAGTGTGCCCGCGTTACTGAAACTCCCTGTGTGCAGACCGCCGCCCGCCAACGTCAGCGTCCCGGCCTGCACGTCCACGGTGCCGCTGTTGTTGAACGGCAGACTGAAGAATGCGATGTTCGCGCCTTGCTTCGTCATCGCGCCGGCCAAGGTCAGCGTGTCTGTCCCTGCCACCGTCGTCGTCGCCGCGACAGCGCTTATGGCTAGCGTTGGGACCGTGACCGCCTCGCCGCTGTTTAACGTCAGCGTGCCGCTATTCACCGTGAGCGCGCCTAGGTTCGTGAGAGTGGCCGCTGGATTAAACGTCACCGCCCCGCCGTTCACCGTCGTACTGCTGCCCGTGAGGTTGTAGATGCCGTCAATCGTGGTGGTGCCGCCGCTGAAGACCACATTGGAGATCGTCACCTCCGAGCCGCTACTCAATGTGTGTCCGCCGGAGAGATCAAGGGAGCCAGTACCGGAGAACGTCCCATTGTGCATTCCGCCACCCGTGAGCGCCAAGACGCCGCTCTGCACATCCACGATTCCAGCATTATTGAAGACCGGATCGATCGTGGCCGTGCCGGTGCCGGACGACTTAGTGAGAGTGCCGGCATTGCTCAACGTGCCGGTTCCGGCAATCGTGAAGTCACCCTGGATGTCGCTGGTCCCTGAGAGATTCAACGTCCGATTGAGTGTCACATCGCCGCTAAGCACCAACCCGCCCTGGGCCTCCGTCGTCCCCGTCCCTGCCATCACCCCGCCCGTCCAGGTGGTCAGCCCCGTCACCGTCAGGGTATTTGAACCGGCTAAGGCTCCTCCGGAGAAGTTCAAGGAATAGGCCGTCGGACTGCTTCCGCTGTTCAGAACAAGCGTTCCACCATCAATCGTTAGTGCGCCTAGGTTGGCCAAGGTTGCCGCTGGATTAAACGTCACGGTCGAATTGTTACTTACCGTCGTGCTGCCAGTGATGTTGTAGGTGCCAACATTAAACGTCACACCGTCGGCTCCCATAACGACATCCCCAGCCCCGACCACGCTGGAGCCAGCATTAAAATTATGGGTCCCCCCATCGCAGTTGCATTCCAAGAGCAGCATCCCGCTAGCCGCGACCGAGAAACTGCCGGTATGTGTGCCGCCCTGGAGGAGGCTCATCGTACTCCCCGCTCCAACTACTACGAAGCCTTGGTTGTCAATTTGATTGCCGGCTGCAAAAATCGCACCGTTCTGGATCGTGAAGCTGCCAGTGGGCCTATTCTCCGTGAAGGTAGCCAATGCATCGAGCCCGGTCGAATGGACGAGTAACTGTGAGCCTGCACCATCAAGCAGGATCGTGGCTTCGTTCCATTCAATCGTCTCCGGCACCCGCATCGTGGCGGTCCCGCCTCCCGCCAGCACCTCGTAATTGCCGCCAGAGAGGACCCAGAAGTCATTATTGAAAAAGTTGGTGAGGTTGGTACTGACCGTTAGTGTGCCACCGTCCAACACCCGCAACGTGCCGTTGTTGGTCACATCGCCGCTCAACGTCAGCGTGCTGCTCTGCACCTCTACCAGGCCGCTGTTGTTGAAGGTCGGATCAATTGTCGCCGTGCCGCTTCCCGCCGACTTCGTAATCGTGCCTGCATTGACGACGTTGCCCGGCCCGGCAATGGCCACGTCGGCTTGAAGATCGAGCGTGCCCCCGGCGGCGACATCCACCAGCGTCCCGATGGTGACGGTTCCGCCGACTTGCGTCAGGAGCGGCCCATTGAGAGCCAGCGTGCCGCCCGCTCCGATGCTGACGAGGGTGGAGGCCGAGAGGGTGGACGCCTCCGTGTAAATCAGCGGCGCCGCTGAGGTGCTGGTCAGGCTGCCGCCTCCCGTAATATCCAACACCGTGCCAGCCCCGGTGATGGAACTGGTTTCGAGCACCAGCGCGCTACCGCCGATCGTCGCTTCGCCGCCGACTAAAAAGACCGGGGTGCCGGAAACCGTAATGTTTGTATCCAGCAGTCCAAGGCCGCCGGGGAGAACCACCGGCGTCCCGCTCACCGACGTGGCATCAAGGACCGTACCGGGACTTGTCGTCAGATCCGTCAGGAGCAGCGGGTTCGAGGGAGTGAAGATCATGGGATCCGGCGCAAGAATCTGCGTCGTCGCTCCGGCCTGATGCCGAGCGAGCGGGACCGTCTGCGTAAAGGCGCTGGGATCAATGATGGCCAGCGGCGGGTTGCCCACCCCCGACCCAATGCTCGGAGGAGGAGGTGGAGGCGGCGGAGGTGGCGGAGGAGGCGGAGGAGGAGGGGGCGGCGGAGGCGCGACAAATTCCTCCAACACGCCTCCTCCGCCCCCGGAAGCTCCACCGCTGGGATCCTGGACTGTCGAGACGACAGGCGTGCTGCTTACCGAACCTCCCGTTCCACCTGTTCCTCCTGTGGTCACGGTCGTGATGGTTGTGCCCGTACCGCCGCTCGAACCGCCGCCACCACCTTGCGTGACAGGCGAAGATGCAGACGCGAGGGCT
>MHEU01000074.1:21350-21564 GCA_001805245.1 Nitrospirae bacterium RIFCSPLOWO2_02_FULL_62_14 | reverse complement strand
GACGACGAGGACCCGGATTCGCCGCTCGACGCCTGCTCTTGCTGCTGGGCTTCTTTCTCCGCGCCCTTTTCCTTCTTCTTTTCTTCCTGAACTTTTTCCTTTTGTTCGGAGGGCAACGATTCCGGCACCAATACCTTGGCCAAGGCGAGCGCCTTCGCCTGCTCGACCTTGCCGACCCGTTTCTTGGTATTACTGTCGCTCTCGGTGATCTGCT
>MHEU01000074.1:0-21337 GCA_001805245.1 Nitrospirae bacterium RIFCSPLOWO2_02_FULL_62_14 | reverse complement strand
GTGGCGACCGTCACCACGCCCTTGATCACCGTGAACTTGGACGTCATCGCCACCGGTCCGCCCCCGAGCTGCGCGGTGAGGGCCGGCTCGACTTCGGCAACGAGAACCGTGCCGCGCACCGCGGCGATCGCGTTGGGCGTCCGGACTTCGACAGACTCGCCCGCTTGCATGAGCTTCCGCGCCACCGCCAGCGACAACTTGCCGTTCATCAGATTGACGGTGGACTTATTGGCCTCTTCCGTGATGGAAAACACGGAGAGCTCACGCACGGTGACGAGCGCCTTGCCGCCCAGGAGCAGCCGCACGATGGAATTTTCAGCGGTGTTGATCCGGTCGCCGAGGTAGACTAAATCTTTAAATTGAAGAGGGAGCGCCTGCGGGATGCTGACACGGGTTACTGAGGCTTTGCCGGACAGTGTGGTGACAACGCCGGCTTCCTGAAGCGGCAGGGCTAGGACAAGACTCGGCCACAGGCTCAACAGCAGCAGCAGTGTGACGAGTTTTCGAGCGCGGGTCGGCTGGACCAGCCACTTCATGATGTGGCCTCGCGTGAACTACCGCGCATCGGCCCGCCTTACCGATACGCATGAGCACAGAATTGAATCAACTGCGTCTTGAACAGCCCGAACTGTATCAACTACTTATAGCGCTGTCAAACTCAAAAAACGGGCAAGGCATCAGCAGTCCCTGCTTCCTTGCACACTCGGAAAGCAATCCTATGCAAATGGTTAATCGTCAGGAATATCAGTGCGTTCAAGAAAATACTCCAAGCCGTGCTTTACCGGCTACGGAGCCTTGGGAGCCGGCGTCTGCCCTGCCGCCGGCGAAGGCCCCGGCGTCAGGACGACATTCGACACTCCGCACCCCGTTTTCTGGAGGCTCTCCTTGAGAACGCGCTTCTGTTCATCCGTCAGGTTGGACCCATCCACCCGCGACGCCAACATGCTCTGGGCTCCGCTGCCCCAGCTCCAGTGCAGATTCTCCACGTCCACTTCGACGAACGTGGTGCGCTTGGTTTGCTCGTTCTGCACCTGGTGCCAGACACAGCCGGTCCCCGTATCAATGATAAACGGACTCCCCGTGTGGCCGGGCACGACGACGAGCTGGAACCGTCCGGCCTGCGCGGCGGTCGCTCCCGCAGCCTGCGCGTGCGTTCCCGAAACGGCCGACGCGGCGGCCTCCTTCTCTTTGGAGGGCGTGGCAGCCTGAACAGCCGTCACCCCGGTAAACAGCACGCACACCAGCAAGATAAGCTCACGCATTGCAATCCTCCCTAGTTTATTCCGTGGTTGATTCCTGGGACGCCGCCGGACGGCCGATAAATTCTTCGACCACCGCTCGATCGTCCGGCTTCAAATTCAGAAAGACCAATCCGGCTTTATCTTCCACGCTCCACGTGACTTTCCCGTCAACATTGACGGGCGCGGCCGCTTGCGGCAGATCGAGGCGGAGTTGCACGATCCGCCCGATGTCGAACTTTCTGGGAAGATTGCTCACCGCCACGCCGCCCACACCCAGATCAGCGAGGGACGCCTGGACGGTGATCTCGCCGTCGGTGATCGTGACGGCGCCTTCGACCAACACGCGGACCTGTCCCCGGACCTCTCCCTCCACGACTTCCACGACGGCATAGATTTTAACCGGAATGGCCTTCCCCTTGACCGTGACTTCGCCAAGCGGCCTCGTCCGGAATTTGCTCCGGACCTCCTGGTACGTGGTCTCGCTGATGATCACCGGGCTCCGGAACTCCTTCGTGATGCTCTCGAGCCGGGCCGCCAGGTTGACCGTGTCGCCGATGGCCGTATACTCCAACCGTTGCTCGGAGCCCATCGTGCCGACCACCGCCTCGCCGGTGTTGATCCCGACACCGTTTTTGATCTCCACCCCCAGCTTGGCCTTCCAGCGTTCCGAAATCTCGTGTGTCGTTTTCTGGAAATCCAGGGCGGTGCGCACCGCCTCCGCCGCGTGGTCCGGCTGCTCGAACGGAACGTTGTAGAGCGCCATAATACAGTCGCCTACGTATTTGTCAACCGTGCCGCCGTGACGGAAGACGACTTCAGTCAGCTCCGTCAGATACTCCTTGAGAATTTCGACCACCTGCTCGGGTTGCAGTTTCTCCGAGAGGGTGGTGAATCCCCGGATATCGGAAAACAGCACGGTGATCCGCTTGCGCGCGGTGCCCAGCGCCTGATCGTTTCGATGCCGGATGATCTCTTCCAGCACCTTGGGCGAGAAAAAGCGGGCGAGGCGTCGCTTCTCGCGTTGCTCCCGGATGAAGTTTTCCAGCACCGTGGCCCCATACCCAAGCCCGAGCCCGAGGGGAATCGTGGCGGTATCCAGCCATACCCTGCCCCACACGAACAGGACGAACGCCGTTGCGAGGTATCCCGCGCCGAGGATCACGACCGCCCCCAGTGCCTGCAGCGGCCGGAAGCGGTTCGTCACCACCACTGCCGCCAGACTGCCTGCGATAATCAGCGCCACGGTGACCGTCCACGGGCACCGCCGGATGGGGATGCCCTGGAAGAGTGTTTCCAGCGCGTTGGCGTGAATCTCCACGCCGGGCATATTCCCCTGCGGCTCGAACGGCGTCGGAAACACATCGTGCAACACGGGGCTCGTCGCACCCACCAGCACGATCTGCCCCGCGAATGTCTCCGGCGGCACTTCGCCGTTCAGCACACGATAGTACGGCACGGTGGGAAACGACCTGGCGCCGCCCCGGTAGTTGATCAAAAACTCGGCCGGCTCGCCGGGCGCGCCCGCGAAACCCGCTTTCACCGCCGCGCGAGCGATCGCCAGATCGAAACCATGCAGGTCGGCATCCTGATAACGGCGGCTCAGGCGGACGCTCCGGACGAACGCGTCGTCGTCAATGAGAAAGTTGACGGGACCGAACCCAGCGGCACGCTCACGGAGGGTCTTGATGGGAGGGTTGAGGTCTTCCTTGATGTACGTGGCTTCCTGCACCACCGTCATGGCGGCCGCCAGAACCACGTTCCCCGCCCGCCCGATGGCGTCGGCGAACATCCGGTCATCGGCAGGCCCCCGCGACGACGGCTCGGCAAACACCACGTCGAACCCCACGACCGCCGGATGCCCCTTGCTGATGACATCCAGGAGCTGCGCGTGCAGCGCGCGGGGGAACGGCCAGGCGAGGTTCAGTTCGTCGAAGGAGTCCTCGCCGATCGAGACGATCGTGATCGGCGTGTTCGGAGGCTCGGGGCCACGCGCCTCGAACAAGACGTTGAGCCCCCAGCGTTCGATCCCCTCAAGCACGTTCAGGAAGGACGCCAGCGTCACCACGAGGCCGATTACGA
The DNA here is from genome assembly GCA_001805245.1 of Nitrospirae bacterium RIFCSPLOWO2_02_FULL_62_14. Classification (GTDB taxonomy): domain Bacteria; phylum Nitrospirota; class Nitrospiria; order Nitrospirales; family Nitrospiraceae; genus 2-02-FULL-62-14. The sequence goes on along the minus strand of MHEU01000074.1, from coordinate 18,017 downwards.
GCCCCCGCAACACAGCCGGCGCGGCTTGTCGGATCCAGATCATAGGATCGCCTGTCCGTTCAGAACGCGAAGCGGCTGCTACGACTGAAACTGGGCTTCATAGAGACCGGCGTACAGCCCGCCCCCGATCAGCAATTCCCGGTGGGCTCCCTGTTCCACGATCCGGCCGTGGTCCACGACGACGATCCGGTCCACATTGTGCAGCGTGGACAGGCGATGCGCAATGATAAAGGTGGTGCGGCCCCTGGTCAGGTTGTCGAGCGCTTCACGGATCTTGACCTCGGTTTCGGTATCGATGTTCGAGGTGGCTTCGTCGAAGACGACCAGCGGAGGATTCTTCAGCAGGACGCGCGCGATGGAGACCCGCTGCTTCTGTCCGACCGACAGCTTCACGCCCCGCTCGCCGATCCAGGTGTCGTACCCGTCCGGCAACTCGTAGATGAACTCATGGGCCCGCGCCGCGCGAGCCGCCTCCTCGAGGCCGGCCTGATCGGCGCCGAGATCCCCGTAGACGATGTTCTCTCTGACGGTTCCGTTGAACAGGAACGGCTCCTGCTGCACGAAGCCGATCTGGGTCCGCAGAAAAGCCAGCGGCATATCGCGGAGGTCGTGGCCGTCAAGGAGGATCGCCCCGCCCCGCACGTCGTAGAACCGCATCAGCAGCTTGAGCATCGTGCTCTTGCCGGCCCCGCTGGGTCCGACCAACGCGATGCGTTCGCCCGGTTTGACGTCCAGCGTCAGTCCGTGAAGAACCGGCACGTCCGGCCGGTAGCCGAACGACACCTCTTCAAACCGCACGGCGCCGCCCAACCGCCCGGCCGGCACGGCGGCACCGGGCCGGTCCTGCACGTCCGATGTGGCATCGAGGATCTCGAACACCCGCTCGCTGCCGGCCAGCGCGTGCTGGAGCATATGGTTCACCGAATGGATCTGGTTCACCGGCACGTAGAACAGCGCCAGGTACGACAGGAACATCACCAGCTCGCCGATCGTCAGATTCCCCCGCGCCACCTCGCCGGCGCCATACCACAGGATCAACACCGTCCCGAGGCTGCCGATGAACATCATGCCGGGCGAATAGAGCGACCAGAGGCGCATGACGTCGAGGTTGCTCTCGCTGTAGCGACGGCTGCGGGTGTCGAACCGGTCCTGTTCGTAGGCCTGCCGGTTGAATCCCATCGTTTCGCGGATGCCCGAGAGCGCATCGTGGAGATAGGCGTTCAATTCAGCCGCATGCCGCCGGACGTCGTGATAGTAATGATGCACGCGCTTCGTAAACAGGCTCGCAGAGATGATCAAAATCGGAATCGGCAGGAGCGACAGGACCGCCAGCTTCCAGTTGAGCATGAACAGCATCGTCGTGATCCCGGCCAGCGTCAGGCCGGCCGTCAGCATCCCCTCCAGCCCGTCCACGAAAATACGCTCCATGTGCTCGGTATCGTTGGTCACCCGCGACATGATCTCGCCCGAGGAACGATTCTCGAAGTAACTGATCGACAGGCGTTGCAGCGCCGCGAAGACCTGATTCCGGAGGTCGCACACCACGCGTTGCTCGAGGGTGTTATTGAGACGGATGCGCAGGGAGGCAAAGCTGTTTCTCAGCGCGTAGACGCCGACCAGGCCGGCCACGGCCCACCCGAGCAGTTCGGGCCGGTGTGCCTGGATGACATCGTCGATGACGATTTTGATCAGCCACGGCGGCAGGAGGTCCATGGCCGTCGCGGCAATCGCGCTCGCGAGCGTGGCCAGAACAAGCAGACGGTATGGACGGAGATATTGAAGAACGCGGAGAAGAGCTTTCACAAGAACTTATGGGTTACGCGTGATGAGTGATGAGTTCTGAACCGGCCCCTCATCACTTTGTACCCATCACTCATTACTAAATGACCGCCGCATGGTCCTCTTTCCAGAAACGCTCGAACTCATCCAGCTGGGTCAGGGTGGACATATCGGTCATGCGATCCAGAAACAACTTGCCGATCAGGTGATCCATCTCGTGCTGAATGCACACGGCGTACAGGCCCGTGGCTTCGATATCCAGCTGCTGCCCATGACGGTCCAGCCCGCGCGCGCGCACCATGGAGGGCCGGGTCACCTTGCCCCGCAGTCCGTCCACGCTGAGACAGCCTTCCCAGCTCTCCTCCTGACGGGGCCCATAGAATACGATCTCGGGGTTGATCAGGACCGTTCTCGGAAATCCCTCCTCGCCGGAACATTCCATGACAATGATCTGCTGCGAGCGGGATACCTGCGGCGCGGCCAATCCGATCCCGTGGGTCTCGACCATGGTGTAGAACATATCGTCGATGAATTGCTGGAACGCCGGGCTCGCAATGTCGTCCGGATGAACCGGCGCTGCGATCTGTCGCAGCATTGGATTGCCAAGTTTTGCGATCGGCAGGAGCGTCATGGTGACAATTTTATAACACAGCCCCCGCCGGCCTCGCAATCGCGCCAGGACTGAGGGCCGAGTGCCGAGGCTTGGGGCTCTTCAGCTTCTACCTCTCAGTTCTCAGCCCTCGTTACTCAGTCCTTTGGAAGCGGCTTCCTCGGCTGGCGCGGCCCGGGAAACTGGAAGGTCTCGCGGTCCGCATTCCACCATTCGAGCCACTCCCTGGTCCACTCCTCCCGATCCTGCCTGGTGGACGTGTCCCAGTCATGCATCTCGCTCTCATGGCTGGTCAGGATCCAAAGAGACTGGATGGCCGTCGTCGCCACGAACCGTTCCTCGTCCGCTATCAAGCCGATCAGCACCGGCACCACGGCCTTCTGGCGCACGTACCGGGCTTCGAACGCAGCCACCTTGCGAACGGCGGATTCCTGGTCCTTGGCCATGACCTCGATCGCGGGCGGCGTCTGTGCCGCATCCAGCCGGACGGCCACCCGCAAGGCATGCTCGCGAATGCGGGACAGCTCGTTCGGATCCTTCGCCGTCTGAATCAATGCCGGCACGGCGCTCGGGTCCTTGACCAGCGACAGCGTCTCGATGGCGTTGTACCGGATCCGCGGACTGGGCATCGTCAAAGCTTTCACCAGCACCGGCACGGCCGGTTTTCCCAAATGAACGAACTCGCCGATGGCCCAGAACTCCTGCTTGCCCTCCAGTAATGGCAGTAACGCCTCCGCCCGCTTGAGCTCTTCCGGCCCGAGCGGTTTGTTCGACGGCGGGATGGAAGTGTCCGGCGCATCCTGCGGCTTGGGGGGCATGCCGTACCCATAGGGAGCCTCTCCGGCATCCGGGCCCTGCGCCAGCCATACGAAACCCGCACGGTCGTTGGCACACGTCGATGTTGCGTCGACGCCCCAACAGACTCCAGCCGAGATCAAGACCGCTGCCACCATCATGTGAGATGAACCCTGCAACTTCATGCTATTTCCCCTCTGTTCCCTCTTTATGCGTTCGTTTCGTCACACGATGGACGAGTTGGTACAGGACTGGCAGGACGAGCAGAATGAGCACCGCGGACGTAAGCATGCCCCCGACCACGACGCGGGCCAGGGGCTGCTGGGCCTGAGAGCCTATGCCTGTCGCGATCGCGGCCGGCAATAAGCCGATCGCGGCCGCAAGAGTCGCCATCAATATCGGTCTCATCTGGACATCCGCCCCCGTCAGAATCGCTTCCCTGAGCGGCAGCCCGGACTCCAGGAGATCGCTGATGCGCGAAATGAGCAGCACGCCGCCAAGAATCGCCACGCCCAGCGTGGAAATCATGCCGACCGCAGCCGAAATACTGAAGTGCGTCCCGGTCGCCACCAGGGATAGCACCCCGCCGATCAGGGCAAAGGGCACGGTCGCCAGCACGAGGAAGGCATCCCGGAATGAGTTGAACGTCATATACAAAAGAAACAGGATGATTACAAGGGTAATGGGCACGACAATGGCCAGACGCTGCTGCTCCTCCCGCAACTGTTCGTACTGGCCGGCCCAGTCCGTGCGATACCGTTCCGGCAATTGCACCTGCTTGGCAAGCCGCGCTTGCGCGTCACGCACCGTGCTTTCAAGATCGCGACCGCGCACGCTGAATTTGATCGGGATATACCGCTCGTTATTCTCGCGATAAATGATGAACGCGCCGGTTTGCGTCGAAATGCTCGCCAACTGCTTGAGCGGAATCCTGGCGCCATCCGGCGTGGTGACCTGGATATTTCCGATGGTTTCCACATCCCGACGGTACTCGGGCAAAAACCGGACAACGAGGTCGAAGCGGCGCTCGCCCTCGAAGACCTGCGTGACCGCCCGGCCACCGATGGCCGCTTGTATCACCGCGTTCACGTCCCCGACCAGCAGACCATACCGCGCACAGGCACTTCGATCCACCTGAATGAGCAGATTCGGCTGACCCAGCAGTCGAAAGATGCCCAGGTCTCTCACCCCCGGCACCTGTTTCATGACCGCTTCGATCTCGCCCGCTTTTTGTTCCAGCACTTTCAGATCGGGGCCAAACAGCTTGATGGAGTTTTCGCCTTTGACACCCGACATCGCCTCCTGCACGTTATCCTGGATCACCTGCGAAAAATTGAACGCCACACCGGGAATGGCCGAAAGACGCCGTTCGATTTCCTCGATCAGCACCTCCTTCGACTTCACCTCCGGCCGCCATTCCTTCATCGGCTTGAGAGTCACCAGAAACTCGGCATTAAAAAAACTGGTCGGATCGGTGCCGTCGTCGGGCCGGCCCAATTGCGAGACCACGCTGACCGTTTCGGGATATTGCCGGAAAATCCCGCGCACCTCAGCTGCGAGCCGGTCGGCCTGCTCGAAGGAAATATCCACCGGCATGGTCGCCCGGACCCAGAGATTGCCCTCTTCCAGGGCCGGCATGAATTCGCCGCCCAGAAACGGGACGACCACCAGCATCACAACGAACAGGCCGATTGCAGCCCCGACCACCAGGAATTCATGCTTGAGCCCCCATTTCAGCGCGTACAGATAGGCCGCACGCAGGACGGAAACCAACCGGGTATCGTGCTCATGCACCGTATCGATAAGCAACAATGAACACAGGGCCGGCGCCAGTGTAAACGCCATGAGCAACGCGCCGAGGAGGGCCAGGCCGTAGGTGATGGACATCGGAGCAAAAATCCTGCCCGGCACGCCGGTCATCGTAAAGAGCGGAATGAACGCCACGACGATGATGGTTGTCGAGAAGAAAATCGGCCGCCCCACTTCCCGCGCGGCCCGCATGATGTGCATCGGGACGGTGAGCCCCGGCCCCCGCCTGTGCGCCAGGTGATAGAAAATGCTCTCCACCATGATCAGCGTAGAGTCCACAATAATGCCGAAATCCACGGCCCCGAGCGAGATCAGGTTGGCCGATTCCCCGGCCAGCGCCATCATCCCGAACGTGAACAGCAGGGCCATCGGTACCGTCAACGTCACAATCACGGCCGTCCGGAAATGGCCGAGGAAGAGATATAAAATGACGAATACCAGCACAATACCGCTGAGCAGAATGTCCAGCACCGTTTCAATCGTGGTCTGAATCAGCACGGTCCGGTCATAAAACGTCTTGACTTGGACGCCCTTGGGCAATTTCCAGCTATTCAGTTCCTCGATCTTATGATGGACCTCCTCCAAAGCCCGTTTGGCCTTGTAGCCGCGTTGCAGGAGCACCACGCCCTCGACCACGTCGTCCCGGTCGTCGATGCCAACCTTCCCGAGCCGGATGCGGTGGCCGACGTTAACCTTGCCGAGATTCCGGATGAACACGGGCGTGCCGTTCTTCTCCGCGACCATGATGTTTTCGATGTCCCGGAGATTCTCGATCAACCCCAGGCCGCGGACATTGTGGCTCTGCGCACCGATCGTCAGATAATTCCCGCCGACGTTGGCGTTGCTCTTGGCCAGCGCATCCTGGACCTGTTGCAGTGACACGCCGTAGCTGAACAGGGCGCCGGGATCGACCTCGACGTGATACTCTTTGGTCGTTCCACCGAATGCGGTGACGTCAATAATTCCCGCCAGCCGCTTGAACTCACGCCTGAGATCCCAATCTTGGATCGTCTTCAAATCGGTCAACGAGTCGGCCTCTGCGGTCAGCTCATAGCGAAAAATTTCGGCGATGGCCCACCAGGGAGACAGGGTCGGCCGCACGTCGGCCGGAAAATCCACCATTTGCAAGCGGTTCAGGACTTCCTGGCGATCGACAAAGTAGCTGGTATTGAAATCGAAATAGACCTTGATGTCGCTCAGACCAAAGATGGACAGGGATCGGATCTCCCGGAGTCCCGGCATTCCGTTCAGCATGACTTCGGCGGGGATGGTGATCTGCCGCTCGATTTCCTCCGCCGAGATCCCCGGGTGCTGGGTAATCACCTCGATCATCGGTGGAGACGGATCGGGATAGGCGACGACGTCAAGCGTATGGAACGCGTAGAGGCCGCCGAGCATCATCAACAACCCGAGCGCGCACACGAAGAACCGCTGCTCGAGGGCGAACTCGACGATTCTTGGAATCATGCGAGGGAGGAAACGACCGAACCGTGGAGGAGCCGTGCCACGCTCATGCGCCCGGCGCCTTGGCTTCCTGGCCTTTGATCAGCACGGCCCCCTTCGTCACGACCCGCTCGCCGGGCGTCAGCCCGTCCAGGATGCGAACCTGGTCATTCGACGCGGTCGCCGTTTTGATCGGCCGCCTGACATACCGGTCGCCGGCCTGCACCACATAGACGAACTCTTTCCCGTCCACCTCCAGCACGGCTTCGCGTGGCACGGCGATGAATTGGCTGGTGTCGCCGACGTCGATGTTGAGGCGCGCGAACATTTCGGGCTTGAGCTTATGGGCTTCATTGTCCACCATGGCCCTGACCTTGATCGTCCTGCTATTGGGATCCACGACGTCCCCAATGGCGGACAGCACGGCGGGGAATGACACTCCCGGATAGGCCTCCACGGTCACGGCGGCCACCTGTCCGACCTTGACCAGATCGAGGTCCCGCTCGTAGAGGTCGGCCACCACCTGCAGCCTGTCCAGATCGGCCACGGTAAACAGCACCTGGGTGGGATCGCCGCTGACGGATTGCCCTGGCGTGATGTTCCGCTCCACCACCGTCCCGGTCAGCGGACTCTTCATGTCGAATCGCGAGGTGATTTTCTGCTCGGCGAGAGGCTTGTCCAGTTCGCCCGCCGGCACGCGCAGGGACAGCAACCGTTCCTTGGACCGGCGGAATTCGGCTTGCGCCTTGATCCGGTCGTTCTCGGCCTGCTTGAGATCCTTCTGCGGCAGGGCCTTGTTCTCGTAGAGATCCTTGGCCAACTCGTAGGCGCGCGTCGCATATTCGAGATCAGAGGCCTCCTTGACAAATTCGGAATAGGCGGAAGAAATATCCGGGCTGTCGATGACGAGCAGGATGTCACCGGCTTTCACGCGATCACCCAGCTTGGCACGTACTTCGACCACGCGGCCCTGCAGGGGCGACGAGATTTTCGAAAATCGGTCCTCGCCATAGGTGACCCGCCCGGCCAGGGTCAGCGCTGCCTTCACGGAACTGTATTCCACCACCATCGTGTCGATCCGGCTTTGAATATCTGTCGATCCGGCCGGCGGGGACTGCACTTTGGGCGTCGCGGCATTCGACGCCGGCGGCTGCTCAGTCCGGTCACAGGCAGAGAGCCCCAGGAAGGTTAAGGTTAAGGCTAAGGTTAAGCCTGAGGTCGTGAACAGCAGGCTCCGTGCCTCCCCGGAGATTCGTGTTCCCTTAGCCTGAACCTCAACCTGAACCTTGATCACGAAGAAATCTCCCGGCCGACGGCGTTTTCGAGCAGGAACAGGTTGCGTTGATAGTTGAAGAGGGTTTCGATGTAATTCTGTTGAATGGTGCGGGAGGTCCTGGCCGCGTCGAGCAGATCGATGATCGTGGCCCCGCCTCGCTCGTAGGCTTTTTCAACGATCGTCAGGGTCAACCGCGCATCCTCCAGGACCCCGCCCCGATACGTTTCCACGAGGCGACGGCTTTCCAGCAGGTTCCGGTAGGCAATTTCAACGTCGTTTTCAACTTGCACAACGGCTTTCTGAAGATCGGTTTCCGCAACCTGGATGGACACTTCCGCCTGCGCGATGCCGCCCTGGTTCCGGTTGAACAGCGGCAGCGGAACCCCCAGGCTGAGCCCGACTTGCTGCTGGTTATCGGGCCCTTGCGGACCCTGCAGCGAAATGCCGGCTCCGGCTGTGATGTCCGGAATCCGGTAGGCTTTCGCCAGCCGGAGATCGGCCATTCGCTGTGACTGCGTCAGCCGCTTCATCCGGATATCCGGCCGCGTATCGAGCGCCAGCCGTCGCAACGCAACGATATCCGGCTCGACCAGATGATAGTCCAGTTCCGTCGTGAGCAACACCTCCACGCTCGGAGAGAGGCCGAGCAGCACGCGAAGATCCGCCCGGGCCTGGTTGCCGTCCTGGATCGCCTGGATGATCTGGGATTGGAAATCCACGACCTGCAGGCGGATGCGGATCAGGTCCACCTCGGCGATATAGCCCTTCTTGAACCGGATCGTGTTGACTTCCAGAATGCGGGAAAACCGGTCCCGGTTTTCCTCCGCCAGCGCCAGCCGGCGCTGGGCCAGCTGAACCCGGTAATAGGCATCCTTGACCGTAAACGTGAGCTGGCGAATGGCATCCTCGAAACTCGCTTCGGCCGACCGAGCCCCGAACCCGGCGCTCTCCATGCGATAGCCGCGCTTGCCGGCCATCTCGAAGAGCTGCTGGATCTGCGGGAAGACCGCGCCGCACTTGTTCGCATTGCAGCCCTGCGTGTACGCGCTCAGCGTGCTGACCGACAACACCGGGTTGGGAAACAGTCGCGCGGTGATCTGCTGGCCCTTGGCATGGTCGATCCCAAATTTTGTGATGAGCAGGTCGAAGTTCTGGCGGAGAAACAGCGCGATGGCCTCGTCCTGGCTGAGGCGCATCGCTATAGGCGAGGGCTTCTGCGCCATGCTCGCCTTCTCAACGGCTGTCGCCGGCCAGGCGAATTCCGCTCCCCAGAGGCCGGCCAGCACCGCCGCGCCCACCATCAGCAGGTGTATAGGCAACTTCTTATTCATTCGCAGTCCCTCTAACATCTTGCATTATATCGTGAATTCTTACCTTTGGGAATATTTATGCGTTTGCTCGGCTATCCATTGCCCAACTTACGACCGCTATTTCATCTTGAGCTCCGTCCACCCCCGGTCATATGACCGGAGCGCATCACCGACATCCAGCATCCATTCGAGATGCCCCAACGCAGCCTCGTCGGGATAGACCGCCGGATTGTTCTGCACGCCGGCCGCCACCAGCGCCATGGCCCCGCGGCTGGCCGACGCGAACAACAACCGCTCGCTCGTGCGGGCGGCCACGTCGCGGTCCATCAAGTAATTGATGAACTGCATCGCCAGTTCCTTGTTCCGGGAGGTTCGGGGAATCACGAGACAATCGGCCCAAATGGTGGCTCCCTCCTTCGGCACGATGTATTTGATGGACGGCTTCAGGGCCATGGCCCGCGCGACCGGGCCGCCCCATCCATGCGCCAGAACGACTTCGCCCGATGCGAGCAGCTGATCGAAATGGTCGCTGGTATAGGTCTTGACCAGCGGTTTCTGCTCCAGCAGCCTGGCCTTGGCCGCCTCAATGACCGCCGGGTCGCGCGAGTTCATGGACTGGCCCATCAAGCGCAGCACCGCGCCGAAGACTTCCCGCTGGTCGTTCAGCATGCTGATCTTCCCCTCATACCGTTTGTCCCACAGCACCGCCCAGCTGTCCGGCGGCGTCGGGATCACGCTCGAATCGTAGCCGATGCCGACCGTGCCCCACAGATACGGCACCGAAAACCTGTGCTCCGGGTCGACGGGAAGCGTCGCGAGCGCCCCGACCAGCTGCTGCGCGTTCGGAATTTTGGCCGGGTCCAATTCCGCCAGCAATCCCTGCTTCATCATGACCGCGACCATGAAATCCGAGGGCACGATCACATCGTAGCCGGACGCCCCGCTTTGCAATTTGGCCAGCAGCTCTTCGTTGCTGCTGAACGTATCGACGACGACCTTCGCGCCGGTTTGCCGTTCAAACTCCTCCAGCAATTCCGGCCCCACGTAATCGGACCAGGTGAAATAATACAGCGTGGCCTGGCCGGCCTTGGGCGCGGGTTTCCGCCCGTCCTCCGGCGCCGGCTGGCAGGCCAGCAGGCTCGCGACGCAGAGAACTGCCGCGAGCCAAGCATGCTTGGGCGATTTTGTGATTTGGTGATAGTGTGAAATTCTGAACCCCATACTTCGCCGGATCACCAAATCCTACTTTTCATTGGTGCGCTGCATGACTAACGACAGGCCGACCAGCGCCATTGAAACGACGACGAGCATGGCGGACAAGGCGTTGATCTCCGGCGAGATGCCGGTCTTGATCATCGAGTACACTTTCAACGGCAGCGTCGTGGCGCCGGGACCGGCCGTAAAGAAGGTCACGACAAAATCGTCGAGCGAGACCGTAAAGGCCAGCAGCGCGGCGCCGATGACGGACGGTCGCACCAGCGGCAGCGTCACCCGGCGGAACGCCTGCCATGGCGTCGCCCCCAGGTCCCGCGCCGCCTCTTCCAGATGCGGGTCCAGCTTGCGCAGGCGGGCGCGAACGATCATCGTCACCACCGGCACGTTGAACACCGCATGGCCGATCGTCACGGTCAGCAGGCCGAGCGGCATTTTGATCAACACAAAAAACAGGAGGAGCGCCACCCCCATCATCACCTCGGGCATCACCAAGGGAAGCAGGAACGCGCCGTCCAGCCACGTCCGGCGCCGCCACGGCAGCCGCTCGATTCCGACGGCGGCGCTGACGCCGAGCAGCGTCGCGATGGCCGTTGAGACCGCGGCGATCAGCAGGCTGTTCTGCAACGCCACCAGGAGCGCATGATCCCGGGCCAGCAGGGCATACCACTGCAGCGACAAGCCCTGCCACGCCGTCGACAACTTCGCCGCATTGAACGAATAGACGACCAGCACGGCGATCGGCAGATAGAGAAACATCATGATGCCGAGGCTCGCCGCCCGCAGCCAGGCCTTGCGGGGATCCCGCATCATGCCCGCACCCCGCCCGCACGCTGATATCCCCACAGGCCCGCGACGACGATCGCCATCAGGACGAACGAGGCGGCCGAGCCCAGCGGCCAGTCGCGCACGACCAGATATTCATGCTGGATGAAATTGCCGATCATCATGGACCGCGCGCCGCCCAGCAGATCCGGCGTGATGTAGGCGCCGAGCGAGGGGATGAACACCAGCAGGCATCCGGCAATGATCCCCGGTTTCGTCAGCGGCACGATGACGCGCGTGAAGACCGCCCAGCCCGGCGCGTAGAGATCCCGCGCCGCCTCGAGCAGTGAGCGATCAAGCCGTTCGATGGCCGCATAGAGCGGCAGGACCATGAACGGCAGATAGCCGTAGACCAGGCCGATGAGCACCGCCAGATCGGAATACAGGATTTCGACCGGCGCGCGCATGACGCCCGCGCCGATCAACGCGGTGTTCAACAGCCCGTCGGCCCTCAGCAAATTCATCCAGGCGTAGGTCCGCACCAGAAAATTCGTCCAGAACGGGATGAGCACCAGCACCAGCCAGATGCCCTGCCAGCGCGCCGGCGCGCGCGCCATGTGGTAGGCCAGCGGAAATCCGAGGACGAGGCACACCCCTGTCGTCGCCAGCGCCATCACGCAGGAGCGGAGATAGATCCGCAGATAAAGCGGATCGGCCAGGTCGCGGTAGTTCGCCGGCGTGAAGGCCCATTCCACGCCGCCGTAGGCGCTGCGGGTGGCGAAACTGATCAGGAACACGACCATGAGCGGGAGCACGAAGAAGAGGCCCATCCACGCCAGCGCCGGGGCAAGCAGCCAGGCAGTCCGGCGGGCATCGGTCCGGAGGCCGGATGAGCCTGTCACCGCGCGAGCACCACGCCGTCGTCGCAATTCCAGCGGACGGCGACGGCATCACCGGGCAGGAATGGCTTCTGCCCGCCGTTGTCGTTCTGAACCCGGACCGTCCAGGACAACCGCTCGGCGACGTGAAGCTGATACTGCATTTCATGTCCGTTATAGACCGTCTTGGCCACCCGGGCCGGCACGACGTTGTCGAACCCGTTCGAGGCTGAGGGCTGCGAGAGATGCAGCCGTTCGGGACGCACCACGAGGGCCACCGGATTGCCCGGTCCCGCTCCCGCCGGCGCATCCGCCTGAATCGCCGGCAGTCCCGGCGCCTCGATGCGGCACCGCGTCCCGTCCACGGCGATGATGCGGCCGTCCACGCGGTTCGACAACCCGACGAACTCGGCGACAAAGAGGGACGCAGGCGCGCCGTAGATCTCCTTCGGCGCGCCGACCTGAAGCACGCGTCCGCGATCCATGACAGCGACCCGGTCGGACATGGTGAGCGCCTCTTCCTGATGGTGCGTGACGCAGATAAACGTCAGCCCGACCCGCTCCTGAATCGCTTTCAGCTCCCCCTGCATTTCCTGGCGCAACTGTTGATCCAGCGCGCCGAGCGGTTCGTCCAGCAGCACGACGGCCGGACGGTTGACGAGCGCCCGGGCCAGCGCCACACGCTGCTGCTCGCCGCCGGACAGCTGCGCCGGCACACGCGCCTCCTTGCCCGACAGCTGCACCATGCCCAGCGCCGCGTCGACGCGCGAGCGGATTTCCGCGCGGGCGACACCGCGCATTTCGAGACCGAACGCGACGTTGCCGAAGACCGTCAGATGGGGAAACAGCGCGTACTGCTGGAAGACGAGGTTGACAGGCCTGAGATTGGGAGGGACATCCAGCACCGACCGCCCGTCGATCAGAATATCGCCCTGATCGGGATGCTCGAAACCGGCGATGAGTCGCAACGTCGTGGTCTTGCCGGATCCGCTGGGACCGAGGATGGAAAAGAACTCGCCGTGCCGGACGCTGAGCGACAGGGATTCCACCGCCGGCGTGGAGCCGTGGCGCTTGACCACCTCCCGCAGCTCGACGGATGGGTTAGCCTGCATTATTCGTGACGGTTCATAGCGAAATCGCGTAGTCGCGTTGCGAGACAGGCGCGCGGAGCTTCGAGGACCCGAGGCGTACTCGAAGCAGTACGTCGAGGGGGCACGAGGCGAGCCCGCCTGCTTGCATGCGAGCCATTCGCACGCAAGCTTGTCGCAGCAGCGAATCCGCGATTGCAGCAGAAGCGTTCACGGATAATGCAGGCTCTATTCACGTACTGGTCAGCTCGACGCCCGCCTCGTGCTCGCGCGTATGCTTGCGCAAACGCACCTTGGCATGGTGCTGGCGGAGGAGTTCCCGCCGCAATATCTCGCGATCTTCGCCGACGATGCGGACGAGCCGATCCGTGTCTTCGGCATGCTCCCGGACCAATTCCGACAAAGTGTGCACCTGCCGTTCGAGACGATCGATCCGCCACAGAAGATTTTGCACCGGCGTTTCGGGAGGCCGGACGGTCGGAAGCCGCACGACGCGCCCCGATTTTCCGCTGGTGGGTTTTTTGGGCATAGCCTCCCCTCTTTCGTCCGTTGATTCAGACCGTATGCGTAGTATCCTCTCGGCGCCGGACCGTGTCAATCCTTCCCATTTCCTGCCCGTCCTGTTAAGATCGATTCATGCAAAACGTCCTCACGATGGTGCTGGCAGGCGGCAAGGGTGAGCGGCTGCACCCGCTGACCCTGCACCGTGCCAAGCCGGCGGTCCGCTTCGGCGGGAAATATCGCATCATCGACTTCACACTCAGCAATTGTTTCAATTCCGGCCTCCGGAAAATCGCCGTCCTGATCCAGTACAAGTCCTGGTCGCTGGACCGCCACATCCGGACGGCCTGGAGCATCCTGAGCCCGGAGGTCGGCGAATTCGTCGCCTCCATTCCGCCCCAGCAGCGCATCAGCGAAGACTGGTACCGGGGCACCGCCGACGCTGTCCATCAGAACATGTTCCTGCTCGACAACGAACGGGCGGAGTACCTCCTGATTCTTGCCGGTGACCACATCTATAAGATGAACTATGCCGAAATGTATGACTTCCTGGTTGAGAAGCAGGCGGATGCGGTCGTCGGCGCCCTCGAATTTCCGATCTCGGAAGCCACCCGGTTCGGCATCCTCGGCGTGGACGACGACTTTCGCATCCAGCGGTGGGAGGAAAAGCCGGCCAATCCCACTCCCATGCCCGGCGATCCCACCCAGGCGCTCGTCTCGATGGGCATCTACTTATTTAAAACCGACGTCGTCCGCCAATACCTGGCGGACGATGCCCCGCAGGACAGCGCGCACGATTTCGGCAAAAACATCATCCCCAAAATGATCCAGCAGGGCCGTGTCTACGCGTTCAAATTCCACGATAAGAACAAGAAGGCCGTCAAATACTGGCGCGATATCGGCACCCTGGACGCCTACTGGGAAGCCAACATGGATCTTGTCTCGGTGGATCCCCTGTTCAATTTGTACGACCAGGACTGGCCGCTGCGCACCTACCAGGGCCAGTTTCCACCAGCGAAATTCGTGTTCGCCCAGGAATACGAGGGCGGCCGGATGGGAATAGCCCTGGATTCGATCGTGTCGGGCGGGTGCATCATTTCCGGCGCCCGGGTTCAGAACTCAGTCCTGTCCCCGGACGTCATCGTGCGGGATTACAGCGAAGTCCGGGAATCCGTCGTCATGGAACGCGTGCGGATCGGCGAACAGTGTAAAATCCGCCGCGCCATTATCGACAAGGACGTCGTGATCCCCGATAAGACCAACATCGGCTACGATCTTGACCTCGACCGGCAGCGGTTCCACGTGACGGATTCCGGACTCGTGGTTATTTCCAAGGGAATGAAACTGGATGCCTCCCTCAATCCATCCGGTTGACCTGATCGCGGCGCTCCGCCAGAAGCACCTCACTCCCGCGATAGTCTTTCTGACATCCCGACGGGCCTGCGACGATGCGATGCAGGCCTTCGAACGCGACCAGGTCGCGCTTCCGCCGGCGCGCCGGCAGACCATCTCCGCCACGCTCAAGGAACTGTCCGTGCTGTACCCCAGCATCGCGGAGCATCCGCTGGTGCCCGTCGTGGAACGCATCGGCGTCGCCGCGCACCACGCCGGCCACCTGCCGTCCTGGAAAATCGCAATCGAGGAACTGATGCGCCAGGGGCTGCTCGATGCGGTCTTTGCCACCACGACGCTGGCCGCGGGCGTGGACTTCCCCGCCCGCACGGTGGTGATCACGCAATCGAGTGTCCGCAAGGCAAGAGACTTCACCGACCTGACCAACAGCGAGGTCCAGCAACTGGCCGGACGCGCGGGCCGCCGCGGCAAAGACCTGGTCGGCTTCGCGATCGTCACGCCCTCGCCCTACATCGATCTCGGCGTCATCACCAAGGGCTTCACCGGACAACCGGAGCCGATCGACAGCCAGTTCTCGATCAGCTATTCGATGGCGCTCAACTTGCTGAAAGCCCACCCGCTGGGCCAGATTCAGTCCATCCTCTCCAGAAGCTTTGCGCAGTTTCAATTGAACCGGCGCGCCGAAACTTTGGAGCGCAAGCTGGACGCGCTGCACGTGCAGATGGAGCCCTACGGTCCGCGCGTCTGCACGGACTGGATCACGCAATGGCAGTCCTTCGATCAGGCCCGCAAGAGAAAATCGCAGCGCGTGCCTCCCAGGCGCCACGAGCCACCCGAATTGACCGCCACCCTGCATTTCCTGACGCCGGGCCGCGTCGTCGGCCTGACCAGGGGCCGCGGCATCGTGCTCCGGCAGTACAGGAGCCGGGGACAAAAGAGCCCGATGGTGACCGTCCTGCGGGAAGCCGGCTCCGTCACCGAATGTCCGGCGCCGACGGTGACGCAGGTCTTCGACCGGGTCTTTGACGTGCAGGAAACGCCGGCCTATCCCTGGTGCACACCGCACAGTCTGGACGAACTGACCGGCCATCTGTCGGAGCTGCCCGTCCGCCTGCCCGTGCTGCCCATCCTCGTGCAGCCGGAACCGGAGGAGCGGGAAGTGGCCCTGACGCTCACCGACGATTTCCCCTGCCCCACCTGTCCATCACGACCGGCCTGCCAGAAGGACCATGCGACAGCGTTGAAAGTCCGGCAGGACGTTCAGCGCCATCAGAAAATGATCCATGCGTTGCGCACCGGCCTGTGGCACCGCTTTCAATCCCGCACGGACGTCCTCCAGCAGTTCGGCTACCTCACGCCCACCTGCCAGTTGACGGCGGACGGCGAATGGGCCCGACTGATCCGCATGGACCATTCGCTGCTGATCACCGAACTGATACGGGCCGAAGCCTTCGCCGGCGTGGAGCCGCACGTCCTGGCGGCCGTCATGTCCAGCATCGCGCACGATAACGACCGCCCCGGCTCGTTCCCCCGCATGAGCCCAGGCCTCTCCTCGGTCATGTGGCAGGTGCGCAAACTGGCCGAATCCATCGCGCCGCACGAAGATCCGCCGCTGTTACGCGGGGACGTGGCCGCCCTGACGGAACGCTGGGTGAGCGACCCGAATCTGACGTGGCTGGGACTCTGCCGGACGACCACGATGGCGGAGGGCGACATTTACCGTCTGCTGGCCCGGACGCTGGAGTACCTGTCGCAGATCTATACGCTCAAAGCCTCGCACCCCGGGCTGGCCGAAACGGCCCACAGGGCGATCAAGTCCCTGCGACGGGACGTGTTGGAAGAACTACCGTGAATCGTCCAAAAGTCATAAAGTCGAAAGTCGTCAAGTCTCAGATGGGAGAGACGAGTGTCCGACGACTTTATGACTTGATGGACTTTTTGACTTGATAGACTTGTGAGCTATTCATGACCACTGACGAACTCGAAAAACTGCTCGCCCAGCAGCCGGTCTCGCTCCTGCACCGGCTGGGGCGCGGACGCATCCCCCGGCATTTCCGGCTGGGCAAGCGTCGGATCATCGAAGCGCTGCTCCGGAGCACGGCGACGAACCGGGCCGGCCTGGAATCGGACCTCCTTGCCTTGATCAAGGAGAGCGGCATGCAGCAGGCTCAACCGAGAACGGAGCCGGCCGTCCATCGACGCCAGCCGGCGTCCGTCGAGCCGGAGCCGACCGAACCGGCGACCAACCTCGACGCCTTCCTGCAGGGCATCGGAATTCCGGAGCCGAGTCCGTTCGTGCCGGACCCCTGGCAGGACGAAGCGCTGGCGCATCTGGCCGAAACGGATGTCATCGTCAGCGTCCCGACCGGCAGCGGCAAGACCTACGTGGCGGTCGAGGCCACCAAGCGGGCCATCGAGTTGGAGCGTACGGTCATCTATACCTCCCCGCTGAAGGCGCTTTCGAACACCAAATTCACCGAGTTCTCGAAACTGTTCGGCGCGGACCGCGTGGGCATCCTGACCGGCGACCGCAAGGACAACACACACGCGCCGCTGCTGATCATGACGACCGAGATTCTACGAAATCTTCTGTACGATGCGGCGGGAGGAGAAATCGACGTGCGACTGGACACGCTGGGGCTGGTGATCATGGATGAATCGCAGTACCTCGCCGATCCCGAGCGCGGCGTCGTGTGGGAGGAAACCATCATCTTCTGTCCGACGCAGGCCCGGCTGCTCCTGCTGTCCGCCTCGATCGGCAATCCCCAGGACATCGCGGCCTGGCTCACCAGCATCAGACCGATCCCTTGCCATCTGGTCCGGCATAACCGCCGGACCGTGCCGCTTCGAGCCGGCTACCTGCACCCGTCAGGCAAACTGGCTCCCCTCTTCCAGTCTGTCGGTATTCCACACGGCCACGCCTCCCTGCATCCGGAAGCCAAGCGCCTCTTTTCTCAATATGAAAACGAGACTCTCCAGCCACGATCCCGCTAGCCCACATTATTCATGGCGGTTCGTGGCGAAATCGTGGAGTCGTGTTGCGAGACGGGCGCGTGGAGCCTGGGGACTGACACCCTTCCCCGCGTCTGCGCGTGGTGTCTGTCCCCGTCCGAACCGGGACAGCAACTGTCTTGACTGTCAAGCACGCAGGGGCGCCCCTGCGTGCTCAGAGGCACGCATGCCACAACTGACGGACCA
>MHEU01000073.1:44665-44765 GCA_001805245.1 Nitrospirae bacterium RIFCSPLOWO2_02_FULL_62_14 | reverse complement strand
ATGATAATAAGATTATGTACAGTAAAACTGGAGCCAGCACGCCGAATGAGAGCAGGATTTCTTTGGCCGATAGCGGCCTGACCAGGAATGATTGGCGGGT
>MHEU01000073.1:44252-44594 GCA_001805245.1 Nitrospirae bacterium RIFCSPLOWO2_02_FULL_62_14 | reverse complement strand
CTTTACAATCCGCAAGTTCGCAAGTCGCGGAGGAACGTGCAGTGGAGCAGAACGTGCCTGAGCAGCTGGTGGCGCGGTTGACCCAGGGACTGGGGCAGGCCGCAGCCGCTCAATTATCCAGTGAGCTGGACCGCGCGGGCCTGGCCGCGGCCGTGCTGGCGCTGCTGGACGAATTGCGCGACGTGTCGGCCAAGGCGGCGGCGGGCGCCATGGAAGCCCTGCCGGAGCTGCAACGGCGGGCCAGCCTGTCCGATGTTGTGGCGTGGCTGGATCTGGGCGTGGCTCTGGCCGAATCCTCCGGCGCTGCGGCATTGAAATACTGGAAAGACAGTCCGCTGGTGC
>MHEU01000073.1:43852-44170 GCA_001805245.1 Nitrospirae bacterium RIFCSPLOWO2_02_FULL_62_14 | reverse complement strand
GGAATTTTTCCGCCGTATCCCCGAACTGCTGACCCTGCTGCCGGCCTCCGATCTCCGTGCCTGGGCCGAGGCCTGCGCCGAGCTGGCTAAGGTCGAGTATGTGCTGGGGATCGAGTTTGTCCGCCAGGTGCCGGCCGTGGCGCAGGCGCTGCCGCTCGAGCTGGTCCGTCCATGGATCCGGTTCGGCATAAAACTGGTCACGCAGAACAGCCTGGGCAAGACGGATTACGTCGGCACGCTGGAGTTTTTCCGCACGAGCCCCGCGATCCTGCACGACGTGGCCGGCCCGGCACGCGCAGGGGTGATCGATGTCGGCTC
>MHEU01000073.1:40772-43837 GCA_001805245.1 Nitrospirae bacterium RIFCSPLOWO2_02_FULL_62_14 | reverse complement strand
CTCGCCGCAGCTGGCGATCGAGTTTCTCGCCGAGGCTCCCGCGCTGCTGCGGCGCCTGCCGTCCGACGAGTGGCGGTTAAAAGTGATTCGCTATGCTCCCTTGGTCGCCGGACGGGATGCGGAAGCCGCCGTCAACTATATGCGCCGTTGTCCCGAAATCATCGCACTGCTGGGCGAGACGCCCGAAACACCGGCCAAATTCGAGCAGTGGTTCAAGGGTGGCATGGAGGTCCTGGAGTTCAGCCCAGACGGAGGGCGGGCCTACTTTGCGCTGGAGACGAAGAAGGCGCTGGCCTCAGTCGAGCAGGCGATGAGCGGCGTGCCGCTCCGCCAGGTGGCGCGGTCGTTGAAATTGTTCGCGCAGGGCCTCTGCGGAACCGACGTGGCGATCCAGTCGCTGCCCGAGACACCGGAGCCCGGCAAGGAGCCGCCGCGCGCAACGGTCAGCGCCGACGGCCGGACCATTTTATTGCCGTCGCTGCTGCGGCGGTACCCCACGCACGAGGAGAATGTCCGTCTCTACACGGTGATGGCGGCCCACGAAGCGGGCCATCTGGAGTTCGGAACATACAGCCTGTCACTTGAACAACTGACTGATCTGGTTGCGGCGGTCCGCCAACGATACGGGCGAGACTCGCGTGACGAGCGAGACGCGCGGGAAAAGCAAGTCGCGCCTTTCTCGCGTATCGCGCCAGTCACGCCGAACAATGTCGCGTCTCTCGCGGAGTTGTTCGCGCTCTACCCGCAGCCGGGTCTGATTCGCGATCTCTGGACGGTGCTGGAGGACGCGCGGGTGGAGTCTTTACTCCGGCACGAGTATCCGGGTCTGTCAGCCGATCTCGCCCGGCAGGCGCAGGACGCCATCCGGACTCACACGCTGACGCAAGGCATGACGGTCCGCGAAATTGTCGTGGATGCGCTCCTGCTGCTCTCCACCGCCGAGCCCGGCATGTTTACGATTCCCGATTCGATCGCCGCCGTCATTGACCGGGCCTGGGCGCAATGCCGGGAAATGTTGACACCGGCCGCCACGGCGGCCGATGCGGTGAGAGTCGCCGACCGGGTCTATGTGCTGCTGGATGAACTGCTGACGCCCGTGACGCTTCGGCAGCAGACCGACGATCCGAAACAGGAGCCCGAAACCGACCTCGGCGTCGGACCCCGGGCTTCCGAAACGCAGACGGACCAATACAAGCCGGTCACCAACTGGGTCTATCGCGGCGCGATGAATCCGGACATCATCGGAACGAAGCAGGGGGACGCCGGCGAATCGGAACCATCCCAGGCGTCGGTGGGCACCGAGGGATCGGGGATCACATCGTCGAACGCATCCGGCGGGGCAAAGGAAGGTGCGCGACCGGCTCCGACGGCATCCGGCGTGGGAGCGGCCGACCCGCATCGCGGCTCCGGCATGACGCCGGATTCGGCGGCCGATCAATTGCTGCAGGTCGGCGACGACCGGCGCGGCACTCATGCCGCCGCATCGCCGTCCGAGCGGGTCTTTCTTTACGACGAGTGGGACGGCCTGATTCAGGATTATCGTTCGCGCTGGTGCCGCGTGGTCGAGCAGACGGCGGCGGAGGCCACGGCGGACTTTGCCGAGCTCACGCTCGCCGCGCACGGGCCGGCCGTGCGGCTGCTGCGCCGTTATTTCGAGAGTATCCGTCCCCCGGGGCTGCGGCGCGTGCACGGGCAGACTGACGGAGAGGAACTTGACCTCGATGCCTTGATCCGGCGCGCGGCCGATCATAAGGCAGGGGCGGAACCCTCCGATCGCATCTACATCCGGCGCGAGAAGCGCGAGCGGAACGTGGCGGTCGCGTTCCTGGTGGATTTGAGCGGCTCGACCAGCCGGCAACTGGAGACCGGCAGCCGGCGGGTGATCGACGTTGAAAAGGAAGGGCTGGTCCTGCTCTGCGAGGCGCTGGAGGCGGTCGGCGATCAATATGCCCTGTATGGCTATTCGGGGCGGGGCCGGGCACAGGTGGATTTCGTCGTGATGAAGGAGTTCGACGAGCGCGACCGGAACCTGCCGGCCCGCCGCATCGGCGCCGTGACGCCGCTGCATCAGAACCGGGACGGCGCGGCCATCAGGCATGCCACGCACAAATTGCTCGCGCGGGAGGCCCGGATCAAGTTGCTGGTCCTGTTGAGCGACGGCAAACCCCTGGACGACGGGTATGCGGATGAATATGCGCTGGAGGATACGAAGCGGGCGCTGCGCGAGGCGCGCACGGCCGGGGTGGACCCCTTTTGCATCACGGTGGACCGGAATGCCGACGATTACCTCAAGCGCATGTACGGCGACGTGAATTTTCTGGTCATCGACCGGATCGCGGCCCTGCCGGAGCGGCTGCCGCGCATCTATCAACGCCTCACTGCGTGAGGCGCGCGAGAAGAGCGGGAAAGGCGCGAAAAGCGCGACTCGATTCGCGCGAGTCTCGCCAGTCTCGCAAGTCGCGCCTGTGCACAAGACATATAAAGGTGCCAAGTTATGTCGGATCGCCAGACTGAGCGCGTTGTGCCTCCATGGCTGTATAAATTGTTCACCGGCCACCAGTATCCCTACGTCCGGCGGCTGGCGAAGTTCGCCAAGCCGGTGGTGCCGGGCGAGGATCGCGGCGAGCCAACGAAAGACGAAATCGACGTGAAGTTCTGGGAGGTCTTCCCGCGCTGCCGGGTCAAAATTCTCCAGGAAGTCAAAGAGGGAATGATTGTCACCTTCCACGAATTGGGGCAGTATGAGGCGGGCACGTATCAGGAGCTGATCGATACCCCTGAAGATTTTCTGGCGAAGACGTATGGCAAAAAGAAGATCAAGGTGAATTTCTACGACGGCGAGAATTTCGTCTGCACGATCAATTTCAAGGTCGCCGGCTGGACAGGACACGAAGAGGGGCATTGAAGAGAGGTTAAGGTTCAGGTCGAGGTTGAGGGCAGAGAAAAGACTCCGCTCAACCTTAGCCTTAACCTCAACCTTCCGGAGGGGCAATGGCGCGATTGAAGGTGACGGTGGTTGGGGCTGGGAATGTCGGCGGGACGGCGGCGCAGCGGCTGGCCGAGCA
>MHEU01000073.1:39105-40750 GCA_001805245.1 Nitrospirae bacterium RIFCSPLOWO2_02_FULL_62_14 | reverse complement strand
GTGGACATCGCGCCCGGCATGCCCCAGGGCAAGGCGCTGGACATGACGCAGGCCGGGCCGGTCTGCGGGTACGACACGCGCGTGGTCGGCACCAACGGCTATGAGGAAACCGCCGGGTCTGCCGTCGCGATCATCACCTCCGGCATCCCGCGCAAGCCGGGCATGAGCCGGGACGAATTGCTGGCGACCAACGCGAAGATCGTCACCGGCGTCGTCAAGGAGCTGGTCAAACGGTCGCCGGACATCATCCTCGTGCTGGTGACGAACCCGCTCGATGCGATGACCTACGTGGCGCACAAGGTCAGCGGTCTGCCGAAGCAGCGGGTGCTGGGCATGGCCGGCGTGCTGGACTCGGCGCGGTTCCGCGCGTTCATCGCCGAGGCGTTGAACGTGCCGGCCACGGACGTGCAGGCGATGGTGCTGGGCGGGCACGGCGATACGATGGTGCCGCTGCTCAAGCACACGACCGTCAAGGGACGTCCGATCGCGGAGCTGCTGCCGAAAGACAAGCTCGATGCGCTCGTCAAGCGGACGCGGGACGGCGGCGCCGAGATCGTCAATCTGCTGAAGACGGGCAGCGCCTTCTACGCGCCGGCGGCCTCGGCGGTGGACATGGTGGAGGCGATGCTCAAGGACCAGAAGCGTGTGCTGCCCTGCGCGGTCAAATGCGAGGGGGAGTACGGCATCGACGGCCTGTTCGTCGGCGTGCCGGCGAGGCTGGGCCGCAAGGGCGTCGAAAGCATCGAGCAGTACGATTTGTCGGCGGACGAGAAAGCCGCGCTGGCTGCGTCGGCGCGGGCGGTCAAGGAACTCTGCGATGCGGTGGATCGGCTGCTCTGACGTTTGGAAGGCGCGAGACGCGCGCGAAAGGCGAGAAAAGCGGGACTCGATTCGCGCGAGTTGCGCCCGTCCCGCGAGTCACGTGGGTGCTGCCGCCTGCCTTGACATTCCGAGCGCGGCTGCTGTACAGACTGCGCCAGCAGTGAACTCACAAATCGGTTGAGGACACGGCACGCTCCGCCCGTTCATCGAAGCGGGCGGCTCAACCGAAGGCCGGTAGGAGGATGCGATGAAATTCCTGGAAAATCCCAATCAGACGATGATCGCCGGGTTCGTTTTGACGGCCGCGCTGGTGGCCGGCTGGATCGCGGTGACTGGAGTCGCGCCGGTTTCGGATTCATGGGTCGAAACCGCTTTTCGATGGATTCATTATCTCGCCGGCATCACCTGGATCGGGCTCCTGTATTTCTTCAATCTGATCAATGCGGGATTTTTGAAGAGCCTGGACGCCGGTCAGAAGGGCGTGGTGGTCCCGAGGCTCATGCCGTCGGCGCTGAACTGGTTCCGCCACGGCGCGACGGTCACCGTGCTTGCGGGCATCGGGTTGATCGCGATCCTGCATCCTTCGCTGTCCGGGACCGGCGACAAGGCGGCCTGGATCGGCGGCGCGCTGGGCCTCATCATGATGATCAACGTGCATGCGATCATCTGGCCCTGCCAGAAGAAGATTATCGCGATGACGGCGGAATCGGCCGCCTCCGGCAAGCCGACGCCGCCCGAAATGGCGGACCTGGCCAGGAAGGCGCTCTATGCCTCGCGGATCAACTTCATGCTCTCGATCCCGATGCTGTTCTTCATGGGCGCC
>MHEU01000073.1:35890-39087 GCA_001805245.1 Nitrospirae bacterium RIFCSPLOWO2_02_FULL_62_14 | reverse complement strand
TTTTCAGGCCGTGCCTATTTCCGTCGCTTCGGGAAAGACACCGGTTCCTTGATAGGAACTTCCGCTAATGACACGAATTGTTCCAGGTGTTCGTCGTAGGCCCAAACCTGTCCGGTGGGGATGGAATAGACCCAGCCGTGGAGGGTGATGGCCTCACGGCGGAGCCTGGATGCGATCAGCGGATGGGTCTGCAGGTGGGTGAGTTGCACCCGCACGTTCTCCTGGATGGTCCTGATGAGCAGTTCATCGCCTTTCATATCCGCGTAATTATCCTTGATGATTTGGCGCACAGCTTCCGCCTGAAGCAGCCATTCTTTGAGCGACGGCAGGCCTTTTGCCTGGGACGGGTCAAGGACTCCTTTCATGACGGCGCAGTCCGTGTGCCCGCAGACGATCACGTTTTTTACGTCGAGGATGCCGATGGCATACTCAATCGTGGCCGTCGTCCCTCCGATCTGCGATCCATAGCCGGGGACGATATTGCCGGCATTGCGCAGGATGAACAGTTCGCCGGGGTTGGTCTGGGTCAGCAAGCTGGGATCGATCCGCGAATCCGAGCAGGTGATGAAGAGCGCCCGCGGGTGTTGCCCCAGGGCCAGGCGCTGGAACAAGTCTTTCTTGGCGGCAAAGACCTCCGACTGGAACTTCTTGACTCCGTCGACGAGTGTTCTCATGAGACGGCTCCTCCGTTGATCGCGCGATGCGTGCCGGGGACGCGGCTGGCTATTTCACTGCGACGCTCAGATCGCGGTCCATCGTGAAGACGAACACGCGTTCTCCGATCTGCGTGTCGATGTCCGTGAACAAGGCCGTGGCCTTCGCGCCGGTGATCGCCTGAATCTGCTCCAGCAGCCTGTCGCGTCCCTGGGCGATCAGGTTCTGGCGCAGTTGCTTGACCATTTCAACACCCTCGGCGGTCTTGGCCAGTTGCTTTTCCGCCGGCGTCAGGACTCCCTTGAGGCGGATGACGATCAGGTCACGGACGATAAAGGCCTTCACCTCGTCCGGTCCGCGCCCCATGAATTCCTGCTCGAACTTGATGATGGCGTTCTTGATCAGATTTTCCATCTCGCCCTGCCGCGCGTTGGTTTCATGGGGACCTGCATTTTACCGGTCTGAACCAGGTCCGATTATAGGGAGGGCGGGACGGAGAGACAATCTTTCCCGTCTTTTGCGCCGGCGCGGCCGGGCGGCCGGCGCGGCGCGGGCTTGATTTTGTGAACGTTCATCGGCTAGCATCCGGCGCAGTTTGTTGGACATAGAGGCTCTTGGTCTGGCCGGCACAGGATCGAGAGAATCTATCGTGGAGACATAGGCGGTAGGGCGACGGCGCTGCTCGGCAGGCCGGTCGCAGTGCAAGCCAGTCGGGTGCATCGTGGGCACCGGCTGGCTTTTTGTTGTGTACGGAGGGCTTCTGCTGGGCATGTCGTACCTGATCGTTGTGCCGCTTCTCCCGTTGCTGGCCGCCCTCTTCGTCTGGGTGACCGGCCCCCGTCTGCGCGATCGGGGCGCCAGGCTCGGCGTGCTGCCGGTCGTGGCGGCCTTCGCGGGGGCTGTCGTGACGCTCGTCCTGGTTTCCTCGCAGGGCCCGATCAGCGTCCGCCTGTACGAGCCGGGCGCGGCCGCCAACCTGGCGTTGCCGATCGGGTTCTATTTCGACCGTCTCAGCGCGGTGATGATGACGCTGATCGCGCTCGTCGGCACCATCATCTATCTCTACTCCACAGGCTACATGTATCAGGACCGCGGCTATCACAGGTACCTCGGGCTCATCGCCTTCACGACCTTCGTCCTGCTCTGCATGGTGTCCAGCGCGAACCTGATGATGCTGTTCGTGTTCTGGCAGATCCTGTCCTGGCTGCTGTTCCTGCTGGCCCACAATCATACGCATACGGCGACGCTCGAAGGCGCGTACAAGACCTTCACGCTACTGCGCGTCGGCGACGCGGCGTTTCTTGCGGGCATCGTCCTGGCCCATGCCCTGTACGGCACCATTGAATTCCAGGAGCTGTTCGTCCGGGCCGCAGCCACGCCGGTCATCCTGTCGCCTCTGCCTGGGCTGGAGATCAGCGGCGCCACGGCCGTCACGTTGCTCATTTTCGTTGGAGCAATGAGCAAGTCGGCCCAGTTTCCGATCCACATCTGGCTTCCCAGCTCCCTCTATGCCCCCACGCCGGTCCATGCCCTCCTGCATGCCGGGATCATCAACGCCGGTGGCTTTCTGCTGAACCGGTTGGCCCCGCTATATGGTCTGAGCTCTACCACCCTGCATGTGGTCTTCGTCGTGGGGATGCTCACGGCCGTGCTCGGCGCGTCGATGATGCTGGTGCAGAACGACATTAAAAAAACGCTCGGATTCTCGACCATCGGCCAGATGGGCTACATGATCATGGAATGCGGCCTGGGCGCCTTCGCCCTCGCGGTCTTCCACCTCATCGCGCACGGGCTGTTCAAGGCCACCGTGTTCCTGAACTGCGGCAACGTGATCCACCAGGTCCGCCAGGAGCCGGCCTCTCCCCACGCGCGCCACGCCGTCGAGGAACACGAGCTCCCGCGTCTCACGTGGGCGACCGGGTTTCTCACCACACTGCTGCTGCCGCTTGTCATTTTGCTGGTGACGCACGGCGTGCTGCGCATCCCGCTGCTGGAGTCGCAGGGCACCGTGATTTTCCTGTTTTTCATCTGGATCACCTCCTCCCAGGCGATCCTCACGCTCACGCGCCTGCGCGCCGTCGCCTCGTGGAAAGTGTCGGTGGCGATGTTGCTCACGCTCCTGTTCGTGGTCTTCACCTATTTGTTCGCGGCGGAAGCCTTCACGCATTTCTTGTATCCGGACCCGCGCGAGGTGGCGTTCTACTTCCAGGCGGCGGCGCTGCCGGGCCGGCTGTTCGACGGCCTGGTGATCGGGACGACGCTGCTGACCGTCCTGGGCTGGGTCTATCTCTAAGCGCAGGCGCATGGGCGGACGATGCCTATTCCGGCCTGGGTGCAGGCGCTGCGGGTCCGCCTCTACATGCTGCTCATGAACCGGCTTTACATCGATGGGCTTCACGCCCGGCTGGGCCAATGGATCATGCGCGCGGCCCACAGCCTGGACAAGCGCTCTTCGGGGAGATTGTGGTGATGGCGGAGTGGATGGTCCTCTGGCTGCCGGCTGCGATCTCCGTTGCGGGAGCTGTGTCGGGATTCGCGATCAG
>MHEU01000073.1:3388-35880 GCA_001805245.1 Nitrospirae bacterium RIFCSPLOWO2_02_FULL_62_14 | reverse complement strand
ACGGCGCTGAAGATCTGGGTGCTGCTGGTGTCGCTGGCGAGCCTGTCGGCGCTCGCGGCGTTGGCCGGACACCCGATGAGGCCGGCACTGCAATGGCCGCTGGCAGCGCTGCTGCCGATCGCCGCGTTCCTGTCGCTGCTGGGACAGCCGCCGCACGAGGACAACCGCGCCGCCTGGATCATGACGCTGCTGCTCCTGGGTGTGGGCCTGGGCGCGATGGTGGGCCATGGCGGCATGGGCCTGACCCTGCTGGCGCTCCTGCTGATCCTGCTCGTCGCCTTGCTCTACCGGTATCGTGCCCTGTCCGTGTCCCATCTGTGGCAGGGCATCGGGATGTATGGCGTCGGCGTCATCTGCCTTGCGACAGCGCTGGCCACGGTGCCTCCGGTGTCCGCGGTCGCGGTGCTGGCCGTCTGCGCGATGCTGCTGCCGCTTGCGCCTCTGCACGCGGGCTATGTCGCGGCGCTGGCGGGGCTGCCGGGCAACCTGCCTGCATTTCTCTCGCTGCTGCTGCCCGTGCTCGGGTTTCACGGCCTGCTGGCGGTGTTGCCCCATCTGCCCGACACGGTGCGCGATGTGCTGCCGGTGCTGGGACTCGCGGGAGCGTCCTACGGCGCGCTGAAGGCCCTGGCGCAGTCGCGCGTCCGGGCTCTGCTGGCCTATGCCAACCTGTCATTCTTTTCCATCCTGTGGTGGCATGTCGCGGTCGTGCAGGCGGCCTCTCCGCAGACGACGCTCTATCTCAGCGCCGTCGGGCTGGCGACCAACGGACTGTTGCTGGCCTGGTACGCGATTCGGGCCCGTTACGGCGACATGGACTTGCGCGCCATCCGCGGGCTGGCCCATGTCATGCCCCGCTTTGCCGTGCTCTTCATGCTGCTGGCACTTGCCGCCATGGGCCTGCCGCCCTTCGGCGTGTTTGCCGGTTTTATGGGATTGCTCCTGGCCCCGGCCCTTCCGCTGTCCGGGGGCCTGTTCGTGGTCGTCGTCGCCTGGCTTGCCGCATCCTGGTACCTGCTCGACCTTCTGCAACGGCTGCTCTTCGGCCGGCACCGGACAGATCTCCGCTACGAGGATCTCCATCGGACCGAATTCGCCGCGCTGTTGGCGCTCGTCCTCATCCTGCTGGTCATGGGCGTGGCGCCGACCCGTGTCTTCGAATCCGGCGGGCACGCATTGCCGGCCCACGTGGCGACGGGAGATATCTTATGGAACCGGTGACCGCCACATTCTATACCGATACGCAGCGGATGGAGCTGCGCGGATTGATCCGCCTCTCGAGCGAGGTCATCGCCCAGTACTGGCCGATGCGGACGTTTGTGCATCACAATCCGCTGCACAGCCTCGAGTATCTCCATTTCGATGAGACGGTGGAACGCGGCCGGCGGTTGCTGGGCGGGAACGGCTACCTGCCCGGCGAGGCGTATCGGAGTTATGTCCGGACGGGGAGAATTCGCCTCCATCATCTTGAGGAAGCCTTGAAGCCGCTTATCCGCAACACGCACGTGACGTTGGGATCACGCCGCGTGTCGCACGGCGAGGTCCTGCGCGCCTGCCTGACGCAGGGACTCTGCGCTCCCGTCGAAGAACCGTTCGATGCGCTGCTGGCGCATAGCGCGGACCATGCCCTGATCGAGACGCTCGCCGGCCATCTGGCTCCCGTCGTGACCTGTCCGAGCGTCGGCGAGCGCATGGCCGCGGCCGTGCAGGAAGATCGGGCTTCGCTGGGGCGGTCCCTCACCCTTTCCAAATGGTGTGATCGCACGTTCGGCACCGAGATCGTCGAGCAGGTGAACGGCGAACTCATCAAATGGTGCGAAGCCTTTCTGGACGAAGGGCACGCCACGTGGCCCATGCCCGGGCGGGAGCAGGATTTTTACGGGGCGTGGAAATCGCTCGCCGCGCACGAGTGGTCGCCCTGCGGGATCGCGGACGGCCGGAAGAAAATCGCGAACCTGCCCGGGCATCCCGAGGACGCGGTGCTCGACAGCCTGGCGCTCCTCGAGATTCCACGGGAATTCAGGCAGGACTACCTCTCGCTCCAGCTTGCGGCGCTGCCCGGCTGGGCCGGATTCATCAAATGGCGGGGCGATCAGCGGGACTACGAATGGCAGCGGGCCTATCCGGTCGGCCTCGTGAAATTTCTCGCCGTCCGTCTGTGGTACGTGCGGGAGATGGTCGAACAAGCCTGCCGCAAGACTCTCGGGATCGCGGGGACGTATCCCGCGGTGATGACCTATATGCAGGCGCATCCGCATGCCTACTATCTGAGGAGGGAGCGCGTGGCCGGACGCCTGCCGGCGACCTACGCCGAGCAGGTCGATCGGCTGGCGCAGAATAAACGGGACGGGTGGAGATGGCTGGCCGATCACTATCAGACGGAATTCGGCGCGCGCCACGATCGGGCCGCGCAGCGCACCGCGGCGAGGCGCGTGCTCGCGCTGGCCCGCAGTGTGGATCTGAGCGAGTCTGTCGTGACGGCCACGCCCCCGAACGATCTCGCGGTTTTGGTGGAGTGGATGGACGCGTTTCCGGAATCGGACCATGGTCCGGTCTGGCTCAAGGCCTTTGAGGCCGGCTACCACGAGCGGCTTCTGGGAGAGCTCGCCAGCAATATGCGTTCAGCGGCATTCCCGCATGGACCATCCAGCGCGCACAGCGCGCGTGAGGGGAAGGCTCATCCGGCGAAGCCGGAGGAGGGGGCGATGCGAGCCCCTGCAATAGCGCGCCCGCAGACGCAGTCGGTGTTTTGCATCGACGTGCGGTCGGAGCCCTTTCGCCGCCACCTGGAGGCGACCGGCACGCACGAAACCTACGGTTTCGCCGGGTTCTTTGCCGTCTTCATCCGCTTCCGGGCGTGGGGCAAGGAGCATGACACGGAACAGTTCCCGGTGATCATGCGCGTCAGGAACGAGGTGCGCGAGATTCCGCGCAGCTTCCTCGATCACGAGGTGTCCAGGCACGCGTCGAGAACCAGGCTCGTTCACGCGGGCCATACCCTCCTGCATGATTTGAAGGAGAACGTGGTCACGCCGTATGTCATGGTGGAATCGTTGGGGTGGTTTTACAGCCTGCCCATCGTCGGCAAAACGGTGCTGCCGGTGCCCTACCGGCGCTGGGCCGACTGGCTGCGCCGGCTCCTCATCCCTCCCTTGGCTACCTGCGTGACCGTGGACAAGCTGGCCCAAGCGGAAATGGAGATGGTACTGGCGGATGAGCAGGGCGCCGTCATTCAGCGGGCCTTGCGCGAGCACCTCGGTCTCCATGGCTCGCGCGTGACGCTGAAGTTCGTCGAGGCGTTGCGGCGGGAGGCGTTGAACGGAGAGGGGGCGCCTGATCCGTCCTTGATCGAGGCGGCTCGGCGCGCGGGAATGTCGGCGGAAAAGCTGGCCGCGTTCGTGGACGTCCTGCGCCGGCAGTACCGGATCGATCAGCGCTGGTCGGAGGCGCAGAAGGAGCGCATCACGCGGACCGGTTTCACGCTCGACGAGCAGGTGCTCACGGTGGACACGGCGCTGCGCATGATGGGCCTGACCCGCAACTTCGCCCGGCTGGTGCTCTTCTGCGCGCACGGGAGCACGTCGGAGAACAACCCCTTCGAGGCCGCGCTGGACTGTGGCGCCTGCGGCGGCAACGAAGGCAGCCCCAACGCCCGCGTGCTCGCCCGCATGGCCAACAATCCGCGCGTCAGGGAACGACTGGCGAAAAACGGCCTTGTGATTCCCGCCGACACGCACTTTCTTGCCGGCCAGGTGGACACGACGACGGACGATGTGCGGCTATTCGACCGGGAGGATGTGCCGGTCACGCATGCTGGAGACCTGTTGCGATTGCTCGACTGTTTGAGAGAGGCCGGGCGGCTCACCAGCCTGGAGCGCGGCTCCCGGTTTCCGGACGCGCCGGTCCCGCTGACGCCGGAGCGGGCGTCGGCGCATGTGCGCCGGCGCAGCAGTGACTGGAGCCAGACCCGGCCGGAGTGGGGGCTGTCAGGGAACGCCGCCTTCATCATCGGCCGGCGCGAACTCACCAAAACGCTCAATCTGGACGGCCGCGTCTTTCTCCACTCCTATGACTATCGCGAAGACCCGACCGAGCGTCTACTCGAAGTCTTGATGACCGCCCCGCAGGTCGTGGCCCAATGGATCAACATGGAGCATTATTTCTCGGCTGCGGACAACGAGGTCTACGGCGGCGGCAGCAAGATTTATCATAACGTGGTGGGGCGGGTCGGCATCATGTCCGGGCCCTGGAGCGATCTCCGTCTCGGACTGGCCTGGCAGACCATGATGAACGGCGAAATGCCGTACCATGAACCCATGCGACTGCTGACTGTCATCGAGGCACCGCGCGCGCGCATCGAGAGATTGATTGCGCGGCATGAAGTGCTGCAGCATTATTATCATCACGAATGGGTGCACCTGATCGCGTTGGACCCGGCGGACGGAGCGTGGTACCGCTATCTGCCGTCGGGTACATGGAGTCCGATCGCGCCCGTTCAGGTATAATGAGTTCGAGGCCGAGAAAAGGAGTTCAGACATGGGCGAATTGACCCTGCATCCAATGAAGGAAATTCGTGTGATTGTGGCGGGCGAGCACCGGCCGTTCGTGACGGAACTGCTGGATAAAGTCCAGGCGAGCGGCTACACGATCATCGGCAATATCTCCGGGAAGGGCCACCATGGACTGCGCGAAGCCCACTTCATGTTCAGCGAGCAGGAGAGCCAGGTCATGATCATGGCGGTGGTCCCGGCGGACAAAGTGGAGCCGATCCTGGCCGGGCTGCGGCCGTTGTTCGAACGGCACTCCGGCGTGATGTTCGTCTCCGACGTGGCCGTGAGCCGGCAGGAGTATTTCGGCAAGTAAGGATGCCGGTACATGACCCGTCGTGAGCACTTTTCCACTCTCCGAGTGATAGATGACAGACTGCGGCAGAGATCGCATAAGCCGTGCTTGTCTCAATTGTCCTGTCCCTTTTTAGAAAATACAGAATGATGGAGAAGCCCAGCATGGGTACTGAAATGAAAAAGTTGTCGGATGTGCCGGTTGTGCTTGAGACACGCCTGGAAAGCCTGGGTTCCAGGCAGCGAGGCAAGGTTCGGGACATCTATGATCTGGGAGATAAGCTCCTGCTGGTGGCCACAGACCGGATCTCGGCCTTTGATGTTATTCTGCCGGATGGAATTCCAGGCAAGGGGTATGTGCTCACGCAAATGTCGCGGTTCTGGTTTGAGAGGCTCTGGCCGACGGAAGACTTCATTCCCCACCACCTTATCACTGCGGAAGTAAACGAATTCCCGGACCCCTGTCTTCGTTACAAGGAGATCCTTTGGGGAAGGAGCATGCTGGTTCACAAGGTTAAACCGCTGCCGGTGGAGTGCATTGTCCGGGGATATCTCTCAGGTTCCGCCTGGAAGGAGTATCGGGAGACCGGAAAGGTAAGTGGAGAATCTTTAACGACTGGCCTGAGAGAGTCTGATCGACTGCAGGAACCTATCTTTACCCCGTCCACCAAGGCCACCCAAGGGCATGATGTCAACATCTCCTTTGAACAGATGAAGCAGATGATAGGAGGCAGTTTGGCAAATGAGGTTCGCGAGATCAGTCTGAAGCTCTATCAGCAGGCGTCTGTCCATGCGGAAAGCCGTGGGATCATCATTGCGGATACCAAGTTTGAATTTGGCCTGGATCTGCGCACACAGCAACTCATGGTAATAGACGAGGTTCTAACCCCGGATTCCTCCCGATTCTGGCCTAAAGATACATACGTCCCGGGAGGCCCTCAGCCCAGCTTTGACAAACAGTACGTGCGGGACCATCTGGACTCCATCGGCTGGAACCGCGAACCACCTGCCCCGAACCTGGCGAAAGAAGTCATCCGGCAAACCAGCCTGAGATACCGGGAAGCCTTGGAATGCTTAGTCCCGCGCCCGTAACTCTCATAGGCCGCAAGCCCTAACTGCTTGAGATTCAGGCCTAATTCCAGCCGTTTTGCTTGACGCTGCGCGAGGGGGTAGATTTTTTGTACAGCCTCGTGCTGATGAGGAGCGTGCGACGTGACAGTAGCAGAATTTAGACTCTCAGATAGGCTCGGTGGGTCGCCGTGGGACATCGAGTCCTATCTCCCGTACCGGTGGATACGAGGCCCGGATGGAGTGTCTCACTGGAATGAGCCGCGAGGTTGTGGTCAGTACGCTGATCCATGCGAGTCGTGCCCCTGGGCCACAGGGGTGCCCGTCACAGTTAGGACCAAGACGCACGCGCGCTGCCGCTAGGCGCTCAACAGGTTCGAAATTTTCCCCATGATCGTGAGAGAATGTGCGGGACGAATAGTCGGCGAGAGGAAAAGATAATGCGTCTTTTGCAAGTTGCCTCAAAAATATTTGGCGTGATTCTCCTGATCAACGGTGCGGGAGTGTTCGACCGAACCGTTCATGCCGCAGCCTCCAATCCCACCGCAGATCCGTCCGGCCGCACGGCGCTGCGGTATGCGGAGGCGATGGCGGGCGGGCGCGTGGCGGCCTGGGCGGATCTCGACCTGGGGTGTCTGACAAACCGGCTGGCGAAGACCGCGGCGGACGCTTCGCGTGACGCCTGCTGGAAGGACACGCTCGCGATCCACGTGAAGCTGCTGGCCGACCAGCCCGAAAAGGGCATTTTCGGCGCGCAGGGTCGAGGCGTTGGATTCGGCCTGCTGCACGAGTCGCACCGGAAAGCCGATCTGTGGCGCGACTATCCTCCGGCCCTGTTCCTGTCCCCGTCCGTCTGGCAGCACGGCGGCGGTCTGCCGCCCCGGATCAAATTCGTGAAAATTCTTCCGTCCCGCGTGACCGGACTGCAGATTGCGGGCAGTCCCGAGCCCTATTCCGTGCGCGTCACGCTCGTCGAGCTCTCCGTGACCTATCCCGATCCGCTCACGGCGCCGCCGGCGCTGCGGCCCGGCGAGCCCTGGTGGGCGAGCGGGACCATCAGACGTTACGGGCCGGTCCGGGATCTGGTCGTTCGTCTGCCCGTCGTGTCTGGCCTCAAGGCGGCCGGCTACCCGGTGGATCAGGCCGTGCTCAGCGCGGGACTGCCGGAGACGCCGACGCTGCTCGGGACCGGAGGCGGCGGTCCGTCGGAGATCGGGCGGACCTCCGATCGTCCGGGCGAACAGACGGGAGGGCAGGAGCTGGCGGGAGGATTGTTGCTCGGCTCCGTGCGCTGGTGGGATCGGGCTTCAGCCGGCAGTCAATTTGCCACCGAGCTGCGCGACATCCGGGGCCTGTCCCCGTCGCCCGACCGGCTGGCGCGGATGCTGCGGCTGCTGCAACTGGATGAGACGGATCGTGAACTGAACCGCCTGCTGGGCGACGATCTCTACGCCAATCTATTGAAGGCCGGACTGGCCCGGAGCGGCATGAGCGCGGGTGATGACGGGACGCGCCGCCGGCTGGCCGAATTCTACTGGACGCTTCAGGGGGCAACCTGGCGGCAGGAATTGACGGAGGTGGCCGTCGGACACTCGGATGTCGCGGAATCATTCTATCGCGCGGCGCAGTCGCTGGAGATCGTCGCCAAAAGCGGCCGCGCCGATCTGGAAACGGTCCGCCGTCTCGGCGCCTTGCAGCGCTGGAATAACGACTCCGAAGCGGCGCTCGAGAATCATGAAGGCGCCTTGCGCCGCCTCGATCCGAAACCGTCGCGCTGGCGCGCGACCCTGCTGACGGAAATCGCGTGGGACCGTCTGCAATGGATCTTCTGGACCCGCCGCTACGAGCATCCGTGGCTGGCGCAGGCCAGGCAGGAGGCGGAGCAGGCGCAGGCGATGGCGGAAATGCCGATGGACAAATTGCTGGCCGCAGAGGCGGTGCTGGTGGCGGAGGCCCTGGCCGTTCCGCGCCAGCCGGCGCGCGTGCAGGCGTCGCTTGAATCGGTCCGGCAGCTGCACGGCCGGCTTCAGAAGGTCGGCGGTCTGTGGGAATACCTGATCGCCAACGACCTGGTGAAGGCGTTCGTGGCCGAAAGCGCGACGGTCACGCTGCCGACGACCGCCCGTTCGTCCGAGGTGGTCGATGTGCGGATTCACGCCACGCCTCCGCCCCAGGATCTGCTCCGGACGTGGGAGTTCGACAAGGATTCATCCGGCGCCGCGCCGCAAGGCTTCTCATCGGCGGCGACTGCCGCCGGCGGAAACTCCCGCTGGACAGTGCAGACGGATGCCGAGGCGCCGACGTCGCCGCATGTGCTGGCGCACAGCGCCGGCTGTTCGACAGCCGATTGTTTTGATGTCCTCCTCGCAGAGGCCACGGGGTTTGCCTATCCGGATGTGACCGTCCATCTGCGGACGATCGACAGCGCCGCCGAGGGTGGGGCTGGTATTGTGATGGCCGCCTCCGATCGCCGCCTCTATTATGTGGTGACGCTCAACGAGTCTGCGGGGACGCTGGCCATCCATCGCCTGGCGGAGGGGCAGGCGACCCTGCTTGACCGTACCTCCGTCCAGTTGACCAAACGACCCTGGCATCTTCTCCGCGTGCAGCGCATCAATTTTGCTCACGTCAGCAAGCCACGCCTGTCGGTGTTTGTGGATGGCCGGGAAGTGGCCGCCGTCACCGATGATGCCATTCCAAATCTGGATCGTATCGGCCTGGCTACGAGGGGGGCAGTCACGGTGAAATTCGACCGTTTGCATGCCTTGAACTTGGTCTCAAACCAGCCGCTCTCGGCGCCCGCCGCGTACTAGGCGGCGTTCGTAAACCATTAAGATAGGGCGATCTCCCGGTCCGTTTGCTTGACGCCGCGCGAGGGGCGGCTTTATAGTACGATCTCCCTCTAATGAGGAGTTGCGCGACGTGACGGCTGCAGGACCCAGACTCTTGGAGAAGCTCGACGGCCAACCGTGGGACATCGAGGCCTACATCCGCACCGGCGGATACGAGGCCTGGAAGAAGTATCTCGCGGGGATGAGCCGCGAGGACGTGGTCAACGAGCTGAAAAAATCCGGGCTGCGCGGGCGCGGCGGCGCGGGATTCCCGACCGGCATCAAGTGGGATAAAATCATCCACCACCGGACGCCGGAACACTATTTCGTCTGCAACGCCGGTGAGCACGAGCCGGGCACGTTCAAGGACCGCTATCTGCTCAAGCACCACCCGCATCAATTGCTGGAAGGCTGCCTGATCGCGGCCCACACGGCCCAGGCCAAGGCGTCCTTCATATACATCAACCACGATTACAACGAAGAACGGAAGCATCTGGAGCAGGCGATGGCCCAGGCCAAGGCCAAGGGGCTGATGGGGAAAAACATCCTCGGCACGGGCGTGGACCTGGAGATCGAACTGTTCACCGGCATGGGCAGCTACGTGGCGGGCGAGGAAACCGCCATGTTGGAGTCCATGCAGGGCCGTCCCGCCATGCCGCGCCAGAAACCGCCGTTCTATCCGACCGACTTCGGGCTGTACGGGAAACCAACGCTGGTGAACAACGTCGAAACGCTGTGCAACATCCCGCGCATTCTCCACATGGGCGCGAGCTGGTTTACGCAGGTGGGAACGGAAAAGTGCCCCGGCACGATGCTGTTTTCGCTCAGCGGTGCGGTGACCAAGCCGGGCGTCTACGAGCTGCCGATGGGAACGCCCCTGCGCACGCTGATCGAGGAATGCGGCGGAGGCGTGCCGGGCGGCCGCAAGGTGAAGGCGGTGTTTCCCGGCGGGCCGTCGTTTTCGATGGTGACGGACGATCAATTGGATCTGCCGATGGAGTTCGACGCGCTCAAGAAAGCCGGCACGGGCCTGGGGTCGGCCGGCGTGATCGTCGTGGACGACGCCACCTGCATGGTGGCCCAGACGCTCAAGTTCTCCAATTTTTTCAAGACCGAGAGCTGCGGCCAATGCCCGCCCTGCCGCATGGGCACGAACAATCTGGCGACCCTCATGACCAAGATCGAAAACGGCGAGGGGACGCAGAAGGATCTCGACAGCCTGCTGCAGCTTTGCGGGTTCGTGAAGGGGACCGGCTACTGCACGCTGGTCACCGGTGCGGCCGTGCTGGTCCAGAGCAGCCTCAAGCTGTTCCGGCACGAGTTCGACGAACACATTGCCAGGAAACGCTGTCCCTACAACTCCCAGATGGCTGCGGTCGCAGCCGGCCATTGATCACCCCCGAAGCGAGAACACGGCTGTGCCCAAGGTGACCTTTCTCCATCCCGAAGGTAAAAGCGGAGACGTGCCGGAGAACCTGTCGCTGCTGGAAGCGGCGGAGCATCTCGGGTTTCCGCTGCCCCACGATTGCGGGGGCAATGCCTCGTGCACGACCTGCCGCGTGGAAGTGCAAAGCGGGCAGGAGCACCTGTCGGACATCGACTTCGACGAGCAGGATCTGCTGGACCGGGAAGCGCTCTCCGAACCCTGGCATCGGCTGGGCTGCCAGGCGCGCATTCACGGCGACGTGATCGTGCGGGTACCGGAGAAAAAGTGGGAGGCGCCGACCACGTCCGTTCCGGACAAGGCCAAGGCGGAGCGCCGATGACCGCGCATGCCCGCATCACCAGGCGGTACAAATTTGCCGCCATGCACCGGTTGCATACCGACCAGTTGTCGGAGGCCGACAACTGGAAGGTGTTCGGCAAGTGCAACAATCCCAACGGGCACGGGCATAATTATGTGGTGCTGGTGACCGTGGAGGGAGCCATCCAGGAGCGCACCGGCGCGGCCGCCGACGTGGACGCTCTGGACCGGATTGTCCGGGAGACGGTCGTGAACCGCTTCGACCACCACGATCTGAATCAGGATCCGGCCTTTGCCGACAAGACGACGACGGGTGAAAACCTGGCGATTTTGATCTGGGACTTGCTGGTGGACAGGATTTCATCCGGCCGGCTGGCCAGGGTCGGCGTGGTCGAAACGCGGGACAACTATTTCGAATATGCCGGCCCGGCGGCGGTGGGAGCGCGATAAGCATGCCGGCGAAGAAAGTCTCAAGGGCGCGAGCCGCGGTGGAGGGGAAGGGGCGTGCGTCCGGCAAGCCCGGCCTGCGCGATCTGGTCGCGCAGATGCTGGTCATGCTCGGCGAGGATCCGAAACGGAACGGTTTACTCAACACGCCGGGACGGGTGGAGAAGGCGCTCCGCTTCATGACGCATGGCTATCAGCAGGATGCCGACCATCTGCTCAACGGCGCGCTGTTCCCGATGGAATACGACGAGATGGTCATCGTCAAGGACATCGATTTTTTTTCAATGTGTGAACATCACCTTCTCCCATTTTTCGGCAAGTGCCACGTCGGCTACATTCCCAACAAGAAGGTGGTGGGGCTGAGCAAGATCCCGCGGATCGTGGACGCCTTCAGCCGCCGGCTTCAGGTGCAGGAGCATCTCACGGTGCAGATCGCCGAAATTCTCATGAAGAAGCTCGGGGCCCATGGCGTCGGCGTGGTCATGGAAGCACAGCACCTCTGCATGATGATGCGGGGGGTGGAAAAGCAGAACACGATCGCCGTCACCAGCCACATGCTCGGCGACTTCCGCACCCAGCAGCAGACCCGCGAGGAATTCCTCAAACTGATTGGCCGCGGCCGCATCCGCGAATAGGCGGACGGCAGAGTATCGCTCTCAGACCTCTGGCGATACCTCTCAGGAAATCCCTTCCAGGAAATCGAGCAGCGCGCGATTGAACGCGTCCGGCTGTTCGAGGTTGGAGAGGTGTCCGGCCTGCGGGATAATTTCCAGCCTGGCGCCCGGGATGGTCCCGGCCATGAGCTTCCCGTCTGCCGGCGGCGTCGGCCCGTCCAGTTCGCCCGTGATCACGAGCGTGGGGCAGGCAATCTGCGCGAGCAGCGGCACAGAATCAGGCCGCTCGGCCATTGCCATCAATGCCCCGGCAATGCCGCTGATCTGGGTCTGCTCGATGGCCGCCCTTACGCGCTGAACCAGGTCGGGCCTGGTCCGGAGCGCGATCGGCGACAGCAGCTTCGGCAGCATGATGTCGGCAACGGCGCCGGCCCCCTTCGTGTACGCCGTCTGGGCCATGGCAAATCGCCCCGCGCGGCCCTCCTCGGTGTCGGGCTGCGCCCGCGTGTCGGCGAGCACGAGCCCCTTCATCCGATCACGATACTTCCGATAGAACCCAAGCGCGATGTAGCCGCCCATTGAAAGGCCGACCAGCATCGCCTGCCGGATCGAAAGGTGATTCAGGAGGCCGTTTACATCGTCGGCGAACTGGTCCAGCGTGTAATGCCAGAGCGGCGCGTCCGATTCGCCGAATCCACGAAAGTCCGGGGCGATGATCCGATAGGACTTTGACAGGGCGTCCACTTGCTGCGCCCACATGGCCCGGTTCTGGGGGAAGGCGTGCAGCAGGACCACCGGTGTGCCACGGCCCTCGTCGGTGTAGGCGAGATTGATGCCGTTGATCTTTGCAATCATGCCACACTCCGCGTGACGTGCGACCCTTCGTCAAGCTCACGGCCCTGAGCATAGTCGAGGGGGACGGGCGCGACTTGCGGGAATCGAGCCCCGTTTTCCACGCGCGAAGCCGGGGCCCGCCTTGTGCTAACACAGGGTCTGAAAGCTCGTCAACCGTCTGCGCCGGGCGGGTGTTTGCGGCATCCATCCGCAAACGTATACAATCTTTACGAGGAATCACGATGAGTGTGTCACGCCGGCGGGAAACCCAGTCCGACCTCTTCCAGAAAAAACGCGCGCCCGGTGCGCAGGCTGATGCCTCCGCGCCGCTTGCCGAGCGGATGCGCCCGTGCGACCTTACGGATTTCGTCGGCCAGGATGAGATTATTGCCCCGGGCCGTCCGCTCCGCCGCGCGATCGAGACCGACACCCTGTCGTCCGTCATTTTTTGGGGCCCGCCGGGATCCGGCAAGACGACGCTGGCCTGTCTGATTGCGCACACAACCAAGGCCGAGTTCGTGGCTTTTTCGGCCGTCACGAGCGGTGTGCCGGAATTGCGGGAGATCATCAAAGAGGCCGAGCAGCGGGCGGCGGTGAGCGGGCAGCGGACGATTCTCTTCGTGGACGAGATCCACCGGTTCAACAAGGCCCAGCAGGACGCCTTTCTCCCGCACGTCGAGCGGGGCACGGTCATTCTGGTCGGCGCGACGACGGAAAATCCGTCGTTCGAAGTGATCTCCCCCCTGCTCTCCCGTTCCCTCGTGGTCGTGCTGCAGCCCTTGTCCGATGAGGCGATGGGGGCCATCCTCGATCGGGCGGTGGCCGACCGTGAGCGCGGGCTGGGACAGATGAACGTCGCGCTGGCGCCGGAAGCGCGACGCCGGCTGATCGGCTTCGGCAATGGCGATGCCCGCGCGGCCCTGACGGCGCTGGAATTCGTCGTCATGCAAACGCCGCCCGGTCCTGACGGCCGCGTCGTCGTTGACGAGCAGGCGATGGATGCGGCGCTGTTCAAGAAGGCGTTGCGCTATGACAAGGCCGGGGAGGAGCACTACAATCTCATCTCGGCCTATATCAAGAGCCTGCGCGATTCCGATCCGGACGGCGCGCTCTACTGGCTGGCACGGATGCTGGAGGGCGGGGAGGATCCGAAGTTCATCGCGCGGCGCATGGTGATCTTCGCGTCGGAGGATATCAGCAATGCGGACCCCTTCGCGCTGGTTCTGGCGGTCGCCGCGTTTCAGGCGGTGGAGTCCGTCGGATTACCGGAAGCCCGGATCAATCTGGCCCACGTGACGACCTACCTGGCCACGCGTCCGAAGGACAATGCCTCCTATGTCGGATTGGTTGAGGCCCTGCGGGATGCCCGGGAGCACGGCAATCTGGCCGTGCCGATGCACCTCCGTAATGCCGTGACGTCGTTGATGAAGGACCTGGGCTACGGGAAGGGCTACCGGTATGTGCATGATGACCCCGCCGCTAAAAAAGAACAACATCATCTTCCCGAACCCCTTAAAAACAAAAGGTATTATCGTCCCAAGCCATTGTAGGATAAAAATAGCTTCACGACGATTCTGACGGACAAGATTGGGTTGACTTTTTCCGCTTTCACTGTGGACAAATACAAATCATTGGCTATACTGGGGATTCCATTAACAAGAGGACAACTATGGAAGTGAATTGGAATAACCAGGAGCGTCGGCGGGCGGTGCGGATCACGCTGATCGGCGCGGCGCGGGTCGGGTCCAGGACGACTCAGCGTGCCGTCTCAGCCGTGCTGGATAACGCCAACCGGGCCGGAGCCGGCTTCCATGCCAGGGAAGCGCTGATGGCCAACGAGCCGGTGACCGTCTGTTTCGCATTTCTCGATCAGCATGGCGTGGACCATCAGGAAAAACTTCACGGGCGTATCGCGTGGGTCAAACCGTGGGAAAAGGGACACTTGATCGGAGTGGTGTGGGACCGCCTGGTGGCGCAGGAGACGAGTCCCTGGCTTGCGTCGTTTCTTGACTACAGCCTGCAGCAGACCGCTTGACGGCGAATGATCCACGGCCATCTGCTTCGTTCTCGGCTCGAAACAATCCTCAACGTATTTCTGAGCATGCGCCTCCGGTTTTTCTCGCCTCCGGCCGCGCCTCCTTCGCCTGAATTCTTAAGAAGTCCTAGCCTAACCAGCCAGTTTCTTTTTCACGTCTTCCAATTCCTGCGACAAGTCGGTCCAGCGTGATGTGAGTCGTTCGAGGTCTTTCTTCCATTTCTCCTGTTCATGGTGCAGTTCGTTCCAGCGGGAAAATTTCTGGTACAGAGCCGGGTCGGCCAGCTCCTGATCGCGTTCCTTGATACGCGTCTCCAGTTCGGCGATCTCCGCTTCGGCCTGCGAGACCTGTTTCGCCAGTCGGTCCCGTAATTTCGTGAGATCGCGCCGGTTCGGCCCGCTCGGAGTGTGCGGCGCTGGCGCAGTCTTCGGGGCGTTCTGGCCGGACTTCTGAGCCCGCTGCTGGGCGGCCGTCGGCCGCAGGTCCTCGCTGCTTTCCTTGATGGATTCCAGTTCCTGCGCCCGCTTCCAGAGATAGTACTCGTAGTCACCGTGAAAATCGCGGGCCTTGCCGTCATCGATTTCCACGACGCGCGTGGAGACGCGCATGAGAAACGTCGGGTCGTGCGAGATAAACACGATCGTGCCTGGAAAATCGGTCAGGGCGTCGGTCAAGACGTCCACCGAGGCCGGATCCAGATGGTTGGTCGGCTCGTCGAGCAACAGCGTATTCGCCGGTTCGACCAGCATGCGGGCCAGGGCCACGCGGTTCCGCTCGCCGCCGCTCAGGGCCTTGATGGGCTTTTTCTGGTCGGGACCCGAAAACAGGAACGCGCCGGCAAGCCCGCGCAGGAAATTCCGCTCCGCCCGGGTCGACACGTCCTCGAGCGATTCCAGAACCGTGTGCTCGGGGTTCAGGGTCTCGGCCTGGTGTTGCGCGAAATAGTGCACCGTCACACCGTGCCCCACGGTCCGCGTGCCCTTCTCGAACGGCAGGACGCCCGCCAGCATTTTCAGCAGGGTGCTCTTGCCGGCGCCGTTCTCGCCGACCAGCGCCACCCGCTGGCCGCGCTCGATGGAAAAATTCAAGTCTGCATACACGACGGTCTCGCCGTAGCTCTTGGCGACGTGGCTGAGTTCGATGACGTGCCGGCCGCTGGCGGCGGGCAGAGGGAATTTGAACCGCACGCGTCTCGTGTCGCGCTTGATCTCGATCAGCTTCACCTTCTCGATCTGCTTGATGCGGGACTGGACCTGGCTGGCCTTGTTCGCCTGGTAGCGGAACCGGTCGATGAATTTTTGAACCCGGGCGACTTCCTTCTGCTGCCGGTTGGCCGCGAGCTGTTCATGCGTATCGCGCTCGGCTCGCATTTCCTGGAACCTCGTGTAGTTGCCGCGGTACTCCTGGATCGTGTGGTGCCTCAGCTCCCAGATGTGCGTGGCGATCCGGTCGAGAAATTTCGTGTCGTGGCTGATGACCAGGATCGTCATCTGGGAGTTGACCAGGAAATCCTCGAACCATTGTTGCGTGGGCTTGTCGAGGTGGTTGGTCGGCTCGTCGAGCATCAGGACGTCGGGCTCCGACAGCAGCAGATGCGCCAGCGCCACGCGCATGCGGTAGCCGCCCGAGAGCGTCTCGACGGGGCGCGTAAAATCCTGCTGGGCAAAACCCAGCCCGGCCAGGATGCGTTTGGCCTCATGTTCCGGATAGAGATCGCGGTGGGCCGCGTCCAGCACGGTTTTGCCGGAAAGCGTTTCCAGTTCCTGCGGGAGGTAGCCGATTTTCAGCTTGGGGCGTTTGCGGATCGTGCCCTCGTCCGGCGAATCCTCGCCGAGGATCATGCGCAGCAGCGTGGTTTTGCCGCTGCCGTTGGGTCCGACCAGGCCGGTTCTGGTGTGGGGGCGCAGATGCGCGGTGGCATCCTTCAGCAGGATGCGCGTCGCGAATTGTTTATTAACGTGTTCGATCTGAAGCATGGCAAACCGGTTCCTTCCGGGTCTGTTTCAAAGAAAGAATGAAAAAGAAAACGGAGAGGCTCAGAGGAGGAGGACGAAGAACTCCATATGGGAGATTTTCAGGATGAACATAATCGAATTAGGGTGTTTATCCGGCGGCGGCAATCGAGATTTATAATAAGTCGCGCAGCGACACCTTGCTTAGCAGTCAAACGCCACGGCCTGCTGGTACTACTGGCGCGCCATTGCCCGAGGGATGTAGTCTCTATGCCTCAGTCGCGCCAAAAGCGCGGCGCAGAGATGGGAAAGAGCCGCTGGACTACATGCCGCGCTTGGTTTGGTGGAGCTGGCCGGGATTGAACCGGCGACCTCCTGCATGCCATGCAGGCGCGCTCCCAACTGCGCCACAGCCCCACCCGACCGACGTAAATAGTCAAAAGAAACAGGGAGAACGGCTGGAACGGAAGGGATGCTAACATGGGCTCGCCTTGCTTGACAAGCATGGCGGTGCATCCTACTATTGAGTGCACCACGCTCTGATTGGTGCCTGCAAGCCCGGTCAGGGCTCTTTTTTTGTGGGGGAAGCGAGTAGCGAGCAGCAAATAGCGAATAGCAAAGAGGCTTCAGCTCTGGCTACCTGCTATTAGCTATCAGCTATTCGCTGAAAGCTAAGAAATGGCCAATCTCGTAATCGTTGGCACCCAGAGGGGCTGTCAGGGCAAGAACAAGATCGTGGACAGTCTGGTCCACGGTACATACGGGGGTTGCGTGAGAGAGATCAGGGCCATCGAATCGGACATCCATGGACCAAGAGAACGGTTGCGGGAGTATGACCTGTGTCTAATTTAGTCATCGTCGGCACCCAGTGGGGTGACGAAGGAAAAGGCAAGATCGTGGACATCCTGTCGCGCGACGCGGACATCGTCGTGCGCTATCAGGGCGGGTCCAATGCCGGCCATACGGT
This sequence comes from Nitrospirae bacterium RIFCSPLOWO2_02_FULL_62_14, assembly GCA_001805245.1. GTDB lineage: Bacteria > Nitrospirota > Nitrospiria > Nitrospirales > Nitrospiraceae > 2-02-FULL-62-14. Next base: position 18,546 of record MHEU01000073.1, on the reverse strand, counting down.
CATCAACCACCACGGAACCTTCGTGTTCCATTTGATTCCGTCCGGCATTCTCTATCGCGGCAAGATTTGCATGATCGGCAACGGCGTCGTCATCGATCCGGCCTCGATGATCGAGGAAATGGACGGGCTGCAGGCCAAGGGCATCAAGATCGGGAGAAACTTCGTCGTCAGCGAACGGGCGCACGTGATCCTGCCGTACCACAAGGCGATCGAAAAGGCCTCCGAGCAGTCCAAGGGCTCGCGGAAAATCGGGACGACGGGACGCGGCATCGGGCCCTCCTACGCCGACAAGATGGCCCGCATCGGCATCCGCATGGGCGATCTGCTCAACCCGCAGCTCTTCCGGCGCAAGCTGGAGGAAAACGTGGCGGAGATGAACACATTTCTACAACGTCTCTACCAGATGGAAGGCTTCCAGGTCGAAAAGATATTTCAGGAGTACCGGGGCTATGCCGACCGGTTGAAGGACCATGTCGCCGACACGACGGTGTTGCTGAACAACGCCATCGAACGCGGAAAATGCGTGCTGTTTGAGGGCGCGCAGGGCACGCATCTGGACGTGGATTGCGGAACCTATCCCTTTGTGACCTCTTCCAGCGCGGCGGCCGGCGGGGCCTGTACTGGAACCGGCGTAGGGCCGACGAAAATCGATGGGGTCGTGGGCATTACCAAGGCCTACACGACGCGGGTGGGCGGCGGACCGTTCCCGACCGAACTATTAGATAACGTGGGAGGCGGCTTGCAGGAGCGGGGCAAGGAATTCGGCGCCACCACCGGACGGCCGCGGCGCTGCGGCTGGTTCGACGGGGTCGTCGTGCGCTATGCCACGCGGGTGAACGGACTGACCTCGCTGGCCGTCACCAAGCTGGACGTGCTCGACGGGTGCAAGGAGATCAAGCTCTGCACCGGCTATCGGCACAACGGCAGGAACTATCGGGACATGCCGGCGGACCTGCAAGTCTTGACGGACTGCGAGCCGGTCTATGAAACTTTCAAGGGCTGGGCGACCCCGACCACCGGCATCACCTCCTACAAGAAGCTGCCGCCAGAGGCGAAGCGGTATCTCGCGCGAATCGAGGAAGTGGCCGCCTGCCCGATCGACATCATCTCCACCGGGTCGAAGCGCGGGGAGACCATCCTGCTCCGCAGTCCGATGAAGATCAGCCGCTCTCGTTCACGCCGTTAATCCCAGACAAAGCCGTTCAGCGGACCGTCGCAAAGTTCGGAGGGCTTTGCCATGAAGCTCCTCCCTTGCGGGGCCATATCGAATTCTTTCCTGCTTGCAGTTCTCTCCCAGAAAAGGCAGAATGTGCCTGAAAGTCAGACATTCAGATATTCAGTCGTTCTCCGGAGGTGCGTCATCATGTCTGCCGAGACAAGCAAGGTCGGAAAGCGAGGAACGGTGGTGATCCCTGCCTCGCTGCGTCGCCGATACGGGATCAAGGAAGGCTCTCTTGTGATCGCAGAAGAACGCGCAGAGGGGGTGTTGATCCGTCCGGCTGCAGCCCTGCCGGTAGAAATATATACAGCAGAACGCCGTGCGGAGTTTTTGCTATCCAACGCCGTTGACGTGAACGACTACGCGCGCGCGCGAAAGGAAGTCCAAAAGCTCGGCCTCGACCCAGACACCATTCCTCACCACAACCCGACCAAAGCCTAGCCCGCCTTATTACCATCATGAATACTGTGGGCTAGCGCGTGGATCGGGTCTTCCTGGATGCCAACGTGCTGTTTTCGGCCGCCTACCGGCATGCTGCCGGCCTTCGTCTACTCTTCAAGCTGCATCATGTCGCCTTGATTACGTCTGCCTATGCAGTGGAGGAAGCTCGCCGGAACCTTTCGACTGACCGGCAACGAAGAGATCTGGAACAGCTCTGTGCGTCCATGGAGATAGTTTCTGTTGCCGCTGCCGATCCGCCGCAGTTGGCCGGCATTGACCTGCCGGAGAGCGACCGTCCGATCTTTGCGGCTGCCATCAATGCTCGCGCAACTCATCTTCTGAGCGGGGACGTCAGGGATTTTGGCCGTTACTACGGTCAGACGGTAGAAGGAGTGTTGATCCTTCCTCCTGCTCGATACCTGCGCAAGCGCCAAGACGAGAACCGATGAATACCCGCCGTCCGCGCGCCGTTAAGCCAGGAAAAAGCCGTTGGCCAAAGAACCGCGCCGATGGTAAGCTAGCTTGCCCAGATGAAGGCTGATTGCTGAACGCTGTCAGCTATTGTTCGAAGAGCCGGTAGCTCAGTCGGTAGAGCATCGCCCTTTTAATCAGAAAAGAGCCTTTCTTAACCGATTGACGAATCTGTAACTTATTGATTATGAATAACTTCAGGTTGGCTGGGATTGGGATGAGTCAGCTAAAATTTGATTGAGTTGGGCACAATTTGGGCACAGTTTCTAATTTGATTTTGAATCTCAACTGAGGAAGATTCGTTTCTCCTTCCTGTCTGTCCTCGTACCCACTCTTTTGTTCCTTGGTGAGATTTCGCGGTAGGCTTGAGGCTGCCACGCAGTCTCCTAAGACCAATCCCGCCATTAACGCTGCTGCCGCCGCACTCGGTCGCCTTTGGTGGATTGAAAGGTGGACCAGCCCGCAAGAAAGCCCTTACCGAAAAACAGCGTATCAAGATCGCCAAGAACGCTGCCGCCGCCCGCTGACACACTAAATAGTATCATTTTGGACACACTTAATCCGTGGTACAATATCTTGTAGGCATGATTTTTTCCACGCAGTGTAAGTAACGCTTGCACTACACTCCCACTTTCATGTTATACTTCCTCCGTGGACATGAGGAGCAGCCATGCCTTCATACCGTGATCAGATCGAAGTCCAGATCAGCCGTAAAAAAAATCTCGTTTCTAAACTCGAAGCGGACATTACTGCCCTCGAGCGGACTCTCCGTATTCTTGAAACTGAACAAGAAAAAGAGCCTGTGCTGTTCAAGCCCTCTGGCATCAGGCAAGTCATAGAGTCCATCGTCAAGAGTGAACCAGTCGAGAAAACACCGCCGAGCATTCCGAATGCCTGCGAGGAAGTTCTCAAACAGGCCGGAAAGCCGTTGAACATGCAGCAGATCATTCCACTGATCCGCGCCTTGGGATGTTCGGCTGCCGTGCCGTCCGTGCGGGGCACGCTGTATGGACTCGTGAAACAGAAAAAGCGGTTTAAGCTGGCGAGGCCTGGCGTTTTCGCACTGATCGGATGGACGCTTATTGACGATAATCCGTTCGATGAAGGGCCGGAACCGGAAGAGGACCACCTGTACGAGGAGGAGCCTATATAAAATCGAACGGCGTCCCGGATTGCCGTCCAGAACGCCGTTCAAGAACTGAATGCCCCTGTAGCTTAATGATAAAGCACCCTCCCTCGCAGGGGGTTTTTGCGGGCTCGAATCCCGCCAGGGGCTCCTAAATACGCTACAGGTAGTGGAATTATCCCGTATTCCCGCCTGTTTGTCAACCCCATGTAGAGGCTGATTAGACGCTGCACGCGACTGGTATGTCTTGCACTTTACAATAAACGGAGGACAGCAACAATGACTTACAGCGCACAACAAATCATTGCGGATATCAATGCTCATATGAAACAGTGTGGTGGAACCAACGCCTCATGGTATGTCGGAATCGCCTCAGACGCTAACGCAAGGCTTTTTAACGATCACAGTGTTGATAAAGTAAAAGACTCTTGGATCTTTCGACAAGCTACCGCCCACCAGGTCGCACGAACGGTCGAAAAGGCTTATCTAGACGCTGGCCACGATGGCGGCCCCGGTGGTGGGGACGACGACACGACCTACGTCTACGCCTATCTCAAGAGCACCCGTACCGACCCCTGATTCGCCCGTCAGTCGACCGTCACTACCGATCCAGGCGGTTTTACGGGCAATCGTTATCTTCAATTCCTTTTCGAGGAGGAATATTTTTATGTCCTGGCGAAAAGCCATTTTTAGTGAATCAGCAAATACATAAAGCTCCATCTTGATCTCCTTTCAAATGGTCAAGTTATTCAAGGGGACCCAGTACCCACTTCTCGTGTGGGTTGACAACATTGTCAACCCCGTAGTATAAAAGAACCATGAATTTTGCCTCGCTTCTGAAGATGTTGAGGGAAAGATCTGGCTTGAGTATTAAGCGTTTGGCTCCAGAGCTAGACGTCAACTATACCTATTTGAGCAAGCTTGAGAATAATAAAGTGAACCCGTCCGAAGAACTTGTAGAGAGAATGTCTCATTACTTTAAATACAGCAAGGAAGAGCTACTTCTTTCAGCGAATAAGATACCGGAAGATGTTTTGAAGATCCTTCGAGATAATCCTACGGAGGCTGTTGCTTTCCTAAGGAAGGAATTTTCTGGCTTGGGGAGCCGACTGAATGAACGACACTCTTCTGCAGCTTCTCGAAAATCAAGCCTCCGTTAATGGTCGGTACAGCAAGCTCCAACGGATTAGCACAAGTCCAGGGGGCGGGGGAAACTTTTCACTCACATTTACTGCGTATGACCAGGTGATGGCACAGACCGTGGTGCTTAAGTTCGATGATCCCTGGGTGCCAGAAAAATATCGTCACGAGTGCTTTGATAGAGAGGCAGCGATTCTTGCAAAATTTAAGGGTGAACCAAACGTTGTTCAGTTGTTTGAGGGGGTTAGTGCCTTTAACTTTTCTGTCTCCCTTCCCGGAGGTGCAGTGTTGCCCATTCCGCTCCGTTTTTTCTCATTGGAGCAGGCGAGGTTTAGCTTATTCGAATATATCCAGCAACCGAAGAAGAAGTATGGTCCTCTGCGGAGTCTGATCTATTTCAGGGAGGTATGCAAAGGTGTTCAGCGACTGCACGCAGCCAAGGTCTGTCACAGGGATTTGAGGCCGCAGAATTGTTTTGTCATGACAGGAAGTTACGTTGTGGTAGGTGACCTAGGGACTGCGAAAGTGCTCTTCGAGGATAAAGCAGTTCCTTCGCCAATGGCCATCTACCATGAACCGGTCGGAGCTTTGACGCATACTGCTCCTGAGTTGTTATGCTGTCTGGACTCAAATGCAGACATTGTGTTTGCCTCGGATATATATTCATTGGGAGCGATACTCTTCGAGTTGTTTACCAAGGCTGAACTAAGTGGGTACCTGTACTCAATCCAAGAGATCACTGACACAATGATTCAGCCATTTAGTAAAGTCGATGATGTTAGCAAGAGGAAGCAATACTTCGACGCATCGATTGGAGCGTTAGAGGCGGCATGTCCCTTGCCAAACATTGAAGATATTGCGCCGGATGGAACAGTGCCGGAGTCCATACGGATCAGACTGAACCGATTGTATAAGGGCTTGGCTGCTCTGGACTATCGAAAACGGATGGTGCGATTTGACTGGGTATTCATGCAGATCGAGATTATGACAAGAATATTACTTGCCGATCTTGTGCGAACCAGGAGAGCTCAATTCAAGGCTCGCCGCAGGGCTGTTGCTCAAGTCATCAACTGATGCTGCATAGGAAGAAATTTTATGTTGAAACTTGTAGATGAAGCAAACGAGCAAAGAGAACTGACACGAGATTCCAGGGAAACGTTCTCTCTCGTTTCCACTCCTGGAAATCCATTTATGCCAAGCAGTCGGCTAGTCTCGGATTCTGATCAAGCGGAATCAGTGTGGGTCGAAGCTGGAGAGAGAACAGCAAAGCGTACTCTTGTTTTGGAAATAGTTAATCAACAACTTCGCTCAGCTCAACATGCGTTAGAGAGGGTCCCGGACAGTCCTTTTCTTCTGAATAGTGTTGGCCTCAATTATCTTAATGCTGGAAAAGTTGGTGAAGCGATCCGCTACTTTGAAAAAGCGCTTAGCATAAAGAGTGATTTAACTTCGGCTCGTCTTAATTTAGCCAAGGCACAGTTAGTGAGGGGGAATCTTGAAGGTGCGTTGTCCATTTATGCAGATCTTCTAAAGCAATATCCTCGTCGATCTGTCATTCACGAGAGTCTTGGTGAGATTTATCTTCGTTTGGCACTTGCTCGAGGGGATAAGACATATCTTGAAAAGGCGGAGCAGCAGCTTAAAGAGTCTGTTGAAACCAATCCCTCGGCTCTCAACAATCTTGGGATAGTCTACACACTCAAAGGCAATGTGAGAGCTGCGCTAGGCTATTTTAAGAAAGCGCTCACTTTGGAACCTGGGGCATCAAAGCCCAATTTCAATATCGCCATCTGCTACGTAAAGGAGAGGAATTACGAGAAGGCGATTCGACACTTCGCCTCAAGCTTGTCTTCGGATAGGCAGAATATTGAGGCAGCCAAATGGTTGGCGAGGGTTTATCTGCTTGGAAAGCAATACACTCAAGCGGCGGAGTTGCTGAGTGAATATGAAGGATTAAACAGTGGAGACGTTCAGCTTCTAGGAATCTTAGGAGAGGCGTTATTCTATTCCAAGAATTACCGTGCTTGCCTGAAATGTTTATTGCGAGTTCAGGATCTCTATGAATGTACAGAAGCGAGGGCTAGGGATCTGGCGCGGAACTACAACAACCTCGGTTGTGTATATTCAGCCTTGGGAAATAGAGAAAAAGCGGAGGAGTTCTTTAGGAAAGGTGTTAAGGAATCTCCCGGGGTAGTGGTTGATGCTCATTATAATCTGGTCACTCTCTACTTAAAGGACAATAGGTACGATGAGGCTTTGCCTCTAATCCAGGTCTTAGAGAAGGATGTTTCAGAGGTTTCCAAGCGTCCAGGCAGACAAGCGCGCTTCAATAACTTGCTTGCCCGCTACTACTTCTATCTTGGGGACTACGAGACCGCTTCTCGTTACCTTATTAAAGTCAAAACGCTAGAGCCGAGGGATACGAGTTCATGCTCTGGAATTAGCTACATTCTCTCGGAGGTAAAAAGTGACTATGGTGGCGCAATTACGGCTCTCAAAGAGGGACTCTCTTATGCTCCGACGAACTCAATGCTTTTGAATAACCTCGCCTACAATTATCTCATGAAAGGAGATATAGAAAAGGCGAGGGAGGTTTTGGATCGTATTAACGAGCAAGATGCTGTGGAGAGCGTGCATATCAATGCAACCCGTGGTCTTCTTCTAATTAAAGAGGGTGCCCTAGAAGAAGGCGCTCGGTTTTACAACCGCGCGATCAACATTGCCAAAGATGAAGAAGTAAGAACGCAAGTTCGTCAGAAGAAGAACCTCGAATTGGGCCGATATTTTCTAGATCAAGGCAAGACGGCAAGGGCTAAGAAGCTTCTTGAGGAAGTTCTTTCCACGCGCAGTCAGACGGAGCTTTACAAGAAGCAGGCCGCTGATCTTTTAAGAAATATTAGCTAGAAAAGACTCTCGGTACCGGTTCTGCTGTTCGAGCTAGGTATTGCGAACGCGGGCCGGACCGCTCCCGTTGAGGGCAACGTCAAGTTGGCTCTGGAACTTCATTGCTCTACCTTCACGAAGTTCTGCAAAGAAAAGATCATAGTCATTGGGTGTTAAAAAGCAGAAATGATAACGGATGTCCTTTTGGAGATTATTGAGATTGTCGAAGTGCTCGATAGCCGCTCGGCGTTTTCCTTTGTTATCGGGTGAGGGATCGGAAATCTCCTCGTTGGCTTTGATTTCGACCACCAAGATGTCCGACTCGCCGAGCTGCATGAAGAAGTCTGGATTGAAGACTGCTCGCTTCGAGTACTCTCCACGTGAGTAGGAGTATTCGATGCCATAGAAACCAGTGTCGGCATTCTTAATCCATGCAGAGACTCGAGAAGCATTCTCTGGGTTCACGAGCCTATGTACAAAACGGCGCTCAGGTTCGGATGTTGCTAGAACGACCGAAAGGCAGGTCTTGAAATGGAAGGCATTCTCAATCTTATGAAGTGCTGAAACTGGTCTAGATTCATCTTCTTCCAGTTCTTCAAGAAGCTGCTGAAGTTCAGGGTCAGCTTTCTTGGAATTATCATCATAAAAGACAGTTACCCATCCGCGGCGAACCGCACCAATTGCGGTGCTATCCTTGTGCCTGTCCATTGCGTGAACTATGGTTAGACTCTTCGCAGTTACACGGTAACGAATGCTCTTGCTGCCAGGCCGCCTGAGATTGCCAAACGCGCTGAGGACACGCTGACGATTTTCCTTACTGATCTCGTTGCCTCTATACCCGATTCGGTCAAGTGATGTCCGTATGAGCTTGCGGATGGCTTCTCGCGGATACCGCTTGGCATAACTTGACTTAGTTTCTAGGTCAATCGCTTTGAACTTGTTATGGACGTCTGTAACAACTTGTTCGATGTCGAACATCTCCAGTTCGACGCGGGTGACCTTTTCACGATGTTCTTCAGTCACGGCTCGTTGATAGGTTGTAGTTTTATCGACTGATTTTCTCTGAGCAGAAAAGTTAACAAACTCCATGTCAAAATCGTACTCGGAAGTTTGTTTGGTCTCAACAACATCTTCGGATTTATCGTATTTGATGCTGTGAACGGAAAAGTCGTAGGACGGTTCCTTTCTGATCGGAAATGAAAAAATACGCTTCTGGACTTCGAGAACCTCGTCGACTAGATGCTTGATCTTTCCGCTCCATGCGTCGTGGTTGAATACCGTTACTACGGAGCGTTCTCCCTTATACTCGCGGGGAACACGGAGACCGCGACCGAGGACTTGAGCTACAAGAAGCTTAGAATTAAAGGCACGTTCCTCGTGAGGAACAATTTGAAAGACGTTCTGTGCATCCCATCCTTCAGTCAGCATGCTTACCGATACTATCCATTCAACTGGGCTGTTCTTAGTATCGGGTTCGCCGTTACGGAGCCGTTCGATGTTTGTCGCAATGGCCTTATCTTCCTTAGCGCCGTGTCCTGACGTTCTTGGTGTGTGGACTCGTAGAATTTTTTTGGCTCCTTTCTCACGGGGCATCTTCTCCTTCATAGCAAGAAATGCTACGAGATCATCTTCAAGTTTTTTACATGCTGCGATGTCCTTGGTAATAAGGACAGTCAGCGGTTTGACGCGACGGTACTTGCGTTGGTTTTCCTTATGATTAGCGTAGATTTTCTGAAATTTTTCATTTTGATCGCCCGATGAGTCTTCTGCGACGTAGTCAATTACCTTAACAACTCCATCCTCGAAGGCCTGGCGCAGTGAGTACCGATAGACAACATCACGGAAGTATTCATCGCCGATGTAGCATGTACCTGATAGTCCCACGATGTAGCGGAATCCGAAATCAGCTGATAGCAGAAATTCTTTCCATTTTTTGAGACCTTGGTCACCTTCGGACGTATAGATATGGTGGGCTTCATCGCAGAGCACCAGGGTGCGTGCACCCTTGCCATTATTAAATGAATTGTCGATCGCACTTTTTGTGCGTTTGTACGTAGCGTGGATGTTCTCGATGCAGATATCGCCCGGTGTGACGGTCTCAGTTGCGTGGATGATGTGTGGGTTGCGAAAGACTGCCTCCTTAGAAAGAAGCTTCGTGAAGTCTCTGTCGCTAGAGAGCGAGGTAAATTTATCGGCTAGCCCAGCTTCAATTGTGTTGGATGGGCAGAGGACAAGAACACGGTCAACAACACCTGCAGCAAGAGCAATGCGAGCGATGCCATACATCACATAGCTTTTCCCTGTACCAGTGGCGAGGTCCAACGAGCAAGCGAGCTGGTTAGGAAATCCTAACAGCGCAGCCATTCTTCGGAAATCTACATATTTCTCTTGCAAGTGTGGGTTGGCATTGTAATTTTCCTCAGCAAGTTCTCGCTGATTTCGATACGCTCCACCAAAGAGGTAATTGCATGCTGTTTGAATTGCCTGATGCTGATATTCGCGCTCCCCACATAGAGCTTCCAGGAATGCTTCGTAATTAGTGACGTCAAAGATCGTTGAGTCAATGTTAGAGGTGACCTTCAATACAAGATCTGCATTCTTGAAAAGCGAAGCATCACGCATGTTGAGTCATGCCTCTACATATATTGACTCTATATTGTTGGGCAGATGTCATTCGTTTGTCTTAGCGTCTTTTAGCCTGGTGTGATTTTTAATTCCGAAGTCGGCGGGGGTTTTGATTTCGCGAAGCTCGTTGCCAAAAATGTCAATGTAGATAATCATTATCTTTTTCCCAAATAGTCGTGAATTCAAGCGTACTTCCCATCCATGTTCTTCGAGTTGATCTCGATAAAAGACTGCATCTAGGTTGAATATTCCATCCCCATTGCCTTTGTAGTCGTAGTCGACCATGACCATCGAGAGCGTTTCGCGGTTCTTGAACTCGCGCGGATTCTTTGTCATGGCATGGCTTTCGAACCGGCTGATCTTGATCGTTGCTAAGCTGATGAGATCGTTTTTGGACTTTGATAGCACGTATTTCGCTTCGAGTGTTGGCGGTTGGATAAAGTCGAACCCAACAGCATCGACAATATCATTGACGTGGGTTTCATCCACTGGTTGGCGGATTTCCTGGAAGGGGCGGTCGTGCAATTCGTCGATAATGGAGTATGGAATGCGAAGAATATAATAACGTGTTTTATCGCGATCTATGTAGTCTTCTAGAAATGTGACGCATGCAGCAGGCGCGACGATGAAAAATTCCTTCCTAGCCTTACCTCCCAAATGTCGATGAAGATCTACAACAAAGCCTTCGTCGAGCTGGACTCCTTCTTTTTCTTTGAAGTTAAAGACAAGTGCATCATTGGTTGCTTTGTAGCCGTCTAGCTGTATGCCAGCGAGTTTGTGGGGTTCATCACGAATCTGAAAGAGCTGCAGTGCAAACAGTCTATAGTCTTCCCACGGAAGATCACGAACACGGGCGAAATCGTATAGGCCGGCATTGAAGAGCGTGAACGGTTTAGCAGACAGCGGTCGTCCCTTACTCCCAATTTTACTGGTAAGGTTAAGCAGACGTTTCTGGACTGTGTAAATGGCTAGCTTGCCGCAGTCAATTCCAATCCACTGCCTACCAAGCTTCTCTGCGACTGCGCAAGTTGTTCCAGAGCCGGCAAATGCGTCGAGGACGATGTCGTCTTTTTTAGACGCTAACTCGATGATTTGGGCAAGTAGTGCCTCGTTCTTTTCAGTTGGGTACTTCGTGGAGTTATCATAGATGGGCACTCCAGCCCAAACTGTGTCTGCAAGTCGGGTCTCTGCGGGAGAACGCCAGTATTGAGGCTTTCCGTCTTCAGGATCCTTTCTGATGAACTCCAGAGCACAACCTGTATCTCTCCAGTACTCAGCAAGTGTTCTCCCGCCACCTTCCCTGAAATAGCGCTCATGGTTCTGAGCCGCTTGTTTCGCCCGCTCTTCCTTCCAAGTCCATTGACCGGTAGTTGGCTTGTGACCAAAAAGCCTATACCTCATTGACGGCCGGTTAGCTGTACTCCAGAAGTGATGCCAGTGGCCTTCAGGATTCCCTGCGTTGTGTTTCTCAATCCATAGCTGACTAAAGCGTGTGGCGGAGCTTGAGCTGTACCAAAAAAGGGTGTCGTGCCTAACATTTAATCGAGTAATTGTGTCGAACTGTTGCTGGAGGTTCTTGGATGCTCTTCCTGGGAGGGTTATTTCATTGCGGAAGTTCTCTTCACCAAAAACTTCATCGAGTACAATCTTGATGTAATGGGCCTTGCGCTGGTCAAGGTGGACAAAAATGCTGCCTTCCCTATGAAGTAGTTTTTTGAGGAAGATGAGGCGCTTGCGAAGGAACTCGATGAACTCGGCACCGGCGATCTTATCCTGGTATGCTTTCTGTTCATGTGATCCTTGAAATTCTTGTTTCGTAGCAAATGGTGGGTCAATGTAGACCAGTTTTACTTGCCCCTTTATTTGTGGATCGTCTAAGAGCCTCTTCATAACCTGCAAGTTATCGCCAAAGATGAGTCTATTACTCCATTCCGGTGCAGGCTTTCCTTTTGGCAGATTGAAGGTTCTGATAGGCTGAAGTGGCACACTCCACGTTTCAGAGAGGACATCTTCGACTCGTTCTTTGCTCTTGTAGACAAGGTCACATTCAGACTTTTCAGGCGGGAAGAGGAGATACTTGTAATCGTCGGGAAGTTCTTTCCCTACGTTGAGATAGGATTTGATTTCCTCGATTTGTTCGTGCGTCAGTTTTGCCATAGTATTTTTGGCTGGATGTCAGTTTTTTTGATCTCACAGGGGGGATAGTGGCATTGCCTCCGACGGTCACATCTAAAGACAGGAGAAGCTAAATGCGGGCGTAGAATAGTACTTTTAGCAGATACTGAGCAAGAACTTGTCGGTATCTCCATCATTCAGTGACAAGGTGCCACGCGATTTTATAGGCATATAAAGCTCGGTATCTTTTCGTCCTATCCACGTATCTTTCTGTGCAAAGTAGTCACTCTCCCGAGTCAGAGTTTTTCTAGATAGTTCACAATACTAACAAATTTGGTGCGGCATTCTCTCGCACCAAACTTGCTACCGCGCTCATGTCAACTGCGACATCTGTACATATCTACCCACATCTGCTGATTTTCTCTCACAGATCGTTGGCGCTATCGTGCGAGCTATGAGCTTGCAGAAAGGAGGAGTGTGGAGAAGGCATCGAAGCGACTCGGTTCAGTCCGATCAGGAGTATTGAAACCCCCTAACCCCTATTCCTTTCATTTCTTGATGGCCCAGTAGTCTCGGGAGCAACGCGGTGTGGACTCGCGCATGCGCGATCTGTCCACGACTGTCCCGAACGGTCCAGAACCGGCCTCAACCGGCCCAAACAGTCAAATTCCATTTTCACGCTCACGCCGATAGGGTGTGAGCAATAACACGGAGGACACAAGTGAGAAAGAGTCTCATGTCAGTGAAGGAGTTGTCGCTTGAGCTGGGGATCAGTGAGAAGTCAATTCGTCGCGCCTATTGGAAAGGCGAAATTCCAGCGGAACGGATCTGCCGGATGATCCTGTTCGACCTGGAGGTGGTTCGCCAGGCGATGCGGTCAAACGGATCGCCGAGGAAACGCGCAGAGGGTGCCGTGCGGGTCGGCGACAGCCGACCGCGCGGGACCCGCCAACGCCCCCGGTGAGTAAGACGGGGGCGCAAATTAGTAAGGAGGGCCTATGAGCGGATTCAGCCTATCAGTCGATTGGCTCCGGTTCACGATCCCATCCATGGCGGTTCAGACCGTCATGGAACAGCTCGGGGGGGATTTCATTCAAGCCTCCTCGGGCTTCCTTGGCTATACGATCGGCTATCTTCAAACGGCCGGCAACCGTGGCCTAATTCGGATCGGGACCGGAAAGAAAGGGAACCCGCAGGAAGTTCATGTGGACTGCTCGGGCGGTGTCGTGTCCGGCTGGTCGTTTGAGAAATTGCAGGCTCTGGCCCGTTGGACCGTTAACCAGCGGGGCAAGTTCGGCCGCATTGATAACGCCCTGGATGACCGCAAGGGCGTCGTGACGGTCGAACAGGTCGAAAGTGCGGTGAAGGCCGGCCAGGCGGTCAAACGGTCCAAGAAGTGGCGAAAAGTCGAAGAGAGCAACGACGAGTTAGATCAGATCACCGGGTACACCCTCTATCTCGGCTCCCGTCAGTCCAACACCCTCATCAGAATCTACGACAAAGCTCTGGAACAACGCGGCAAGGGCGTTGAGGTCGAAGGCCCCTGGGTGCGGTGGGAAATGGAATTGAAGGACGCCCGCGCCCATGCCTGCGGCCTCGCGCTGGCCCATTTGCCGGAGGACAAATACCGACAATTTGTTGTGGGGGTGCTGCGGTCGTCCGTGGATTTTCGGGACACCTGCCGGGAAGACGAGGCTTGGATGCGCTGTGCCGCGCCGGTCTTGTCGTGGTGGCAGGAGCTGACGGAGGGGTTTGCGAAGGCCCGGCTGCTGATTCAGAAGACGCAGAAAAAGATTGAGGACGTCAAACAGTGGGCGGCGCATTCCCTGGGTCCCATGCTTGCCGTTCTGGAGGCTGCGCCAGGAGCCGGACGCGAATTTTTGGATGTGGTGATCGCTGCGGGAAAAGATCGGTGGAAGACCCGCCACTACGATCTGTTGCAGCGCATTGATCCGGGTCGTGTGTACGTGTTGCAGGGCAGTTCATTCTAACCAAAGGAGGGTGTCATGCGATGTGTGGCGCAAGTGATGGTCAACGGGATCGGTGAGAACGTGAGCCGGAAGGACGGCAAGACGTATCGCCGAGCCCATCTGTTCGTTCAAGGGGAAGATCCCGGATCGCTGCAGGCGAGCATTCCGCAGGACTCGCTCGTGCTGGCCAAGGCCGTGACGGACCATGTCGGGAAAGTCTGCACGGCGACGCTGAATCTCCGGGAGTTCAAGGGCACGCTCTACGTGGACTTGGCGGCGTTGCAGCCGTTGAGCGGCAAGTGACCGTTGATCAAGAACTGCAATTGGTGATGCTGTGGCTCATGGCGTTTATCTTCGGCGCCCTGTCCGGGCGCTCATAGCCATCGCGGCGTACGCAGGGCTGGTGGCTGGTGTCAGCGTGATGCTGATCGCCAGCCCTGTGTTCGCGCTGGTCAGCTCGACAAACAAATACGATCTGATCATCAATCAAGCGAATCGGATCGCGAATCAACATGCGAACAAGATCGCGAAGGCGGCCGCGGTGGCGGCAGCGGCCAAAGCGGTGTCGCCGGTATCCCTCGCCATGCGGGTAGTCGCGGGGCCGGTCGGGTGGGCAGCCATAGGCGTCCAAGCCGGTCTGTATCTCTACCAGACCTACTACTCCGCAAACGATTTGCAAGATGTGAAAAACGCGGCGGGGCAGGCGGCAGCGACACCGGCCTACATCGCCGATGTGCCGGCCGGTATCAATGTGCCTGCTTCTCAGGCCTGTACGACGCCGACCGTTCCGGGCAGCTGCTATGTGAACTATAACGGGAATCTCTATTTCGGTGATCCGACTATTTACGATGGCATGTTGGTGTTAGAGGTTCCCAAGAGGCCGAACTTAAATCCACCTGTATTTCCTCCTAATCCTCCGTATGTGGTGATTATTGAATTAACCGTTGAGAATGTGGACTTACTAAACCCGGTGACCTTCGCACGTGAAGGATCAACCCGAGGTGGTCGGTGGGTGTATGGACACACACGGCCGTTCGGCCCGCCTCCCCCTCCACCGGAGCCGACCCAGCAGCAGATACAGGATTTCTTGCAGACCTTGCCGGACAACGATCCCCGGTCGCTGGACAGTCACTCGCAGCCGCTGGGAACGGGGATAGAGCCGACACCG
>MHEU01000073.1:2461-3335 GCA_001805245.1 Nitrospirae bacterium RIFCSPLOWO2_02_FULL_62_14 | reverse complement strand
TCAAATCACCACGACGACGGCGACACCCGCAGAGCTTCCCACGACCGTTGTGCCGCAGACCACGGTGCTCCCCACGGATACCGTGGTCGTGAAAGATGTGCCGCCTCCTGCCGGGGCCACGACCACGCAGACCACGACACAATCCACCACCACAACCACGACGACAAACCCGGATGGCTCCGAGACACAGCAAGAAACGGCGACGGCCAGTTGTGCATCCGCGAATCACGATCAACGGTCGTTCGGCTCCGTGCTCACCGAGCATCAGGCGAAATGGAACAACGCGCCGCTGCTCTTGGTCTTGAATCAGTTGAAGACACTGGCCTGGCCGTCCACGCTGCCAGTGGTGTCCTTCTCGTCTGCGTTGTTTGGATCGTTCCAAGTGGACTTCAATACCTGGGCGTGGGTGTTTCTCGCGCTCAAGACACTCATCCTCGCAGGAGCCTCGCTGGCTGCCTATCGCATCGTCTTTGTAGGGGGTCGCTGATGAGTTCGATTCTCTCAGCGATTTTCTGCTGGCTGCAGGACTTCTATTACGGTCTGCATGATCTTGGGCTAACAGCCTGGGATAGTGTGCTGGCTCCTGCCGATGCGACGCTGGCGAGTCTGGATGTCAGTGCGCTCTCCACGCCGATCATTCCCGATACCTATGCCTGGGTCCTCGGTGCAACAGGGTTGGCTCCGGCGCTCGCCATTATTGCCACGGCCATGCTGACGCGGTTTGTGCTGCAGACGATTCCGTTTGTCCGCTGGGGCGCATAGAAGGAGTTTGTATGAAAAAACAGCGGTGCGAGTACTGGGGATGCCGGCGCGTGGCGGTGGGGATCTGGACGAACTGGGGGAGCGGACTTGAGTTTCGAAGCTGTGCCCAGCA
>MHEU01000073.1:1091-2115 GCA_001805245.1 Nitrospirae bacterium RIFCSPLOWO2_02_FULL_62_14 | reverse complement strand
GCAAACGATCTTCCGGGCCTTGCATCGGGTCGAGCCTTCGCTTCTGCGTTGGCTGGAAACCCATCGGCACTATGGAGTCGATGTGTTGATGACTTGCCAGGATTACCGGCAAATGACGGCGTCTGTAACTCGATTGGTCGAGGTCACGGTGAAGTTTCGCCGGCTGGACCGGCTGGGCTTCAAGAATCGCTATCAGGGATTCATTCGAGGCAATCCCGAAGAGCAGGAAGTCATCCGGACCCTGACCGGCAAATACGAGCCGACCATCTATCAATACTATTCGTCGTATGCGCAAGCCGGGGTGCTGGAAGAACGAAAGGGGGTGCACGTGTGGAAGAATCCAAAAGTGGCGTTGGGATTGATTGGCCTCACGGCGGCGCTAGTGCTGTTCGTGGCGCGTCCCTGGGTCACCGCCGGCGCTGAGCCGGTGAAGAAAAACATTCAGGCTGCGCCGGTGGCCGGGAAGCCCGCAGGACCTGCCGCACTCAGTCTGCCGGCGCAGGATCTCGCTTCAAGCGCGGGTGCTCCGACTTTGAAAATCCGTGTCCTCGGTGTGGCCGGCTACCAGGATCGGCAGGGCCGTCAGGTGTGGCGGTATCTGCTGGAGTCCGGCGAGCTGCTGACGGCCGCACAGATTGCCGGCCGGTACGGCCTCAGTGTGCAGGAGGTGCGAGAGGACGGCGTGATGCGACTAATCGGTCAAGGGGTGACTTATGGGCCAAGCGGCGATTGATCAGATCGTCTATTGGACGGCGGCGTTTTGGCTGGCGGGGTTGACGGTCGGGATCATCATCAAGTTCCTGACCGGGAAGCCCTGAGGGCTCCAACTGGGGGCCGGAAAGGGGGTGAGAACTATGAAGAAGCTGTTCGTGCTGGCGGTGTCGAGCGTGTTGCTCGCGCCGTCTTGGGTGTTGGCGCAAGCCACACCGATCTTCCCGGTGGATGCCACCACGGTGGGCCAGGTGAAAACCGATATCCTGGCCTGGGGTGCGGCGATCATCGGGGTGGTGCTCGCGATCTTTGC
>MHEU01000073.1:0-907 GCA_001805245.1 Nitrospirae bacterium RIFCSPLOWO2_02_FULL_62_14 | reverse complement strand
CCGTTGTCGGGGGGAACCAGGGGGGTGTCGCAGACTCCCCCCGTCTTCTGCTGCAATGAATAATCAAAATAATATTTCTTTTTCTCCAGAACCGCTTGACGGGTGGGTTGTCCCTCCGCATACTTGTGCCCGGCAAAGTCGTAGTCGTGGCAGGGGCCGGAAAGGCAATGCCATGACACAGCCGTTAGTGGTCCTCGTCGAGCAGTTCTGTCAGTACCAGCGCAAACAGCGAGGCAAAACGGAAGGAGGAGTTCGATGCTATCGCTGGGTGCTGGAGCAGTTTTTAATTTTCGTCCGATCCCGTTTCGGACGGTTGGCACGAGTGAATGACCTCACGTTGCCAACACTTCAGATGTGGATGGATGATATGGCCGGATGCGATCTCTCATTGAGTTCGATGCGAACACGCCAATCGACGCTTTCGAGCTTCTGTAGCTGGCTTGTGAAGCGTGACGTGCTCCCGGCCAATCCTGTCGCAAGGATGGATCGACCGCCTCACCGGTCGGAACCACCGCGACAAGTCCCAACCCCGGAATTGATGGATGCGCTGATTGAAGCAGCCAAGCAACGGAAGCGGCCCCGTGATATCGCCATCTTCCTCATCCTGCGGTATTCGGGTATGCGCCGTGAGTCGGTTGCGAGCCTTCAAGTCAGGCATTTTGACAAAGGCTGGGGATTGCGAGGCGTTCGCGAAAAAGGTGGAAAGACACGGGATATTCCTTTGCCCGAGAGTGTGATGCTCTTCGTAAAAACCTTCGTGGAGCAGGTGGTCACACGGGAGATTGGATCAATCGGACCCGAGACACCGATCTTCTGGTCACACTGGGGCCGGCGCAATGTTGGGATGAGCCGTGCGCCGATGAAGGGGAAAAACATCTGGCGCTTGTGCAAATTCTACGGGCGGCAG
>MHEU01000072.1:105553-105806 GCA_001805245.1 Nitrospirae bacterium RIFCSPLOWO2_02_FULL_62_14 | reverse complement strand
CGCCCGCCCAGCCGCTCTGGCGCCCGGCATGGTCGTGTAGTACGGGACGCCGCGCTGCAGGGCTTCCCGTCTGATTGAAGCCGAATCGGCCTGCGAGGCATGGCCCCAGACCGTGTTGATGACCAGGCTGATTTCCCCGTTCTTGATGTGATCGACGATGTGCGGCCGGCCTTCCGTCACCTTGTTGACGGTGGCGCTGTCGACGCCATGTTCCTTCAGATAGGCCGAGGTGCCGCGAGTCGCCTCGATTCGG
>MHEU01000072.1:104764-105522 GCA_001805245.1 Nitrospirae bacterium RIFCSPLOWO2_02_FULL_62_14 | reverse complement strand
ATCAGGACCGTGCCGCTGCGCGGCAGCGACACGCCGGCCGCCGATTGGGATTTGGCGAAGGCCCAGCCGAAGTCGGCGTCCATGCCCATCACTTCTCCGGTCGACTTCATTTCCGGACCGAGCAGCACGTCCACTCCGGCGAATTTCGTGAAGGGAAAGACCGCTTCCTTGACCGAGATGTGGACCGGCGCCGGCGCCGATGTGAAGCCGAGCTGCTCCAGCGTCTTGCCGATCATGACTTTCATGGCGAGCTTGGCCAGCGGGACGCCGATCGCCTTGCTGACGAACGGCACCGTCCGCGAGCCGCGGGGATTGACCTCGAGCACGTAGATGTCGCCGTCGCGCACGGCGAACTGGACGTTCATCAGGCCCACCACGCCCAGTTCCATCGCCAGCGCCACGGTCTGACGCCGGATGTCCTCCACCACCGCTCCGCCGAGCGTATAGGGCGGGAGCGAACAGGCCGAGTCGCCCGAATGCACGCCGGCCTCCTCGATATGCTCCATGATGCCGGCCACCACGACCTGCTTTCCGTCGGAAATGGCATCCACGTCGATTTCGATGGCGTCCTCGAGATATTTGTCGACGAGCACCGGGTGCTCGGGCGACGCGTTGACGGCGGTGGCCATGTAGTGCATGAGGCCGGCCTCGTCGTACACGATCCGCATCGCGCGTCCCCCCAGCACGTAGGACGGCCGGACCATGACGGGATAGCCGATCGCGGTGGCAATGCGGACGGCCTCGGCGGCCGATCGGGC
>MHEU01000072.1:101782-104710 GCA_001805245.1 Nitrospirae bacterium RIFCSPLOWO2_02_FULL_62_14 | reverse complement strand
TTCGCGGTCCTCCGCGCGGTCGATGGCCTCCGGGCTGGTGCCGAGGATTGTGATGCCGGCCCGCTCCAGCGGGATGGCGAGCTTCAGGGGGGTCTGCCCGCCGAATTGCACCACGACGCCGATCGGCTTCTCGCGGTCCACGATGTTGCGGACGTCTTCTTCCGTCAACGGCTCGAAGTAGAGCCGGTCGGACGTATCGTAGTCGGTGCTGACGGTTTCCGGATTGCAGTTGACCATGATGGTTTCGACGCCTTCCTCACGAAGCGCGAAGGCGGCATGGACGCAGCAGTAGTCGAACTCGATCCCCTGCCCGATGCGGTTCGGCCCGCCGCCCAGGATGACGACTTTCTTCCGTTCCGTCGGACGCGCCTCGCAGGTCCGCTCGTAGGTCGAATAGAGATAGGGCGTCTGGGCTTCGAATTCGGCGGCGCAGGTGTCCACGCGCTTGTAGGTGACGCCGCCGGTGGTGCCGTCCGGCGCGCCGGCAATCCGCTGCTGTCGAACGGCTTCGGGAGTCTGTCCGGTCAATTGCGCGATGCGGCGGTCGGCGAAGCCGAGCCGTTTGGCCTCCCACAGTAAGTCTGAGTCCAAAGTCTGAAAGTCTGAAAGTCCAATGTCCGAAGACTTTCGACTTGTGACTTTCGACTTGTGACTGGCCGCTTGCAGCCGCGTCTCGAACTCGACGAGCTCGCGCACCTGGTCCAGAAACCACGGATCGACGTGCGTGCTCGCGTTCAGCTCTTCGATGGAGAGGCCCAGGCGCATGGCGTCGGCCAGGTGCCAGAGCCGGTCCGGATGCGGTGTCTGCAGCGCGGTTCGGACCTGCGCAATCAACTCCTCGCGATTGGTGCCTTCCGGAATGCCGTGATCGAGCCCGCGCAGCGACACCAGTCCGTACCGGTCCGTCTCCAGGGAACGGAGCGCCTTGTGCAGGGCCTCCTTGAAAGTCCTTCCGATGGCCATGGCTTCGCCGACGGATTTCATCTGCGTGGTCAGGGTCGGGTCGGCGCCGGGAAATTTTTCGAAGGCGAAGCGCGGGATCTTGAAGACCACGTAATCGATCGTGGGCTCAAACGACGCTTTCGTTACGCGGGTGATGTCGTTGGTGATCTCGTCGAGCGTGTAGCCGACGGCCAGCTTGGCGGCGATCTTTGCGATGGGGAAGCCGGTGGCTTTCGAGGCCAGCGCCGAGCTGCGCGAGACTCGCGGGTTCATCTCGATGACCACCATTTCCCCTGTTTTGGGATGCAGGCCGAACTGGATGTTGGAGCCGCCGGTGTCCACCCCGATCTCGCGGATGATCCGGACCGCGGCGTCCCTCATGACCTGGTATTCCTTGTCGGTCAGCGTCATGGCGGGCGCCACGGTGATGCTGTCGCCGGTATGGATGCCCATCGCATCGAAGTTCTCGATCGGGCAGACGATCACGACGTTGTCCTTGAGGTCCCGCATGACCTCCAGCTCGAATTCCTTCCAGCCGATGACGGACTGTTCGACAAGAATCTCGCCGACCGGGCTCATCGCCAGGCCCCAGTCCACATGACGTTCGAACTCTTCGCGGTTGTAGGCGATGTTCCCGCCGGTGCCGCCCATGGTGAACGACGGGCGGACGATGGCCGGGAACCCGACCCGTTCCGCCACCCGCATGGCGTCTTCGCGGCTTTTCGCGACGCCGCTGTCCGGCACCCTGAGACCGATGCGCTGCATGGCCTGCTTGAACGTCTCGCGGTCCTCCGCTTTATGAATGGCTGCGACGGACGCGCCGATCAATTGCACATTGTATTTTGCGAGCGTGCCGCGCTTGGCCAGGCCGATCGCCGCGTTGAGCGCCGTCTGTCCGCCCATCGTCGGCAGCAGCGCATCGGGCCGCTCACGCTCGATGATCTGCTCGATGACGTCCACGGTGATGGGCTCGATATAGGTCCGGTCCGCCAGTTCCGGGTCGGTCATGATGGTGGCCGGATTGCTGTTGATGAGAATGACCCGGTAGCCCTCTTCCCGGAGGGCTTTGCAGGCTTGCGTGCCCGAATAGTCGAATTCGCAGGCCTGCCCGATCACGATCGGGCCGGATCCAATTAGAAGAATGCTCTTGATGTCGGTCCGTTTCGGCATGGACTATCCGACCTTCCGAGGAAGGGACGGGCCGATGGGCGGCTGGTAGGGCGGTTCGGGCGTGCCGGGAGCCGCCGGCGTGCCCGGGGCCTGCCCCGGGTGGTAGTACTGCAAGGCGTTGGGCAGCCACGCCTCGATTTGATTGATGCGCGTGATGTCCGACGGATGCGTCGACAGAAACTCCGGGATCGAACTGGCTGACCGGAAGCAGAGCGTGCCGATCATTCTGCGCGGGCATCCGCTCATGCGTTCCCAGAACGGCACGGCTTCCCGCGGGTCATAGCCGGCCTTGGCCATCAACTGCAAGCCGACGAAATCCGCTTCCGATTCCTGCTTGCGGTTGAACGGAAGCGAGACTCCGACGCCGTAGGCGCTCTGAATGCCCTGCATGACGCCGGGATCTATGGCGCCGGTGGCGGCGGCGGCCAGTGTGCCGAGCTGGGCGATCTGCTCGAGCACGTTGTGGCTGATGCGCTCCGCTCCGTGCCGCTGCAGCGCATGCGCCACCTCATGCCCCATGACCGTGGCCAGGCCGGCCTCGTTTTTTGCGATCGGCAGGATGCCCGTAAAGACCGCCACTTTGCCGCCGGGCAGGCAGAAGGCGTTGACCATGTTCGGCTCTTCGATGACGGCAAACTCCCAATGGTAGTCGGGTTTGTTCGCTGCGTCGGCGATGCGCCGCCCGACGCGATGCACGAGGTCATTGACCTCGGGGTTTGTCGAGAGCGGGGCTGACCGGAGTATGTCCCGGAAAGCTTTGACGCCCATCTCGATTTCTTTTTCCGGAGACAGGTAGATAAACTGATCGCGGGCAGT
>MHEU01000072.1:88684-101768 GCA_001805245.1 Nitrospirae bacterium RIFCSPLOWO2_02_FULL_62_14 | reverse complement strand
TCATCCTTCATCGTACCGCGTTGTTCAATTCACGGCATCCATAGGTACATGAACTGCGGCGTGCCGCCCCGAACCAGGGCCATCAGATCGAAGTTCGACAGCAGGCCGCCGTTGTTCCCCTGCCGGTTGATCATCTGCGAATAGATATTGTGTCGGTATTCACCCGGCTGCTGGTAGACCACGAGGCGGGCCTCGGTCAGCCCCGCTTCCCGCTTGGCCAGTTCGACGGCATCGTCCAGATACCCGATGCTGTCGACAAGCCCCACGGCCTTCGCCTGCTCGCCGGAGTAAATGCGTCCGTCGGCCAGCCTGCGAATTTCATCGGCGGTCAGGTTTTTCCGGCCTTCCTTGATGACGGTCAGGAAGCGCTCGTAGAAGCTGTTGATGACGCTCTGAAAGATGGCACGCTCCTCATCCGTCATGACCCGGAACGGCGATCCCATGTCTTTCTTGGGTCCCGAGGTGATGGCGTTGGCGTGCACGCCGATCTTTTCCAGGAGGCCGTTGGCGTTCATGGTCAGCATGATGACCCCGAGGCTTCCCGTGACGGACGACGGATGGGCCACGATTTTGTCGGCTCCCATCGCCACGTAATAGCCGCCCGATGCGCCCACGTCCATGATCGAGGCGATGATGGGAATGTTCTTCTTCTTTTTGAACAGGCGAAGCTCGTGATAGAGCACGTCGGACGCCGTGACGGTTCCGCCGGGCGTGTTGATGCGCAGGACGAGCGATTGGATCTTCGGATCGTCGGCCGCTTTCGTCAGCGCTTCCTTCAGGCGCGCGACCTGGCTGGGAAGAGGGTAAAATCCATGTTCCTCGGAGGAGCTGATCATGCCGACGAGATCCAGCATCAGCACTTTCGAGGAACCGGATCCGCTGATCTGCGTTTCCACCAGCGGTCCCGGTCCCGGAGGGATATTGACCGTGATGCATCCGGAGAGGAGCGCGGCGCAGCCCAGGACTCCGAGGACGGTTGGGGTTCGTTTATGCATGAGCCTTCTCCATCATTCCGACAAATTGTGAAAACAGGTAGGCCGAGTCGTGCGGACCCGGCGACGCCTCGGGGTGATACTGGACGGACAGGACCGGCTGGTCGAGGCAGACCATGCCTTCCACCGAATCGTCGTTCAGGCTGAGATGGCTGACCGCGACGCGTCCCAGCGGTGTCGCGATCACCGGTTGCGCGGCGGCGCCGGTCGTGACCCCTGCCGGAGGCCGGACGGCGAAGTTGTGGTTCTGCGAGGTGATCTCGACTTTTCTGCTGCGGAGATCCATCACCGGATGGTTGGCGGCGTGGTGTCCGAACTTCAGCTTGTACGTTTTCAGACCGAAGGCCAATCCGAGAATCTGATGGCCGAGGCAAATGCCGAGAATCGGCCTGGTGCCGATCAGCGCTTTGGCTGCCGCAATCGCGTAGGGCACTCCTTCCGGATCGCCGGGCCCGTTGGACAGCACGACGCCATCGGGCTTCAGGGCTTCGACGGCTGCGGCCGGGGTCGAAGCCGGCACCACGGTGACCGCGCAGCCGACATCCACAAGACGGCGCAGGATGTTCTGTTTGACACCGAAGTCGTAAACCACGACCTTGAATCTCCGGGCCTGCTTGACCGGCTGTTGGCTGTCAGCAACCGGCGTCCATGCGCCGGAGCCTTCCGTCCAGTCATAGCTTTTTCCGCACGTCACTTCCGCGGCCAGGTCCCGACCGACGATGGACGGCGCGCTGCGGGCTTTCGCCGTTGCGCGCCGGTGATCCAGGTCCACGTGGGAGATGACGCCCTGCTGCGTGCCGGCTTCGCGCAGGTGCCGGGTCAACTCGCGGGTGTCGATGCCCTGGATGCCGACAACGCGGGCTTCTTTCAGGTACTCGTCGAGCGATTGTTCCGCGCGCCAGTTGCTGGGCCGGCGGCAGGACTCCTTGACGATGAAACCCTCGGCCCAGATGCGCCGGGACTCGACGTCCTGACTGGTGACTCCGTAGTTGCCGATATGGGGGCAGGTCATCGTGACGATCTGTCCTTTGTACGACGGGTCGGTCAGGATCTCCTGGTAGCCGGTCATGGCGGTGTTGAAGACAACTTCGCCGACCGTCTCCCCTTCATGGCCGAGCGCACGGCCCTCGAAGACCGTTCCGTCGGCAAGTGCCAATACAGCTTTCTTCACGTCTTAAGCTGCCTTCTTCAAGAATGACTTGAGCTTGACCGTGAGCAATCCGATTCCCAGGACGAGGTTCACGATATAGAGCCCGCGGACGATCATATGCACCCGAAAAAACGCGTCAAGAGCCGCTTTGTGCGCGTTTTCTTCCCTGGTTCTGAACGCCACTTCCTGAAGCGCGACGGATTGAGGTCCCAGGACGAAGATAATCAGCGACGCCATCAGTGCCATCGTGCCGAACAGTATTGTTTCGGCCCGGCCCGGCATGATGCCAGGCTGTTCCCCTGCCTGAAGCATCCACCCGCGAACTGCGATGGTTCCTCCCATGGCCGCCATCGCGACGAGCACCAATCTATTATACCCGTCGAACACCCTCGTCAGGAACCGTCCGCCGGGCTCCATGCCGAAGGAGTTGAAGACAGCCGGAATAACCGCGCCGATGATCACGATCAATCCCCCGACCCAGATTGCCAGTGCGAGGCAGTCGACGACAGCACAGACCAGCAATCTCTTCGAGGGCGTACGGGATTCATCCATGTACTAATCGTACTGATCGGTCAGGGTGTTTCGTAGACGACGCGGCCGCCGACTATCGTGGTCCGGATGCGCCCCTTCACTTTCCATCCGGCGAAGGGCGTGTTCCGGCTCTTCGAGCGGAAGCGGGCCGGATCGACTTCCCAGCTTTCACGTAAATCTGCGATGGCCACGTCGGCATCGGCGCCGGGCGCCAGCGTGCCTTTCTGCAGGCTGAAGGCCCTGGCCGGTTCGGTCGTCAGCTTGGCGACAGCCGCCTCGAGCGAGAGCACGCCCTCCTCCACGAGGGTCAGGGTCAGCGGCCAGGCTGTTTCGAGGCCGACGATGCCGTTCGGGGCGGCGGCAAATTCCTGTTGTTTCTCCTGTGTCGCGTGCGGCGCGTGATCGGTGGCGATGACGTCGATCGTCCCGTCGCGCAATCCGTCCTTGATGGCCTGCACGTCCGCCCACGTCCGGAGCGGCGGGTTTATCTTGGCGTGCGTGTTGTAGCCGCAGACCGCTTCTTCCGTCAGCATGAAGTGGTGCGGGCAGGCTTCCGCCGTCACCTTGATGCCGCGCGACTTGGCGTCCCGGACCATGCGCACCGATCCGGCCGTGCTGAGATGGGCCAGATGCAGCCGTGCGCCGGTCAATTCGGCCAGCGCCAGGTTGCGGGCGACCATGACGTCCTCCGCGGCGGCCGGCACGCCCGGCAGCCCTAGTTGCGTGGAGACGAACCCTTCGTTCATGCAGCCGCCTTCGGAGAGATGCAGGTCTTCGCAGTGGTCCACGACCGGCACATCGAAGGCGATCGCGTATTCCATCGCCCGCCGCATGACCAGGCTGTTCATGACCGGCAGGCCGTCGTCCGAAATGGCCACGCACCCGGCCCTCCGCAGATCGCCGATCTCGGCCAGTTCCTTGCCTTCCGATCCTTTGGTAATGGCGCCGACCGGGAAGACGTTCGCGTTGCCGGCCGCGCGGGCCTTTTCGAGGATAAACTCCGTGATGGATTGATTGTCATTGACCGGGCTCGTGTTCGGCATGCAGCACACCGACGTGAATCCGCCGGCCACGGCCGCCGCGGTGCCGCTCTGGATCGTTTCCTTGTACTCGAAGCCCGGCTCGCGAAAGTGGACGTGCAGGTCGATGAAGCCGGGCATGACCCCCCTGCCCGCCGCATCGACGACGGTCGCGTCGGCCGGCGCCTTGAGCTTCTGCCCGACGGCGGTGACCTTCCCGTTTTCGATCAGGACGTCGGCGGGGCCGTTGACGCGACCCGGGTCGACCACCTGTCCGCCTTTGATCAGGATCGTCATGCAAGTACCCTGTCAGAAAGTCTATCAAGTCTGAAAGTCATAAAGTCACACAGGGCAGATTCGTTTTCTCCAGACTTGAAGACTTTCGACTTTCCGACTTGATGACTCATTGGTTTGCTCCGGACAGCAGGTAGAGAATGCCCATTCTGACCGCGACGCCGTTGGTGACCTGGTCCAGGATCACCGACGAGAAGCTGTCGGCCACGTCCGGCGCGATTTCCACGCCCCGGTTGATGGGGCCCGGGTGCATGACCAGGGCGCCCGCCTCGGCGAGCTTCAGCCGTTCCGCGGTCAATCCATAGAGACGCGAGTATTCCCGGATCGTCGGATACAGCGCCCGTCCCTGCCGTTCTAGCTGCAGGCGGAGCATCATGATGACGTCCACGCCGCGCAGCCCCTCGTCCAGGTTGTCGTACATGCGCACCCCGAGCCGCTCGATTCCGAAGGGCATCATCGTGCGCGGGCCGACCACCCGCACCTCGGCGCCGACCTTGGTGAGGGCATGGATGTTGGAGCGGGCCACGCGGCTGTGCGCGACATCTCCGACAATGGCAACTCTCAGGCCGTTGAAGTTCCGTTTCTTTTCGCGCAGCGTGTAGAGGTCCAGCAGCGCCTGCGTGGGATGTTCGTGCCAGCCGTCTCCGGCATTGATGACGGAGGATTTCACGCCGCGCGCCAGTGTCTCCGCCGCGCCGGCGGCCGGGTGGCGCAGGACGATGATGTCGGCCTGCATGGCTTCGATGTTCCGGGCCGTGTCCAGGAGCGTCTCGCCCTTGACCACGCTGCTGTTGGACGGCGAGAAGTTGATCACGTCCGCGCTCAGCCGCTTGGCGGCCAGCTCGAACGAGGTGCGCGTTCTCGTGCTGGGCTCGAAGAAGAGGTTGACGACCGTCTTGCCTCGCAGGGCGGGCACCTTTTTGATCTCGCGGCCGCTGACTTCCTTGAAGGAGTCCGCCGTTTCCAGTATCAGCATGATCTCATCGGCGGAGAGGGGCGCGACACTGAGCAGATGTTTGTGTTTGAAACTCATGGCGTCCCTCCCGGCAGAATGCTGAAAACGGTCTCCAGCTTTGTTCTCGGTCGCTCGTGTCCCTCAACGTACTTCTCCAGTACGCCTCGGGCCCCTCGCTCCCTGCGGCCTCTCTGGAAGACCATTTTGAGCATTCTGCAAGTCACGAGTTCTGAAGTCCCTGCCGGGTGACGACCCGGTCTTCTTCCCCGTCTTCTTCGAGAAAGACCTGGACGACTTCGTCGCCGGCGGTCGGAATGTTCTTGCCGATGTACGTGGCTTTGATGGGAAGCTGCCGGTGCCCGCGATCCACGAGCACGGCCAGCTGAATTTCGGCCGGACGGCCCAGGTCAATCAGGCCGTCCATGGCAGCGCGGATCGTGCGCCCGGTGAACAGCACGTCATCCACCAGCACGACTTTCAGGTCTGCAATGTTGAACGGAACGTGCGTGGTCTTGAGGATCGGTTGTTCTTTTCGGAGCGACAGGTCATCCCGATAGAGCGTGATGTCCAGCTCGCCGATCGGCACCTTGGCATGTTCGATCTCCTGGATGCGCTTGGCCAGCCGGTGCGCAAGGTGAACCCCGCCCGTGCGGATGCCGACCAGCGCGAGCTCCCGCGTGCCCTTGTTGCGCTCGAGGATCTCGTGGGCAATCCGCGTCAGCGCCCGCGACACTTCGCTGGCGTCCATGATCAGTTTTTCGTTGGCCGCGCGCGTGGTCATGAGATCAGTGAGTCGAAAGTCATTAAAGTCTTCAAGTCGTAAAGTCTGGGAGTCAAGGACATGATGACTTTCGGACTTTTCGACTTTTTGACTAGCTGCAGGCATAAAAAAACCTTCCCGTCCACTTGGATCGAGAAGGTCAGTTGTCGGACGACGGCGTGATTCAGGCCGTGCATTGCGTGACTCCTTGCTCACCTCACAGGATGAGCGTTAAAGGCACACGCATAATATCGCGCCAGGTTGGTGCTGTCAAGGGACGGATCGTCATCCTCTGACGACATGGAATAGTGTCAGCCCTGGTTTGAGGCGGGCCTTGGGCAGGATGGTCCGGTGCATGCGGAAGGTCGGCAGGGATTCGACCAGTTCCGCGCTGATGAGCTGAAGCTGTGGGTGCGCTTGCAGCGCGGATCTGAGCATTGCCGGGCCGACGATGAAGGCCAGCCCTCCCTGCCCGAGCGCGCCGGGAATTGTCCGGACCGCTTCGCGTTGAGCCAGAGAGTCTGTGAATATCGAGAAGGGAATCCAGAGAAACAGCAGATCGTGAGATGTGCGATAGGCATCCGGCCTGCCGGCTGCCGGTGTCAGCACGATGCCCCTGGCGATGTCAAAGCGGTGAGAATGGGCCAGCTCGCTCCAGAGGGCGTGGGCCTGCTTCTGGGCGTAGGCCGCCTGCGCATACAGGACGGTATAGTTCCTGGGCCTATCCAGATTGAGGCAGGTCTTGATCGCCCCGTCGAAGTTGTCGATGAGAACCTGCGTGGTGTTGGCGAGATGTGCGGCAAGTCGCGGATCCTGCTCGAAACTGTCCTGTATGTCATCGGCGACAAAAGGCTGCGAGGCAATCTCGCTGATCTCGGCGTCATCATCGGGATAGAGCAGGACGGCTGAAAACGCTTCCTGCGGGGAGACGTTCGGCAGCCGGCCTCCAAAGAGCGATGTCCACCCTGCCGGCGCAAGCGGTCGTTTCTCGGCAGGAGACTCCTGCAGTGGTCCCCATGCCGGACTCACCGGCAGTTCAATCCCGGCATCGCGATCCTGCAGCGCGAGCGTTCCCTTTGTCACGGTGACCGTTCGTTCGAAGGGATTGCGGCCGGGGCCGGGATTCAAGAATGGGAGGCCGGATGGATCATCCAGCCTGACGGCCTTTTGCACCGTCCCCCCCTTCACGGTGACACAAAGATTGTGAGCGCGATCAAAGAACCGCAGCGGCGGATCGGCTGCCGGCAGCCAGGTCACTTCGTGCGACCGGGTGACGTCCATGAAGATGGAGAAGGGATCGCCTCCACGCGTGGCCTGGGGTGTGAAAAAGCTGCTGAAGAGACGGAACGCTGCTTCCGAGGGATAGGTCGGGATGCCGCGATATCGCAGCGGCGTCGGGGTCCCTTCGTTCTGATCGTCGTAGAGTCCGCGGATCAATTCGAAGGCAGCTGAACCGGTGCCCGGCAGGAGACTTTGAAACAGTTCCACCACCGGCAGAAAATCAATGCGGCCCCAGTGCATCGCGCCCATGCAGGCCATGAACCGCGCGTGTTCGAAGGTACCATCATCCAGAACGTAAAAGGCATCCTTCTTGTGCCGGATCGTCGCGATGCCCTTGGAATCAATGACCAGGTCCTCGTCGCCATAAAACAGTGTGACGGCTTCGAGCGGCACGCGCATCGCCTGCGCGGCCATCTGCCTGAGATCGTCCGGCCTGAGCCGTTCCCATCCCGGCTTTCTGGAGAGGTCCAGCGTCGTCGCATTGACCAGGCCTTCCGGCTTCAGGCCGACCCACTGCCCCCATTCCAGGCGCATGCGGACGCGCAGCAGCCTGGCCGTTCCCGACGCGGTACTCCCCCACTCGCATTCGTGCAGCGGATTGCCGTCCGGATCGGTGGCGAGGAACCGGCGATTCCGCGGGCCGTAGAACACCAGATGGCCGCTGCGTTGGCGTGCCATGCGGCCGCCCGCCACACTGAGATCCTTAAGAAACGGAAGGTTGGTGGGAAAAACGATGTTGCCGGATTGCGTCAGAACAGAGTGGATTAGAGAATCCACAGGTTGAGGCTCAGGTTAAGGTTGAGGGAAGAAAAATAGTTAGGTGGATTCATTCTACTAAGCGGTCTGTCCGACCTTAACCTGAGCCGCAGCCTTAACCTACTCCCTGATTTGGCCGGAACCGAAGACGATGAATTTTGAACAAGTGAGCTCTTCCAGGCCCATCGGTCCGCGTGCGTGGATGCGGGTCGTGCTGATGCCGATTTCGGCCCCGAGGCCGAACTGGTAGCCGTCGTTGAGTCGCGTGGAGGCGTTGACCATGACCGCGCTGGCATCGACCTCGCGCAGGAACCGCATGGCGCGGGTGTAGTCGCTCGTGATGATGGATTCCGTGTGGCGGGAGCCGTACGTTTCAATGTGCGCCATCGCCTCTTCCATGCTCTTGACGACCTTCACCGCGAGGATCAACGCCAGGAATTCCTGGCCGAAGTCACTCTCCGAGGCCGGCTTGGCCTCCGGCGCCAGTTGGCAGGTCTTCGGGCAGCCTCTCACCTCCACCTTGGCTTCGGCCAGCTTGCGAACAATGTCGGGCACAAACGTTTTGGCAATCTGCTGGTGAACGAGCAGCGTTTCCATCGCGTTGCAGGTGGATGGCCGCTGCGCCTTGGCATTGATGCAGATCTTTTCGGCCATGGCGGGATCGGCGTCGGCATCCACGTAGATATGGCAGACGCCCTTATCGTGCTTGATCACCGGGATGGTGGACTGCTCCGTGACCGTTTTCATCAGCGCGTCGCCGCCCCGCGGGATGATCAGGTCCACATACTTGTCCTGCTTCAGCAGCGCGTGGGCCACTTCCCGCTCCGTCCGCTCGACAAAGGTGATGGCGCCGGCCGGCACGCCGGCCTTCTCGGCGGCTTCCGACAGGATGGCGGCGATTGCCTGGTTGGAATGGATGGCTTCGGACCCGCCGCGCAGGACGCAGACGTTTCCGGATTTCAGGCAGAGCGCCGCGGAATCGGCCGTCACGTTCGGACGCGATTCATAGATGATGCCGATGACGCCGATGGGCACGCGGATTTTTCCCACCTGCATCCCGTTCGGCCGCCGCCACATTTTCGGCGATTCGCCAAGCGGATCGGGCAGTTTCACGATTTGCCGGATGCCGTCCGCCATTTCCTTGATGCGGTCAGGCGTGAGTTTCAGGCGGTCGGCCATGGCGATGTCGCCCTTGGCCTTCTCGAATGCTTCAAGGTCCTTCTCGTTGGCGGCGAGCAGCTCGTCGGTCCTGGCTTCCAGCCCCTCCGCCATCGCCGTCAGCGCCTGATCTTTCACGGCGGTGGAGAGCGTGGCGAGTTTGTTCGACGCAGCCCTGGCCTTCTTGACCAGTTCCACGATGTAGTCCTGCGGAGACTTCTGCTCCACTTCGACGAGGGCAGTTACTTCCGCCGGTTCAGACTGTTTCCTGGGTTCTTTTTCCGTTGTCTTCACGGTTTGCAGAATACTCCGCACTGTCAGAGGGCGTCAAGCTGCGCGGGCTGTGCTTGACAGCTTCGGATACGCCTTGTTATCGTGCGCCGCGTGCCGAGGTAGCTCAGTTGGCAGAGCACAGCCCTGAAAAGGCTGGTGTCGACAGTTCGATTCTGTCCCTCGGCACCATATCTTCCAAGGAGTTAGCGCGCCGCTTTTTCCGTGGTGCGGTCTGTGAGGTGCCACATGTGGCACCTTCCAGCAGCGTGACCGCCCTTCTCAGCGCCGACTTCCCACCGTGCGAATAATCAAACGTCGTTCCTTTGACCCGATGCCCCAATAAAATTTGTCGAATCTCATAGGACACGTCCAAGTCCTGCAGCCAGGTTGCAAAGGTATGCCGCAGGTCATGGAAGTGCAGATCCGTGATCTTTGCCAGCTCCAACATACGTAGCCACACATGCTTGAATGAATTGGCGTCCTTCCATCGCGAAAAAACCCGGCCTTGAAGGCTCCAAGGGCCGGCGGCTTTGATGGCCTCGACCGCCATTCGATTCAGCGGCACCATTTCAGGAACGCCCTTGATTCGTGAGCCGGCCGGCGGATACCACCACCAGCCGTCGTCCTGTTTCTTGAGGTTGCCATAATCCATCTCGACGATTTTCGCTTCCCTCATTCCTGTATTGAGCGCGATGGCTGCCAGGAGAATGACTTGGCGGCGGGCTTCCTTGCCGTTCGGATGAGTCGCCTCGGAGACCGTATCTGCCAGGGCTTTGAGCTCATCCGGCGTCACGATCCGCTTTCGTTTTTGATACTGAGGTGCCGGCATTTTCTTGAGCCTGTTCCGATCCAGGTATTCATAATCCACGGCACAGTTCAGCAAGGCGCTCAAGACCGCACATTCCCGTTCGATGGTTCCTTCTGCAGCTCCTTCCTTCCTGCGGTGCTCGATATAGCCGATCCCGTTCTCCAATCTGATTGACCGGAGGGTGAAGGTGCCGAACCACGGCGTTAAATGACAGCGTAATGCTGAATCGTTCCGGTAGGCGGCGATCCGTTGCTTGACAGCCAGGTGCTTCAAATAGATCGGCGCAAATTCTTTAAAGGTCAGCTCGGGACGAGCGGCTTCATCAACCATCCGATGGATTTCTGTAATGGCCACGCTGGCCTGCCGCTTTTCCTCGTCGACGGTCAAATTCACGCCCGGCAAGCGCACGCGATAGCGGTGCCCCTTGTACCAGTAGGTCAGCACCGACTTGCTTCCCCGCTTGGACTTGACGCACGCAATATTCATCGCGGCACCTTAATGCGAAACATGGGACCTGGCTTTCGGACCTGCTCTACTTTGGCCAGGGCCTGATCAGTTTTTCGCCGCAGCCATTGCTCCAGATCTTCTTGTACGAACCTCACCCGTCGGCCGACATAGACCCGGGGAATGGTCTTGTTATTGTACAACGAATTGGGATTTTTGAATTTGAGAAAGGCCGCTGTCTCTACAACCGTCAATAGTGTCATAGCCAGGCTTGCCCCTATCCCTACCGCTTTGCCTCATCGGCATGGAATGGCCGTAATTTATGGCTTAACCGTTGAGCTAGTTTTTGCTTTCCCTTATTGAAGATGATTTTCATGGCCTCCACGTCCTGGTGCATCATGGCCATGTCGGTAATCATCGTTGCTCGCACATATTCCGAGATGGTCCACCCTTCCTTTCCAGCATACTTATCAATCAGGGCTTTTTCTTTCGGCGTTACCCGAATCACAAGATTGACCGTCATGGGATCAGCGTCGTGTTTCATGTGTCCTCCGTGTTATGCGAATGGCATTACTGTAATGCGTACGGCATAACATGTCAAGCCCTCATTTTGAGAAATGAAAAGGGGGCGTCTCACGACACCCCCTTCCCCCCAAGATGCGCCCGCGTAACCGCCGGCGTGAACCTCTAAAAAGTTCGTATCATCGAGTCGAGGAACATCTCTGCCCACAAGCACGGATGCGCCGAACAGCTAATCTTCGGCTTCCACTCTCGCGCTAATTGCTGTGCCTCGGCAATCTGCTGCGCTGTCATCATCCGTGCAACACGATCACGATTCTTGATATAGCCTTCCCTTTTTCCTTTATCAGTCTCAGTAGCAGCGGCAATATTAAACCACTTGTGCGCCTGCACATAATCTTGCGTCACGCCTTTGCCGTTATAGTACATCAAGCCAAGATTGCCCTGGGCATACGCATTGCCAGCCTCCGAGGCTTTTGTGTACCAACGAAACGCTTGCCCATTATCTTGCGGAACGACCGTACCTGACTCGTACCACCAGCCAAGTGTGCCCTGCGATTGTGCATGACCTGCTTCAGCAGCTTTTGTGTACCAGCGTAATGCCCGCTGGTAGTCTTTCGTCACACCATACCCGGTTTCGTATGTCCAGCCCAGTTGAAACTCGGCATCTCCATGGCCTGCCTCTGCCGCTTTTACATACCAGCGAAACGCCTGCGTATCATCTTTGGGAACTCCCTTGCCAGTGAAATACAGAGAAGCAAGTTGGAACTGGGCAAACATATCGCCTGCTTCTGCGGCTGTCATCCACCAACGAAACACCTGCGCATCATCTTGTAGAACCCCCCAGCCCATCAAGTACATCTGGCCAAGTTTTAACTGGGCATACGCATTGCCCTTCTCCGCTCCCTTGCGCAACCACACAAGGGCTTGCGCATAGTCCTGTGGTAAGCCAAAACCTTCTAGGTACATCGAGCCTAGAAAAGCTTCGGCAGATGCAAAGCCCTGCTCGGCTGCCCTGCGAATCCACGCGACGGCTTGCTCATGGTCCTGTGGGGCACCCTTACCATTCAAATACATAAGGCCAAGATGATATTGCGCCCGTGCCTCACCACGCTCAGCATTCAGGCGAACATAGGCAGCCAGTTCGACGCTACGGTCTTTTTGCACTTCATCTTTAGAGCTTTCCGGCGCTCCACCTAGTTTCTCATTCAGAGCCTGCAACTGCTGCTCCAGCTTTCGTATCTGCTGCTGCTGTACGTCCACCTTACCTTGCAAGCTCTTGTCAGCCACAATCTCAGTTAGACGTTTTCTAACATCTGCCATGTCCACATTAGCTTTAACAGTCATCGTCAGGTTTGTCGTACCATTCTTAAATCCGAATTCTTCCTTTACTACTTCAATGCTCAAAATGGCGGCCGAGTAGGAAGTGACTTGATCCTTTGTGAGTTGGAAGTTTTTCACTTCGCTGGAACTTTCAATCAAGACTCCGGCCTTGTCCAAAGCCTTACGTTTAGCCGTCATATAACACAGAACGCGAGCATCTTCTTTGCTGTCCCTGTCACCCATGATGTAGGTGTGAGTCACAGTAATGGTTTGGATTTCTGCTGTCGCAAGGACAGGAACTGAGATAGTGCCTAAAAGGATGGCAACGGCACTGACGAGGTGAAGGATCATGCTAGTCCCTCCTCATCATTGTCCCAATTTCCATTTGTGGAGCCACCCAACGTGCTTCGCGACTCCATCGAGGTCAGGGAACATTGAGGCCTCATTAACCCCAGATTTATTGATGACGAGTTTCAAATCAAAACACACGTTGCTTGGGATGATCCACTTAAGAAGCGCGTCCGGTTTGTATGGCGTAGCCGGATTCCGGTGGCATGTGAATAGACCTCGTTGCGCGGTAATTCGTGGTGTGAGGTGTCGAGGATAATAAGAAACGACTTCGTCACTCGATCTTTTATATTCATCATCGCTTTGAACGACCGGCACTTTCTCTAGGCCGTAGATAGCAGCGTCTTTTCTTTCACCGTCAACGATACCAGCCCGCCTTAGAGCGAAGTACGCTGCGACTAGAGGGCTTTCCGTCCAGTCTAAGAACCTTGTGGGCAAGCCGTGGTGCTGCGCAATCGAAAGCCAGTCAAGGT
>MHEU01000072.1:86594-88650 GCA_001805245.1 Nitrospirae bacterium RIFCSPLOWO2_02_FULL_62_14 | reverse complement strand
GGTCTAGCTTCACGCTTGAAGCGCTCTACAGTATGGTTTTCAGCGTCTGAAGAATATCCCGCATTTGACCCGTCAAGATTCTTCCTAGAGTCGAGCCTTCCAATCTTTGGGATAAGCTCATAGCTCTCGTCCTCCACACCACGGAATATCCAAGTCTTTGTAGCAAACTCTTCTGATATCGACGCCAAGTCCTGCCATGTCTTTATTGTCCTCGTTTCCATAGGCGTTCGGACTGTCTCTAAGTAATCTGCATGGCTGCGTTGTTTGCACTCCATCGGCAAGGTAGGCCGATGGCTGAAAGGTGTCAAGGGAGGTTAAGTCAAAAACTGTATTCGCGTGTTAGCCCTTGTCGGACGGCAAGGGAAATTGCTTGGGGTTCGACTTGGAAACGGCTTCAAGAATTTGGCGAGCGCCTGTCACTGCTTTGGCCGCATCGTCTCGGGATACGTGGATCGCGCCGCCATAGTCACCCGTTGAGCGGAGTTCCAGGAGGAAGGAGTAGGTTTTACCGAGCTCAGTCGGCCAGTGACCAGCTTTCACCAGATCGCGGCTGATGGCAATCTCAAGCGCGGAATGCCGGGAAAAGGTTTGACCTTGCAGGGCAAAGAACGCTGACACGGCATAGAAGGCGGCATAGTAGGCTCGTCCTGCTGCTGCGTCTGGATCAGTTTCGGCGATCTGCTTTGCCGTGTGGAAGGCCTGAATTGCTCGCCCCCACAGTTCGGCCGCCTCCTGATTCACACCAGAACCCCGTCCCGCCTGGCATTGCGGTAGAGGGCGTATTCTCCCTTCTCGTACACAGTGGCATCCACCGGAAGCGCGTGGATCGGACGGCCAATCTCCAGTTGCAGAGGATACAGCGCATCGACGCAGGTCCAGAGATCCCGCCCGAGCGTCACCGGACCGGCGAGCAGAACCAGGAGATCGATATCGCTTTCCGGCGTGGCATCATGACGGGCCTCTGACCCGTAGAGCACGACCCCTCGCAAGCGATCCCCAAAAGCCTTCCGGAGATCAGCTTTCAGGCGAGCCGCGAGCGTCTGTGTGTCAATGGCGGTTTGTGTGGGTCCCATCGTTCTTTACTCCCCCTTATGACGTCCGCTCATAGTCTAGCGAATTTTGCTCGACAAGGCTATCCTTCCAGAAAAACCTACTATGGCACGGGCGGAGGGCTTTCTTGCAAAGACTCTACCGGCCCCACGGTCCATCGATGCGAGGAATCTTCATATCCTGATATCCACCCGTACGAACCCCCTCCGCCCATCCAGTGTGTGAGATTGCATTGTACCCCGACTCGGCGCAGGGTTTCTTTCATCATGAGGGAGAACAGCTCCCCTGCCACCCCCTCAGAAGGGCGTGCCAGGGCCAGCTCGAAACGTTCCGTTGGCACTGTGATGCCGAGCGAGCAGAAGTAGCGATGCTCACCCGCCTCCCGCGGGAGAGCATTTAAGTCCTTGCCAATGTATTTGGAGAGATACCGAGCCAGTTTGACCGGCGAGCTCCCTGGCCGTGGTCCCCGCACGTTGACCTGGCCCTGGCCGTTGCCGACGACCTTATACCAGCAGCGGCGCAGGAGCCGGACGTCCTGAAAGCCCTTGACGGCGATATGGAAGTGAATCGCGCCCCGCTTCTGATACTCCAACACGGTCACATACTGGAGTGAGGTCCCGGCTCGCTTCAACATCCGGTGGAACCGTTCCATATGCTCGAGTACCCGCGTTCGGTCCTGGACGTTCTCCCGATAGGTCAAGGTGACGAGATGATCCGCGCCGATCGTGAGGCACTTTCGCCTAATGACTCCCTTCGCCCGGGACCAGGCCCGTTGCTGGTTCCGCTCCGGGTTGGGTGAACCGCCTTTCCGCCCACGCTTGCCGGGTTTGGATTCAGACTTCCCCCAGGACACCTCCACCCATTGCTTGCCGAAGTCGTGAACGGTCGTGACCCACTTAGCTGTATCAGCGTTGGAAGGTGGCGACGAAGGAGGCTGGTGGAGATATGTCCTCCTGACAAGTTTAGCGGCGGCCGGCGGGGCGGCCGCCGGGTGCGGGTGGCTGGC
>MHEU01000072.1:80767-86558 GCA_001805245.1 Nitrospirae bacterium RIFCSPLOWO2_02_FULL_62_14 | reverse complement strand
GCTCGCAGGACGTATCGTTTTGGTTCACGCGTTCCTGTCTCGCCATCGCCTCGCGCGCTGTCCTCATTCCCGCAAGGATTGTCAGCGTTCGCCCTTGTTTCGTTTGTTGACGGATGATAAGCCTCCGGCATCGACTCCCTCCCACGAGTTTTCAGACGGTCACCAGCTAGTCGGTGCTAGTTGGGGTGCCACATGTGGCACCGCCGTCTGTAAGTTGTTGAAATTGAGTGGGAGGAGATGCTGTAGGTTCTGACGCTAACTCATTGATATCAAAGAAGATAATTTGACCTGAAAAGGCTGGTGTCGACAGTTCGATTCTGTCCCTCGGCACCACACCGCGCGCGGCATGACCCCCCCCGCAGCTAACCCTATCCTAAGCACCGCGCTTCTTGGCGCGACCGAAAAAGTCCAGACGGCATTCAACCATGCAGTGCCGCGCCAGCATTACCACCAGGCAATGGTGATCAGACACCGTAAGCGGTGTCGCTGCGCGACTTTCATTCCCTCGGTAATCTGCTGAAATAATAAGCTGCGACCGCGGCCGATGCCGCTACGTTCAGCGATTCCGCATCCTGGCTGATGGGGATGTGGAACCGGATGGCGGCTGCCCGCAGCGTGTCGCTGGACAATCCCCGGCTTTCGTTCCCCACGGCGATGATGGTTTTCGCCGGAATGCTGGTGATCTCGTCCAGCCGGCGCGCATGCTTGCCTGACGAGTCGGCGGCCAGCAGCGTGCATTGGAACCGGGCCAGATTGCCGGCGTCCTTCACGATGAAGACCGGTAGTTTGAGAAGCGTCCCGGCGGTCGCGCGGACGATTTTCGGATTGAAGACGTCGGCGGAATCGGCCGACAGCCAGAGCCCGTCCAGCCCGAACGCAGCCGCCGTCCGGATGATCGTGCCGACATTCGTCGGATCCTGAAGACATTCGCCGTAGATGCCCAGCATCTGGGGCCGTTTGAAGATGCCGGCCTGCTCCCAGGCCGGTTTCTTGATCACGGCGAGGATGCCCTGGGACGACGTCGCATCCGATAATTTCTCGAACAGCGTATTGCGGCACAGATAGACCCGCTGCGCCTCGAGCGACCGGCGAACCGCCGGCTCGCAGGTGTCGAGGTAGGGTTGCGTGACGACGACGGCCTCGATCGCGGGCGACTTGACGCGCAGCAATTCCCGGATCGGTTTGGCGCCTTCCATGACAAACACCTGGTCGGCGTCACGGACCTGCTTTTCCTTGAGCAGGCGTTTGATCCGGGACGACTGCGCCGCAGTCAGCTCGGCGAACGACGAGAAATCGGATGTCGGCATTGTCGGTTGCGCCTCCGGGAACGATTCAGTATCATTCCGCCATGTCGCTCGGTGCTACCATCCAGGCGTGGCGTTTGTCTCGCGGCCGGTCAGTGGAGTCACTGGCCGGGGCCGCCGGTCTTCCTATCGCGTCGCTCGAAGCCATTGAATCCGGAGAAGCCGATCCTCCCGCCTCGACGCTGGAACTCGTCGCCAACGCTCTTGGGATTCCCGTTTCCTGGCTCTATGGCGATCCGAAACATCTCGAGTGGCTGACGACTATCGACGGCGACGATCCGGAGCCGGTTCCAGCCGGGTCTCTTGACCCCGTCCTCGAGCGAATCCTGCTCGCGGCCCGTCACGACCGCGGACTCTATACCCTGCTGACCGTCGTTCTCCAGGGCGGGGATCCGAAATTGATCCGGGCGGCCGAAATGAGCCTGCGCAGCCTCGCCAAACAATCCAAGCAAGCGACTGTTCCCTGGCTTTCCCGTCCGCCCGGACATTTCGAACCACCATCAGACTGATGCGGCCCTGTCATAGCACGGGCGATCCGCTCCGTCAAAGCGGCCCTGCGGGAAAAGCACGCGTCCACGCGGAGAAGCGCCTCTCTCGACAGGCGCGCGCATGGGCAAGAGACGCGTCTCGGCGCGTCTGGGTTGGGCGGGTGAGATAGTGGGTGTGACAACGTGCGGGGTGGGCGGGTGAAGCGGGGAAAGCACGCGTCCATGCGGAGAAGCGCCTGTCTCGACAGGCGCGGGGCGGGTGGGTGTGACAACGTGCGGGGTGGGCGGGTGAAATGTTACAATACGGCCGTCACCTGCTGCAGACCGGGAACTCTGACCATGGCTGCCACAAGGACGATCGGCTCCGCTCTCATTGCCCGGTTGCATCAACTGGGCGTGCGGCATATCTTCGGCATCCCCGGCGATTATGTGCTCGGCCTCTATAAGCTGATCGAGCAATCCCCCATTCAGCATATCGGGACGACGCGGGAAGACGCTGCCGGCTATGCGGCCGACGCCTATGCCAGGATCAACGGTATCGGCGCCGTCTGCGTCACTTACTGCGTCGGCGGGTTGAACCTGGTGAATGCCGTCGCCTGTGCCTACGCCGAACGTTCGCCGGTGGTGGTGCTGACCGGCTCGCCCGGCCTATCTGAGCGGGTGCACAATCCCTACCTCCATCACATGGTCCGCGATTTTTCAACCCAGAAAGAAGTGTTCGAGAAAATGACGGTGGCGGCTGTGGCGTTGGACGATCCGCATACGGCCGAGCGGGACATGGAGCGGGCCTTCGCCGCGCTTCGGCGGTACAAGCGGCCGATCTATCTTGAAGTCCCGCGCGATCTGGTGAACGTCCCCCTGCCGCCGGCCACGCATCCCGTCTGCGTCGAGGACGAACCCAGCAATCCGGCGGCCCTGGCCGAAGCCGTCTCGGAAGTGCGGGCGATGCTCGAAACAGCCAAGCAGCCGGTCCTTCTGGTGGGCGCCGAACTCGGCCGGTTTGGACTGGAAGATCAACTGTTGAAACTCGTCGAGCGGCTCAATGTTCCGGTGGCTTCCACCCTGCTCGGCAAGTCGGTGATTCGCGAAGACCATCCCCTCTATGTCGGCGTCTACGGCGGGCTCATCGGGCGCGATGAGGTGCAGCAGTTCGTGAACGGATCCGATTGCCTGCTGATTCTCGGCACCCATCTGACGGATATCGAAGACGTCAGCGCGAACTCTCCACTCATTGCGGAGGGACGCACGGTGCATGCGACGAGCGACCGGGTGGCCGTCAAGCACCACCGCTTTGAAGACGTCCGGTTCGACGAGTTCGTGCGCGCGCTCAGCGGGCTCTCCGTGAAGCCGTTTCCCCGGCGGGCCCTGCCGGGGCCGGAGCCGGTGGATCCCCGCCCGCCGGTTGCGTCGGATGCCGTCACGTTGCGCGGGCTCTTCACGCATGTGAACAGCCTGCTGGATGAAAAGACGCTGGTGATCGCCGATGTCGGCGAGTCCCTGTTCGCGGCGGCCGATCTGCGCGTGCACCGGCGGTTCGAGTTCATCGCACCGGCCTACTACACCTCGATGGGGTTTGCCGTGCCGGCGGCAGTCGGCGTCGGCTTTGCCGATCCGGCGCTGCGGCCGATCGTGCTGGTCGGAGACGGCGCGTTCCAGATGACGGGCTCGGAGTTGTCGACCTGCGTGCGCCATAAACTGTCGCCGATCGTCATCGTCTTGAACAATCGCGGGTATTCCACCGAGCGGGAAATCATGGAAGGCCCGTTCAACGATATTCACGACTGGCGGTACGAGAAGATCTGTGAGTTGCTCGGAGGCGGGGCCGGCTATCGGATCCAAACGCATGGGGAACTCGCCCGTGCACTGGAAGCCGCGCTGGCGGATCGCTCGCAGGTGCATGTCTTGAATGTCCTGCTCGATCCGGCCGACCGGTCCTCTGCGATGATCAGGCTGGCGAAACGGCTGGCGAAACGGCTGGCGGGAAAATAACCGGGGTTACCGGGGGGCCGGCGGCGCGCTCTTTTTTGCGAAGACGGTCGCGTCGCAGGAGATGTACTTGATCTGCTTCATGGGAATGATCGTCACTTCCCTCGCAGTGTCCACTTCCAGCACTTCCATGTCCTCGCTGATCGTGTGACGGATCGCGTCCTTCACCAATAATTCCTGATTATCGACAAATACCACCTTGACCCAATAAGTCACTCTCGTCTCCTTTCCTCAGGCGTCGCTTCTCCTCTTTGACACTTCACCAAATCACGAAATCACCAGATCGCCAAATTCCCTATTCATCTTCCGGATTGATCGGATTCATTCCCAGCGGCTTGCACATTTCGAGGATTTGCCTGTCCGTGCTGACCACCGACAACCGCAACGACCGGAATTCGTACGCGAGCATCAGATGGACGGCCTGAGGAGCGCGGAGGACGGGATAGTCCAGAAGCAGTTGCTTGGTCGCGGTAAAGGTTTCACTCGTCGGCGTGGCGAAATGATAGACCCCGCGCATGGACTCGGCTTCGAATTTAAAAAGGACCGAGTACCAGTCGTCGCGGGTCAACTGACCCTCGCGGGCTTTGAGCGCGAAGAGCGCATAAAATTCGGTGATCGTGGGGCCGCCGATGATGATCGTTTTTTCCCGCTTGGTCATGAGGCTGTTGACGATGCGAGAGCCTCGTTCGCGGCTGTAGCGCTTTACGAGGGCGGTGGAATCAAAATAATAGTACGGCATGCAAGCCTCGACTATTCATGACGGTTCGTTGCGAAATCGCGCAGACGCGTCGCGAGACGGGCGCGTGGAGTCGAGGGACTGGCTCCGCCGTCTGCCCCTCGATTGGACTCGGGGTCCTGAGCCTGTCGAAGGACGGCGGTGCCTGTCCCTTGGCGAAGAACGGGGACAGCAACTGTCTTGACTGTCAAGCACGCAGGGGCGCCCCTGCGTGCTCAGAGGCACGCATGCCACAACTGACGGACCAGAGAACCAGGCTCCCCAATTCTGTGTCCCAGCCTTGCGATGCGGGCTCAATGGCCCACGCAACTGTTCGGGCTTATTCAGAATGTAGACGTGATGACCCGCG
The DNA here is from genome assembly GCA_001805245.1 of Nitrospirae bacterium RIFCSPLOWO2_02_FULL_62_14. Taxonomy (GTDB): domain Bacteria; phylum Nitrospirota; class Nitrospiria; order Nitrospirales; family Nitrospiraceae; genus 2-02-FULL-62-14. The sequence goes on along the minus strand of MHEU01000072.1, from coordinate 81,695 downwards.
CTGTCCCACGGTCTTTGAAGACCTCGGCACCATCGGTCTGTCACATCTGGGTTGCCTGAAGACATATCGTGAACCAACACCGAACTAAGATACAAGGCGCCAGGAAGAAGGGCGCCTGTCCCCAACAGTACGCCGAGGGACTGAGCGGCGAGCCCGACCGTCGCAGCAGCGTATCCGCGGTTGTAGCAGAAGCGCTCATGGGTAGTCGAGGCTCAAGCTCTCCTCGAGACGATGAACTCCGCCAGGGCGGTCCTGAGTTTGGATAACCGGTCCTGGATTTCTTCGATCGGCAGCTCTTCGTAGCCTTGTCGCCTGAGTGTCGTCAGGAGGCTGGCCTGGTTGACCGCCTCCGTGTCGCGCTTGAGCCGCTCCACGGCCCGTTGCTTGGACACGCGGCTTGGTGTTTTGCGGCGGGACCCCAGTTCATGGGACTCGGAAGAATCGGAACGAATCGAACGTCTCTTCATCGCATCCTCATAGCGGTGGTTTGTGTGCAGCCGGCGCCTCGTCTCCATGCGCGCCGCCAGGCGTCGACGCAGGCGCGCCCTGCGGGCAGGCGGCCGGAGGGAGATTCACCGGCTGGTCCTGGTCGCCGTAGACATACCCGGCCAGGGTTCTGGCCAGTTCCGACGAGACCTCCTGCTGCATGACCCGGACGGCTTTGGCCATGGCTTCTCCGCTCGTCACGTGGCCTTCACGCCCTCCCCGGGACACGGCGCCGACAACCTGCTGGGTGTCCGTGTCCAGGATCACGAAATCGCTGCACCAGCGGACGAACCGGAAGCGCGGATCGGGCACGTTTGCGTCAAACAGCCGCACGGTTCCCTTCACCAGCAACTCCACCGGTTTGTCGCGGCGCATGGTTGCAGGCTTTTCGGCGTCGGCCGGCCTGGCAGAGACCGGCAGGCCTTCCCGGATCAATCCTTCG
>MHEU01000072.1:59941-80759 GCA_001805245.1 Nitrospirae bacterium RIFCSPLOWO2_02_FULL_62_14 | reverse complement strand
CTGGTCACCCGTGACCTCCACGCCGACCAGCAGGTGAGCAGCCATAAACTTTTCGAGCGCTCCTGTCAACTCCGCGACGCGGTATGGCGGCGGCGTGCCCTGCCCGCTCGTCCGGATCACGCGGAGATCGGCGTTATAGGCTTCCCGGAGCACGAGGTTCTTGACCGCGCGCCGCAGGCTGCGGATGGTCAGCAGCTTGTCCGCCGTCTTGCGTGATTCGGCCAGGTCCGATTCGACTGCCTGGTCGAGTTCAGTCATCCGTTCCGTCAACGCCGTGCCTGCCTGGGCGCGGTGCATGCCGGCCAGGACATGGTGCTGGCCGGTGTTGGGATTGACCCAGGCATCGAGGACGCGGACGTTTTCCAGGACCTTGTCCGTCGAGACGCGGGTGAGCTGATCCAGCGTCAGCCGGCGCTCCGTGCTTGCCTGGCCCTTGGCTTCCAATAGAAGAAAGGATTCCCAGTCTTTGGATTCCGCTTCGATTTTGGCCTTGAAGATCCGGGAGACGGCGCCGTATGCACGCTCCTCGGCGGCGGGTCGGGAATCGGCCTGCCCGACACCTGTCAGATATTGGGCGGCGGAATAGTCGGTACTGTTCCCTTCGATCCAGTCTGGCTGAGCGCGGTGGCCCGCGCACCCGGCGGGCAACTCGGGGAGTGCCATGAGCACGATGAGCAGGATTGCGCGGGACTTCAGCATGACCGTCCCTCCGGTGTTTTCATGGTGGTGTTCATTGCTCAGGACTCAACTCTGCCCTATGGCATCACCCGTTCGGTGAAAAACCTGGTTTCCCCTGCGCGCAAGGTGACGGCGCGGACGGTCTCGCGCCCGATCGGTCCGCCGCCCTTGCCGATGGGGCGGACGAACAGCTCGTAGGAACCGGGCGGCACCCACAGCCGCGCGACGTGAATTTCATCCGGCAGTGTTTGCCAGATTCGTTTGTCCGCTTCCTCCGTCGAGATCGCCAGAGCCTTGGCCAGGCTGCCGACCAGCAGGGCGATCAAGTGCGCCGTGGCATCCCGCCCGGCGGCGGCCCGCGTGCTGCGCGCCACGCCTTCGGCCGCCATGTATTTGACCGCGGCCCGCGCCACGGCCTTCACGGCCACGCTGTTGAACTGGTCGGAGAACTGCTTGGCCGCCAGCGCGCTTATGTCCTGCACCAATTCGGTATGGGTGCCGTAGGCCCTGTCGGCGCCGCCCAGGCTCACCTGTTCGATGGCCACGGCGGTCTTTCTCGGAACCAGGCGCGGCAGCGCGACCCGGACGACGCGGCCGTTCAAGCCATAGAGCACGCTCTCCACGGCGCGCGCCTCCCGTGAGTTCGCGCTGGACCCTCCTTGCAGTTGCTTGGATACCAGGACCAGCCGCAAGGCATCGAGGCTGATCGGGAGGTCGAGAAACTGGTCCTCCTTGCGCGGCGCGGCGCCATTATAGCTGACCACGACGACCTGAGCGAATTGCTGCGGATCGGAGGGCGGTTGCCACGGCGTGTCGCCAAAGGCCTGCCGGTATTGCGCGTGTTCGTCGGTCACATGGAGCGCGTCGGTGATGCGGAGCAGATCGGTCCGGAGCATGGGCGGCGGGGGTGTCCGCGACCAGGTTTGCGCGGCCAGATAGGCATCGTATGCTTTCCGGTACGCGATGAAGGCGTCGTTGAGCTCGCCGGCTGCTTCATACAGGATACCGCTCAGGTACCGGGCCAGACCGTCGTCCTTGTAGGCGTCCGGCTTGTCTCCCACCTGGTCGGCCAGAACGTTCAGGCGGTGATCCACGCGCCGCGCTTCCACCAGCGCATCCTGGAGATTGCCGGTCACCGCATAGTTGAGCGCCTTGAGCACGTTGAGCATGACCTGCTCGTAGGGGGCTCCTTCGAAAGGAAGCTCGGTATCGTTGTAGAGGAACGCCTTGGTGTGGGTGCTGATCCTTCGGGTGTAGAGTTCCTCGACCATCTGCTCTGCCTTCTCGAGCACGGAGGTGCTCTCTTCGTAGCGGCCGGCCAGATGGAGCGTCATGCCGCGATCCATGCGATAGAGGACCTGGCTTTTGGCGTCATAGTCCTTGTGGGCTTCTTCGACGATCTGGTCGGCTCGCTGGACGTTCCCTGCCCGCAGGCTCTCTTCGATCAGCGCGTAGCGGTTGGAGGCCGGTCCGCAGGCGCTCAAGGCGAGCGCCAGGCCGGACAGGCAGAGGAACGGGAAGGTGAGGTGACGCGCGATCACTGGTTGCGCGCTCAGTGGTCCGGGAGGCTTCAACAAGACCCGTGGGGTCTAAAAAACGGTTCGTTTACGTTCAACGACTTTCTTGATTTTCTTCTGTCCGAACCAGGCCTTGACGTTGCTTTCCAAATCGACCATCTCCAGGTCCACCTGGTAGAACACGGCCTTGACGCCCTCGCTTTCGTCGAGGATGGTCGAGATATAGCCTTTCAGGATGTAATCGGCGCCGATCTCCTTGCCGGGGGCCTTTTGCGTGTCTTCGCGGGCGTGCATGGCCTGCTCTTCCCGCTCCTGCCGGATCTCCTCCCGCTCCCCCCGCCCCGCCACGAAGGTCACCTTTTGCGAGTTGACCAGCTCCCGCTGCAGGTCGGTCACGAATGTCTGGACGTTGATGTGCTCATGGCTTTTATTCACGATCGTGCCGACGACCACGACCGGCTGCTTCCCGCGGTGGCTTCGCGTGTAGTTGTCCAGCCAGGGCGTGCCGAGGGCTTCCTTGACCATGGCTTCAGCGACCATCCGGGAGTCGGTGTCGTTCCAACGCCCGCTGAGATCCGTCACCACGCCGGAATCCACGCGGGTGACCTTCGTCTCGGCCCCGCAGCCGGCCAGGGTGACGACCATGGTCAGGGCAAGCACCAGCGAAGTGCCGAGCGCCGAGTGCCGAACACCGGGCACCGGAGAAACTGCGCGGTTGCTCATCATCCGTCTCCCGCCGGCCGTCACTGCTTCGGCGCCTGCTGGGCTTCTTCTTTTTCCAGCTTGTCGAACAAGCGGTCGGCGTTCTTCCGGACGAAATCCCGGACTTCGGCGTTCAACTCTTTGGACTCCTCCAGCCTGTTTTTCATGTCTTTGAGATCGAGCTTGGCGAGCACGTAGTAGGTTCCGGTCTCTTCGTCCTTATACCGGTCGATGGGACGGACGCCGTTCAGTGTCACGGCCGAGAAGGTCTTAATCGCCCGCTCCACGTTCTGTTCTTCCGCGGACTTCGTGAAATCGTTGGCATTGGTGGAAGCCGCGTAGTCGCGCATCAGGTACGCGGTATAGGTCTGGAAATTTTTGGCGATCTCGGCGCGCGCCCGGTTTTCCGCGGCATCCCAGGCCAGCGGCTCGATCTTGATCCCGATCACGGAGTCGACGCCGTAGAAGGATTTTTCGTCCTTGGTGCTCATGGCACTGGATCCCTGCGCCACCCATTTGGGGGCGCCGCCGCAGGCCACCAAGCTGATCACGAAGGCGGCCGCCACGCCTCCGCGTATCACGTGTGACATCCCATGGATTATCGACATCATAGCTGGCTCCTCCTTGGTATGAGGCGTGGTCAGATTCCAGAGCGCGTTCATCGTTGCATCTGTCTCTAAAAAAGATGCTAACATGCACCCCCAGACCTGTCAACGAAGCGGAAATCGAGTAGTGGATGCAAATATATCGGTTGTTTCAGACGTTCGGGAGACTTTCACCGGGGGGTGCTTGTGGCTGACGTGAAAATCGAGGACGGGATCATCAAGGTCAAGGAACTGGACGTGCAGGACCCCAAGGCGGCGGCGGTGCTGCAGGAATATCCGGAAGCCCGATGGGCGGAAGTGACGCGGCGGGCGTTGAAGATCGGCCTGGGTTATTTAAAAGGCGGCGCGCAGGACTGAGCAATGCGTCGCGAGACTGGCGTGACGTGCGCGAAAAGCAAGATCGGCGAAGAGCTGTTCCTTCCAGTCGCGCGTTCCGGCGTGTCGCGCGCGTCTCGCACGCGCATGCTCATCACGGCTTCGCAGGCGCGGCGCCCGCTTTTTCGACGTAGTCCTTCGCCCGGCTCTCCGTTCCGCCGTTCCCCAGATATTTCGTGTAGGCCTCCACGGCCTTTTTCTGGTCCTTCAAATCTTCAGCGTAGAGATCTCCCAGCGAGAGCAGGACGTCGGAATTGACCGGGTTGATGGCCAGGGCGCGGTTCATCGCCTGTTCCGCTTCCTTGTAGTGCTGTTTTTTCTGAAGGATCAGCCCCAGCGTGTAGTGCGAGTCCTGGTTGTCCGCCGCATATTTGACGGCCTGGTTGGCTGCGATCAGCGCGTCGTCCTGATTGAACAGGTATTCCGATAGCACGTAACTCTTCAAAATGTACGCATCGCCGTACACAGGATTGTATTCCAGCGCCTTGTCGAGGCTGTTCAGGGCTTCCTGCGGCGGGCGTTGCTGCTGCAAAGACGTGAACGCCTGGTCGTAGAGTTCCTTGGCTGCTGCAATACGCTCGGCGTCCGTTTTCGGCTCGCCGCCGGCCCGGAACGTGCCTTTCTTGCCCTCGATCAGAATCATGTCGCCGTCTCCGTCGAGGCGCGCTGTCTGCGGATGCTGCTTGCCGGCCGTGGCCTTCTCAACCTGCTGCTTGATATAGCTGCTGAGTTCGCTCGCCAACAGCCAGCCGTTTTTGTCTGTGTCTGCCGCTCCCTGAAGGCCGGTAGCGAGGATCCGCAGGAAGAGGCTTTGCCCGTCCTTGTGGGCGGTCGCCTCCCCTTTATTGGCGGCGGTGAGCACCTGGACGGCCCGCTTGTCCGTTTCTTCTTCCTGCGTGCCGCGGCCTTCGAGCGACAATTGTTGCGGGGCCGTGATTTCCCAGCCGCTGATGCCGGTATCCAGCACGAAGAGAATATGTTTCGCCATGACGCGCCGTGAGAATTCCTTGAGGTCGTCCATGGTCACGGCCTTGGAGACATTGTTGGCCTGGGCGTCACAGGGGACAAGGTAGCCGAGGTCCTGCCCGTTCCGGTCCGGCGTGATGCCGGCATGGCCGGCGAAGAAGATGACGACGCGGTCCTGGCGTCCGACTTTGCGCGGAAGGACGTCGCGGAGAATATGGTGCATGGCCTTGGAGCTGGCGTTCTTGTCGTAGACCTCAACGACTTCTTCAAATCCAAGTTTGCGCAGGGTTTCGGCCAGGGCTTTCCCGTCCGCCACCGATGTCTTGAGTTTGGGCGCCAGGAGGTAATCGTTGATGCCGAAAATGACGGCCCAGGATTTGTAGTAGAGCCCTTCGGGGCGGCCGAGCTGGGCATCGGCACTGGCAAGGGGGAGCAGCAGGAGGAGCGCGGCGATCAGGACGCGGAACCGGCCAGACGGGTTCATGGGCGCATGCTAACCTCGGTTTCTTGACAGTGTCAAGGCAGCCGGCTTGCGCGTGTCGAGCGGGCTTGTGCATAATGGCGCGCATCTCAGAGAGGAATGGTCATGACGCAACCACCTGATAAGTTCGAATCGCTGCTCCATGAAAAACGGGTCATCCATCCGACCGCGGAAACCAAGTCACGGACCTACATCAAGGACTACGAGGCGGCCTACAAGCAATCCATCGCCGATCCGGAGGCATTCTGGGACCAGGCGGCCAAGGAATTGGAATGGTTCTCGCCCTGGTCGAAAGTGCTCGAGTGGAATTACCCCTGGGCTAAATGGTTTGTGGACGCGACCTGCAACATTTCCTACAACTGTCTCGACCGTCATGTCAAAACCTGGCGCAAGAACAAAGTCGCGGTCATCTGGGTCGGTGAACAGGGCGAGGAGCGCATCTTCACCTACGCCGAGCTGTACCGTCAGGTAAACCGCTGTGCCAACGCCTTGAAGTCGCTCGGCCTTAAAAAAGGCGACCGCGTCACCATCTACCTGCCGAAGATTCCCGAGCAGATTGTCGCCATGCTGGCCTGCGCCAGAATCGGCGTCATCCATAGCGTGGTCTATTCCGGTTTCAGCGCTCCGGCGTTGCAATCCCGCATCCAGGATTCTGAGGCACGTCTTGTCATCACCGCCGACGTCGGCTATGACCGCAGCAAGGTCGTCAACCTTAAAATCGTGGTGGACCAGGCGGTCGCCAATTGTCCGACCGTCGAAAAAGTCGTCGTCGTACGCAGGCAGCAGCCGGGTGTTCCCCTCTCCGCGTCGAAGGAGATCGATTGGTATGAATGGCTGAAAAATCAAAAACCGACGTGTGAGCCGGAAAAACTGGATGCCGAGGCACCTCTGTATATCCTCTATACGTCAGGCACGACCGGCAAACCCAAGGGCGTGGTGCATGTACACGGCGGCTACATGGTCGGGACGTATCTCACCGCCAAGTACGTTTTCGATCTGCACGACGACGACATTTACTTCTGCGTGGCCGATCCGGGATGGGTGACCGGGCACAGTTATATTGTTTACGGTCCGTTGCTCAACGGCGCGACGATTTTGACTGCCGAGGGCAAGCCCGACTATCCCGACCCCGGCCGCTGGTGGAGCATCATCGAGCAGTACGGCGTCACGGTGTTTTACACGACGCCGACCGCGATCCGGCTGTTAATGAAATATGGTGAAGACTGGCCGAAGAAATATGATTTGTCGTCGTTGCGGGTGCTCGGCAGTGTCGGCGAGCCGATCAATCCGGAAGCGTGGGAATGGTTCTATCACGTGACCGGCAGCAAGTATCCGATCATGGACACCTGGTGGCAGACGGAAACCGGGATGATTCTGATCACGCCCCTCCCCTCCATCATGCTCAAGCCCGGCTCGGCCACGCGGCCCTTCCTGGGTATTGAAGCCGATGTGGTGGATCGCGAAGGCAACAGCGTGCCGGCCAATACCGGCGGCTTTGCCGTGATCAAGAAGCCCTGGCCCGCTATGATGCGCACCATCTATAAGGACCCGGATCGCTACAAGAGCTATTGGAACATCATTCCCAACTGCTACACGGCAGGAGATGTCTGCCGCAAGGATGAAGACGGCTACATGTGGTTCATGGGCCGGGCCGACGATGTGATCAAGGTGGCCGGCAACCGGATCGGGACCGCCGAGGTGGAAAGTGCACTGGTGAGTCACCATTCGGTTGCGGAAGCGGCGGTCATCGGCGTGCCGCACAAGACAGCCGGCGAGGCGATCAAGGCCTTCGTGATTTTGAAGCAGGGCGAGAAGCAGAGCGCGGAACTCATCAAGGCCCTCATGGCGCAGGTGGAAAAGGAACTGGGCAAGATTGCCGTGCCCAGAGCAATTGATATTGTCCCGTCGCTACCCAAGACGCGCTCCGGCAAGATCATGCGGCGGGTACTCAAGGCGAAGGAACTGGGCCAGGACCCTGGCGATATTTCGACGCTGGAGGAGTAACGAACAGGTTCGAGGTGCGAGGTTGTGAATTAGATAAAGAAAAGACCTCCGACACCTTTAAATTTTCTGAGTTATGCATAAACTCGATTGGGACACTGTTTTTCAGGATGTTCAGTACTTGGTGTGTGAAAAAATAGTGTCCGGCGAGGCAGAGGATTTGGCTCTTTTGTTGGTAGAGCACCACCTTCTTGAAGAGGACAGGACTCTGGATATAGGTGGAGCAAAAATTGACGGGCTCAAACCTGTAGAGAGAACAGCCCAGTCCCGGCAATGGATTGTGCACTGGCCTTTTGTTGCGGCTTTTAAAAGCTCTTCCGAGTCGCTTTATTTCGCTATCTATCAAATCCAAGGAATTCAGAAGGGGCGCACATTTCGGGTTGCTGATAGTGATTGGATAGAAGAGTTGGAAGCTGATGGGTTATTGAAAGTCCATTATCCAAGTTGCCAGCACTTCGTTGTCGCGACCGATCATAAAATCATTGAAGTGCTGTCACCTGATGAGCCTGCAATTGAGAAATATGTTTCGGAAGATCCCGATGCAATCGAAGGGAGTAGCTGAAGAAACGGCAGGGAGAATAATCTCCATGGAAAGGCGTTAGAGCAACCCCTTCCTTTGTAGATAGTCCCGGTCGATCACGATCTCTGATTTCGGCGGAAGCTGTCCTCTCTCCTGCAGCAGCCGCTCGACGTATTTTCCGATCAAATCCGATTCCAGATTGACCGTGTCGCCCGCCTGCTTGAGGCCGAGTGTCGTCACTTTGGCGGTGTGAGGGATAATGGCGACGCTGAAGCCGCGGTCGGTCACTTCGTTGATTGTCAGGCTCACGCCGTCCACGGTGATCGAGCCTTTCGAAATGCAATAGCGCAGCACGTCCGGCGGGGCTTCGAAGGTCAGGACAATGGCATTGCTGTCCTGCTGTCGTCCCCTCACCATCCCAACGCCGTCCACATGGCCGGCGACCAGATGCCCGCCGATCCGCTCGTTGAGTTTCATGGCCCGTTCCAGGTTCACCGGCGAGCCGGCGGAAAGCTTCCCGATGTTCGTCACGCCCATCGTTTCCGGAGACACATCCACGGTAAATTCCTTGTCGTCCCGTTTCACGACGGTCAGGCAGGCGCCGTTCACGCTGATGCTGGCGCCGATAGGCAAGTCGTCCATGACGGCCGATGCAAGGATGGTTAGGCGTGTGCCAGCCATGCTTTTTTCGAGCAATTTGACCGCACCCATCTCTTCTACGATGCCTGCGAACACGCCTACTCCCCTTCCTTCTTCATGAGCATATTTCGTACGACGTAGACAAAGAGCACGATCAGCACGACGACGCCGATTGCGCCGAGGATGCCGACGATGATATCGCCCGTGCCGACTTCCGGTTTCATGGATCAGTGGGAGGCATTATAGCACCGTCTAGTGGTATCTCCGCATCGTGAGCCAAAAGAGCGCGGCGGCGACCAATTGAAGAGAGGCGATGATGGCAAAGGCGTTCTGATAGTTCAAACCGGCGATCAGGAAGCCGGCCAGCAACGGCCCGCTGGCATGGCCGATGTCGCCGATGGTGCCCTGCATGCCCATCCCTGCTCCAAGTGTCTTGAGTTCAGACAGATCGGCCACAAACGCCGAAGTGGATGAGGTGACGACGGCTTCGCCATAACCGAATCCGGCCGACAGCAGGAGCAAAGCCGGAAACCATGTCGCATGGGGGATGAGCACGAAGGTGGCTGCGCAGATGCACAATCCGGCCAAAATCAGGGGCTTGCGTCCCACGCGATCGGACACACGCCCCATGATCGGCTTGGAGAAAAACGACGTGATGCCCTGCACGCCGAACAGGAGGCCGACTTCTCCCGCGTTTAACCCGACAGAGAGGCCATAGATCGGCAGGAAGGCCATCAGGGTGCCGTTCGCGATCATTTTGGCGCCGTCGGTGGTGCTCGTGACCAGCACTCTTGTGTTTTTGGCGACAACGCGGAAGCCCTTGAGCATGTCGGCGATTAATAGCCCCATCCCCTTCTCGCCTCGCGGCGGAGGCGGATTGAGCTGCAGGCTGAAGAAAATCATGAGCGCGATGCCGCCGAAGATGCCGGCGGTGACAAACGTCGTCGGAAAGCCGGCCTGATAGTAGAGCCAGCCGCCGATGACCGGTCCCAGCAGCGAGCCGGCTTGCGTGCAGGCCGTGTAGGTGCCCAGGGCCGCGCCGCGCCGTTCTTTGTACAGTTCGGCGACCGTCGCCAATGCGCTGGGCGCGAAAATGGCCGTTGCCAGTCCATGCATGAATCGCAAGGCGGTCAGCGTGGCGGTGTCGCTGATGAAGGGATAGAAGAACGGCGGGATGCCGAAGGCCAGCACTCCGATGCGGAGCAACATCCGGCGGCCATAGATGTCCGACAGGGCGCCGGACGGTAATTTTAAAAAGACGCCGGTAAGCGTGGAGGCCGAGACGATCATGCCGATGGCTTCAGGCCCCGCTCCGAGCGACTCGGCGAACAGCGACAGCACGGGCATGCGGACGAGGTTATAGCTGAGGAAGCAGAAGACGCCGATGCTGCACAGCAGAACGTAGCTTTGGCGGGAGGTCATGGCGAGGCCTGTAGAGGCGGCTGTGAGGAAGGCTGCGGTGTGACAGCGGGAGGCATCGCGGTCTCTGCTGCCGGTGCGGCGGGCGTGCGCTGCGGCACGGTGTGCAGCCAGCCGATCAGCGTTTGCAGATCTACGACGGACAGCCAGGGCACAAGCGAGGCCTGCTGTGCCACGCGATCGCGGTCCTGGGCGATGAAGGCGCCGAGCTGGTTGGTGACCTCGAAGCCGCGCGAGAGTTTGCGGGTGACGGCTTCGCCGACGAGGGGTTGCAGGATCCGGACCAGTCCGGCCAGCAGGGTCCCATCCAGCCGCGTATAGGCGATGAGCGATGTCTGCACGGCCGGCAGGCCGTCGTTTGTAGTTGCCGGCAGAATGTTCATGAAAACGACCGCCTTTGCGCGCACCATCGGGAACACCTGTCCCTCGTGATAGCCGTCAATATGATAGATGCGGTGCGCGGAATCCTGGTAGACGAGCGTGAGCAGGCCCTGCGTCCCTTCTCCGTCGTTCACCCAGTACTGATTGAGTTCCCGCGCCGTGAATTGATAGGTCCCCAGGCCGAGCCGCTCCGTGAGCGACGCGATCAGCGGCGGACGGTCCAGAAGATATTCATATAATTGCGGGGTCACAGACGTCTGCACCGGACCGATGAGTCCCGTCGTGGTGTATCCGTTGATGACGGTGCCGATCTTACAGCGAGCGGAGGCATCCAGCTTGTCCACCGGGAACTGGACGCCGCCCTGCTCTGCCGCGACGGTGCAATCGTGCAGGGGTTCCGCAGCGGCCGAAGCAGTGAGACAGCAGGCGACCAGCAGCCAGGCGAATATCCTGATGGGCACGCACTCCGGCATCATGGTTCCCGTTCCACAGTGATGTCCAGTTTGACCGGAAAAAGCAGATCACGGCTTTGGCGATGACGGGCTTCGCGCAGCAGGGTTTCCACGCTGGGCGTCACCGGCCCCTCGTAGCTCACCTGCCCGTTCGTGACGATGGTGACGGATTTCCCATAATCAACCAGCGTGTCGTTGAGAAACAGTGTGTACCGGCGCACCCGTTGTGTCTGAACCGCGATGCGGTTCGGACCCGCGACCTGCGCCTCCAGTCTGGCATAACGCCGGTTGACGACATCCTCGTCGCGACGATCAATCAGCTGATCGGAGAATGCCGCAATCCGGTCCGTGGCATCAATGCGTGTCCAACTGAAGGGAATCAGATGGGAGGCGTCTCGCAGCACGGTCAGGTGTTTCGGATAGGGATTGCGGCGGGTGGTTCCGAACCAGGCGACCAGTTCCGGCAGTTCCTCCCGCGGGAAAAAATGGCCGCCGGCATGCGGATGGACGCGTTCGTGCTCGCGATACACATGGGCGATGCCGAGCCGATCGAACTCCTTGACGATCGTGCGGCTCAAGCGCACGGGCATGACCTGGTCGTGCGCGCCGTGAATGATATAGACCGGCGTCTGCCGGAGATTTTCCAGCAGCGGCAGCAGGACGTCGTCGAGGCCGGCGGCCATCGGCGCGATGCCGGCAAAGAGCGGTGCGTGGTGGACGCCGATCAGGTAGGCGCCGATGCCGCCGTTGGACATGCCGGTGAGAAAGATCCGGTTCGGATCGATGCGATATTGGTTCTGGAGAAGCCGGATGACGGCCAGAACCAATTCTTCAGCCTCGCGCGTCCACCAGTCGCCCTGCCGGAGCGTCGGACAGGCCAGGAGGTACTTCTCTCCGAGACGCGCCTGCCAGCGCTCCAAATAGGCGTCGCCGGTGAAGCCGGCCCCGTGCAGGCATATCACCAGCGCATAATCGTTGAACGGCAGGTACGTCTCCGGCACGTAGAGGCCGAAGGAATAGGTCCGGTTGCGGACGCGGACTGGTTGTCCGGGCTGCAGGCCGATCGGCTGCATCGTGTATTCGCGGCTTGCAGGGAGCGCAGCCAGTACTGTCTTCAGCGTGGCCTGAGGGTCGCGGAGAATGGTCTCGAGCATCAATTCCGCGTCTTCGACCGTCGGGGCTCCGAGGTAATGGTGAATCAGCAGCGCCAGAGAAGGCGCCTGCTCGCCGGGTGGAGGCGAAGGAGATTCGGCCGGCAGGCCTGACGCAGGGATCAGCCCGATCGTCAACAACAGAGCCGCCAGGAGAAGGGTTGGGTTCATGAGGGTGGAGGAGATGGACGCAACGCGCACGGCGTCACGGTAGCATCGTGACGAGAGCTTGTCAAAACGGAGGGGTCAGGCCGCCTGGAAGAGATTGTTCAGGGCCGTGCCGGCGCTGGCGACCTGTTGAACCTCCTGCCATTGCGAAGGAGGAAGGGCCGTGAACATGTCCACGATCCGGGGGTCGTAATGGCGGCCGCGCTCGGATTTGATGTACGCGCAGGCGTCATCGAAGCTCATGGGGTTTCGATAGGGACGAACCGATGTGATCGCGTCGAAGGTGTCGGTAACGGCGCAGATGCGCGCGCCGAGCGGGATGTCGTCCCCGCTCAGTCCCATCGGATAGCCGCTGCCGTTGTAGCGTTCATGGTGGGTGAGCACGATATCGGCGGCGTCGACCAGCAGCGGGTTATGGCGCAGCATTTCAAATCCGATCGTCGAGTGCTGCTGCATGACGCTGCGTTCCGTGTCCGAGAGGAGACCCGGCTTCAGGAGCACGTAGTCCGGCATGTGGATTTTTCCGATATCGTGCAGGAACACGCCCCGCTCGAGTGTGACCAGCTCATGTTCGGAGAGGCCCATCATCTGCCCCAGCGTCAGCGAATAATAGATGACCCGCTGGCAGTGAGCATGCGTGCAGATATCCCGGGCCTGCAGAGCGGCGTCGAGCGCCCGAAACGTCGATCCGAGTATCGCATCCGATGTGGAAGACATGCCGGGGGTGGTGGAAAGTCCGAGGGAGGGTGCCGGAGCGAATTGCTCGACGCTTTGCATGATGAGAACTGCGAGAGAGCAAGCCCAATGCCGAAGCATGCAGATTTGTCAAATTCACCATAACGTGTTGGCATTACAGGAATCTCTTATATCTAGGCTCCGTCAAACTATTTGTACACTTTTGTACTTATGTATCGGAAGGCGTACGGATACAGACAAACGCTGGAAGAAAAGAACTGAAAGGTTAAAGCATGCCTTCGATCAGCAAATCCGGGCCTATTTTCTTCACACTTAGGGAGGAAAGTGCAAAGGCATGGGCGAGGCGCGATGGACACACACCGCCGATGACACCCCTTGCATCCGTACCTCCGAGTAGACGGGGCGCAATATAGAGGCGCAGGCGGTTGACTACACCGGCCTGCAGGGCTGAGGCAGCAAGCTCGCTACCTCCCTCGATCAGCAGCCGGTTGACTCCCCTCCGGGCCAATTGTGCAAGGCATGCGCGCAGGGAGACTCTCCCTTTTTCCATGGGAAGAACCAGCACGGAGATACCCTGCCGGCGAAAGCGGGCAAGCCGTGCACGCGGGGCGTGGCGCGTGGTGGCGATGAGCGTGCCGCGCCGCAGCCGGGGGGACAGCACCCGGGCAGTCGTCGGGATTCGCAGTGAACTGTCCATGATGACGCGCAGGGGCTGGCGGGTGATGGGATGGCCCAGGCGGATCGTTAATTGCGGATCGTCGGTCAGCACGGTATTGATGCCCACCATGATGGCGTCGACCTGGGTGCGGAGCTGGTGCGCATGCCGGCGGGCGGCAGGGCCGGTAATCCATTGCGATTCGCCGGACGACGTCGCCGTCTTGCCGTCGAGGGTCATGGCCATTTTCAACACGACCATGGGACGGCCGGTCCGCATCCGATGGGTATAGCTGTCGTTCAACTGCTCCGCCTGCTGTTCTAGGCATCCGACTGAGACGCTGAGGCCGGCCCGTTTCAATTTCCGGATTCCCTCCCCGTTCACCTGCGGGTTCGGGTCGCGCATGGCGACCACGACACGGCGGATGCCGGAGGCCAGGATGGCGGGGACACAGGGAGGGGTGCGTTTGCGCGTGTGGCTGCAGGGTTCCAGAGTGAGATAGAGCGTCCCGCCTCGTGCCTGTGGTCCTGCGGCTTGAAGGGCCAGCACCTCGGCATGGGGGCTGCCGGCTCTGAGGTGAAATCCCTCCCCGACCACTCGTCCGCGGCATACCACCACGGCGCCGACCATCGGATTGGGGCTGGTGCGTTCTCTGCCGCGAGCGGCCAGGCGCAGCGCCCGGGTCATGTAGCGGATGTCTGTTGCGGCGGTCTTCACCGCGAACGTCGGCGGGTTTTCCCGGCGGCAGGCTTGCGGCGGCCCTTGGCGGTGCCCCGGTCATCCAGCGCCGCCTGCGCGGCCGCCAGGCGGGCTATGGCGACGCGGTAGGGAGAGCAGCTCACGTAATCGAGCCCCAGTTGATGGCAGAACTCGACGGAACTTGGATCGCCGCCGTGCTCGCCGCAGATGCCGAGTTTGATGCCTGGGCGCGTCTTCCGGCCTTCGCTGATGGCCATCCGCATCATGGCGCCGACCCCTTCACGGTCCAATTGGTCAAACGGGTCCGCCTCCAGGATTTTGTTCGCTTTGTAGTGGTCCACGATCTTGGCCGCATCGTCGCGCGAAAAGCCGAACGTCGTCTGCGTGAGGTCGTTGGTGCCGAAGGAGAAAAATTCCGCCTCTTCCGCGATGCGCCTGGCGGTCACGGCGGCGCGCGGCAGTTCGATCATGGCCCCGACCAGATACGAGAGTTTCACGCCGCATCGCTTCATCGTCTCCTCGGCGACTTCCCTGACCAGGTCCTTTTGGGACTTCATCTCGGAGACCATCCCCACCAGCGGGATCATGATCTCCGGCACGATTTTTTTCCCTTCCTTGGAGATTTCGCAGGCGGCTTCGATAATGGCGCGGGTCTGCATCCTCGTGATTTCCGGCATGGTGATGCCCAGCCGGCAGCCGCGCAAACCCAGCATGGGGTTGAACTCGTGCAGCTCCTCGACGCGGGCCAGGAGCCGGTGCTTTTCTTCGATCGTGGGGCCGTCGCCTCCCGTTAATTCAAGACGGGCGATTTCCACCATGAGGTCTTCGCGCTTGGGCAGAAACTCGTGCAGCGGCGGATCCAGCAGCCGGATCGTGACCGGATACCCCGCCATTTCCCGGTACAGGCCGATGAAGTCCTGCTTCTGCAACGGAAGCAGTAGCGCGAGCCAGCGCTCGCGGTCCTCCAGCGTACTGGCCAGGATCATCTTCTGCATGATGGGGATGCGGTCTTCGGCGAAGAACATGTGCTCGGTTCGGCAGAGCCCGATCCCTTCGGCGCCGAACCCGCGGGCGATCTTGGCCTGATCGGGCACGTCGGCATTGGCCCGCACGCGCAACCGGCGGACTCGATCGGCCCATGAAAGGACGGTGGTGAACCGCTGGTACTTGTCGGACTGGCCCGCCTGCATCTTGCCCTGGATGACCTGGATGATTTCGGATTCCACGACGGGGACGTCGCCGGCGTAGACATTGCCGGTCGAGCCGTTGATCGAGAGGTAGTCGCCCTCCTTGAACGAGCGGCCGCCGATCCTGACGGACGACGCGCCGTCCACGTCCACCGCATCGCAGCCGGCAACGCACACCTTGCCCATCTGCCGGGCCACGACGGCGGCGTGGCTGGTCATGCCGCCGCGCGCGGTGAGAAAACCCTGCGCGGCGTTCATGCCGTGGATGTCGTCCGGACTGGTCTCCTGCCGGACGAGAATGACGCGCTGCCCCTTCGCCTTCATCTCCACGGCGCGATCGGGCGTCAGCGCAATCTTGCCGGCGGCGGCGCCGGGGCCGGCCGGCAGGCCTTTCCCGAGCGGTTTCAGATCGGCTTCCGCCTTGCTGTCGAAGATGGGATAGAGATACTGCGCGAGTTGATCGGGGCCGATGCGGCGGAGCGCTTCCTCTTTGCTGATGACGCCTTCCGTAACCATGTCGGTCGCGATACGGACGGCGGCGATGCCCGTGCGTTTTCCGACCCTGGTCTGGAGCATGTACAGCTTGCCCTCCTGGATCGTGAATTCCAGGTCGAGCATGTCGCGGTAGTGTTTTTCGAGACGATGGTAGGTCGTTTCCAGTTCCTTGTAGGCCTCGGGCAGCGTCCCGGCGAGCGCCGTGACCGGGAGCGGTGTCCGGATGCCGGCGACGACGTCTTCACCCTGCGCGTTCATCAGGCACTCGCCGAAAAATTTCGGTTCGCCCGACGCCGGGTCGCGCGTGAACGCCACGCCGGTGCCGCTGGTCTCGCCCATATTGCCGAAGACCATGGCGACGATGTTGACGGCGGTGCCCCAGGTTTCCGGGATGCCGTAGATGCGCCGGTATTCGATCGCGCGCTTGCCGTACCACGATGCGAAGACGGCGTTGATCGCCTTTTTCAGCTGTTCCAGCGGATCGTCCGGAAAATCGTGGTCGGTTTCGTGCTTGACCAGCGCCTTGAACTGGACGACCAGGTCGTGCAGGGCCGTGGCGTCCAGATCGGTGTCGTGCGTGGCCCGGCACTCGGCCTTCTTCTTGTTGAGGAGTTTTTCAAAGTGCTCGCGTTCGATCCCGAGCACGATGCTGCTGTACATCGTCACAAAGCGGCGGTAGCTGTCCTGCGCGAACCGCTCGTTATTCGTCTTGGCGGCCAGCGCGCGCACGGTCCGCTCGTTGAGGCCGACGTTGAGCACCGTGTCCATCATGCCCGGCATGGAAGCCCGCGCGCCGGAGCGCACCGACACGAGCAGCGGATTGACGGCGTCCCCGAATCCGGCGCTCATCGAACGTTCGATCCGTTTCAGGGCCTGGAGGGCCTGCTCCCACATGCCCGGCGGGTATGTCTTCTTGCGTCGGTAGTATTCAATAGAGGCTTCCGTCGAGATCGTAAAACCGGGGGGGACGGAAATCCTGAGGTTGGTCATTTCCGCCAGGCCGGCGCCCTTGCCGCCCAGCAGATTTTTCATGTCGCCGGCGCCGTCCGCTTTGCCGTCGCCGAAATAGTAGACGTATTTCTTAGCCACCCTGGTCCTCTTCGAAAGAGATGCACTGCGTCATGATGGTCCGGTCTTGCTCGATGTCTCCAGCCCTATGCAATAGCGCGCGATCAGGAACCGCGACAAGGCCATCCCCAGCGCCAGCACCGTGCCGATAAAGGCTAGCAGGATGAACAGGCGTCCGTCCACCCGTCCTCCGCGGTCGTAGTGCAGTTTCCCGTCCGCTCCGAGTACGATCTCGGTGTCGGGCTGAAACGTGTGCGTGTTGCCGGACGGATCGGAGAGGTCGATCCATTCGTAGCATAATCGCACCGGTTGTTGCACCCCGGCAACCTTGTGCCAGTTGTACCGCAGGCACTCGCTCCGGCTCGGGTCGAACCGGTCGGGGGTGCGAAACAAGCCGTCCAGGTTGATCCCGCTTGCCCAGATGCCCAGGAGAATGACGGCATTGCATGCGAGAATCAGCGTCAGCGTGACCAGCACGGAATAACGGCGTATGCGCCGCTGGCGCCGGCTGTTCTCCGCATCGGCATCCTGCTCGTGGTACGCGTCCGCCATGCGGGCACACTGCCTCAGACCCCCTGGACCACAATCTGCGAAAGGTCGGCGAAGCCGAGAAAGAGCTGGTCGATTTCATACAGCAGCGAGAGGCGGTTGGCGCGCAGGGCCTGATCCTGCACGTTGACCATGACGCCGTCGAAGAAGGCGTCGACGGATGGTTTCATGCCGACCAGCGTGTCCAGCATGGCGCGGTAATCGCCTTTCGCCAGGTGCACCAGGGATTCGTTGCGGCTTTCGACCAGCGCTTTGTACAGCTCGTGTTCGGCCGGATGCTGGAACTGCGTGACGTCGATCTTGCGGCGCTCCCACTGCTCCTTCTCAATGAGCCGGTGCGCGCGTTTGAATCCGACGATGAGCGGATTGAACTCCTGCCGGCTGGTGATCTGCTGCAAGGCCTGCATGCGGGCCAGGAGGTCGAGCGGATCGAACGCCTGCCGGTGGGCCGCCTTGAGCACGGCCTCAATGACGTCGTCCCGGAAGCGGTGCGCGGTCTTGACGTAGAAACGCAGGCGGTCGGCAATGAAGGCGAGCGCGGACGCGTCGCTCGTGGATTTGAAGCCGTCCTGCTGGACCAGCCGTTTGGCATAGGTTTCCAGTTCCAGCAGGTTCACGTGCAGCTGCCCTTCGACCAGGATGCGGATGATGGCCGCGGCATGTCGGCGCAGCGCGAAGGGATCCTCCGACCCGCTCGGGACGAGGCCGACGTGGAAAAATGCGACGATGGTGTCGATCCGGTCCGCCAGCGACAGGATTTTTCCGAGCAGGGACGGCGGAATCTCGCCTTCCATGGCCGGCGGAAGGTACTGCTCCTGAATGGCATGGCACACGTCGTCGGGCTCCCCGTCGTGCCGGGCGTATTCCCCGCCCAGGATGCCCTGCAGGCTCGGGAACTCGCCGACCACGCCGGTCAGCAGATCCGCCTTGCTGAGCAGCGCGGCGCGCTCGGCGGCGCGGCTGAGATCCGACCGGTTCAGGACCTCCGTCAGCTTGACGGCCAGCAGGCGGACGCGGGAGGTTTTTTGCTTGAGCGTGCCGAGCCGCTGGTGCAGCGTCATCTGCGAAAGGCGCTCGGCGCGATCCGCGAGCGTGATCTTCCGGTCCTCGTCGAAATAAAACTTCGCATCGGCCAGCCGGGCTGCCAGGACGCGCTCGTTGCCCTTCTGGATCAGCTTCATGCTGGGCATCTTGATGTTGGCGACCGACAGAAATTGGGGAAGCAGCCCGCCGCCCTTGCTGATCAGCGGGAAAAACCCCTGGTGCTCTTTCATCGCGGTCATGGGGATTTCTTTCGGGAGCGCGAGGTATTGGGAATTGAACGAGCCCAGAATGGCATGGGGGTATTCCACGGTGAAGACTGCCTGTTCGAGCAGCGCTTCGTCCCGATGGAGATGGCCGTGCGCGGACGCGGCCAGGCGGTTCAGCTGCGTCAGGATGATGGCGCGCCGCTTGTCCTGATCGGGAATGACGCCGTTTCGTTCGAGCGCCGCAACGTAGGATTTCCAGTCTTTGACGACGACGCCCTGCGGGGTTCCCGATCCGAGAAAGCGGTGCCCCCAGGTGCGATTTCCGGCGCTGAGTCCTCCCCATTGAACCGGCACGACCTTGCCGCCGTACAGCGCCGTCAGCCAGCGGATCGGACGGGCAAACCGCAATCCGGACGCGTTCCATTTCATGGATTTCGGAAACGAGAGTCCGCCGATCAGCTCCGACAGGAGATCGGGCAGCAGCAGCGCGGTCTGCCGTCCGGGCTCGCGCTTCACGGCAAAGACGTATTCGCCTTTCGGCGTGGCGCGTACTTCCAGATCGGTCACGGCCAGACCCTGCGACGCGGCGAATCCGAGGGCGGCTTTCGTCGGCTGTCCGGCCTGATCGAATGCGACGGCCTTGGAGGGGCCCATCGCCTCCTTTTCAGCCGGAGTCTGTCTGGCGGCAAGGCGCTCGACGACCAGCGCCAGCCGGCGTGGCGAACCGACGGTTTTAACGGGACCGTGCGCGAGTCGATGCTCTTTGAACAGCCGTTCGGCCGATTCGGCAAGGGATCGCAGGGCCGGAGCGATGAACTGATGCGGCAGTTCCTCGACGCCGATTTCAAGGAGGCATTCGGCGCCTACCGCAAGGGCCGGTTTCGAAATTCCGGCGTCGGGGGATTTCCTTGCGCGTGCCATCCGGAACCTACCGCACCTTCGCCGCGGACGCGCGGGCCTTGAGCAAGGGGTGCCCCATGGACTCGCGTTCGCGCAGATAGTGCTCCGCGCACAGGCGCGCCAGGCCGCGCACGCGCGCGATGTAGCCGGTCCGCTCCGCGACGCTGATGGCGCCGCGCGCGTCGAGGAGATTGAACAGGTTCGACGTTTTGATGCAGTAATCGTAGGCCGGCAGTGTCAGGCCCTTTCCGATCATCCGCTTCGCTTCGGCTTCAAACGCTTGAAACGTCGCCATCAGCATCGGCACATCGGCTTCTTCGAAGTTATATTTCGAAAACTGCACTTCGGTCTGGTGGTGGATGTCGCCGTAGGACACGGTCTCGTTCCAGGCCAGATCGAAGACGGAGTCGACTTGCTGGAGGTACATGGCGATCCGTTCGGTGCCATAGGTCAGTTCGACGGAGATCGGATTCAATTCGATGCCGCCGATTTCCTGGAAGTACGTGAACTGCGTGATCTCCATGCCGTCCAGACGAACCTCCCACCCCAATCCCCATGCGCCGAGCGTCGGCGACTCCCAGTCGTCATGGACGAACCGGATGTCGTGCTGTTTGGGATTGATCCCGAGGCATTTCAAGCTGTCGAGGTAGAGAGACTGGATGTTGTCCGGCGAAGGCTTCAGCACGACCTGATACTGATAATAATGCTGGAGCCGGTTGGGGTTTTCTCCATAGCGGCCGTCGGTGGGTCGGCGGCAGGGCTCGGGATAGGCAGCCTTCCAGGGTTCGGGCCCCAGGGCGCGCAGGAACGTGGCCGGGTGGAAGGTCCCCGCCCCCATTTCAAGATCGTAGGGTTGATGGATGACGCAGCCTTGATCGGCCCAGAATCGGTGCAGGGTCAGAATCAATTCTTGGAGGGTCACGGATGTCCTTTATGAAGGTTCCGGCAGGATGTTGAGCTCGTGCAAGCGGCGCCAAGCTAACAAGAATTGCGCGTAACTGTCAAGACGAGGAAAGCGTGATTAACCGCACAGTTCAAGCTGTTTGCCTCGGTGCAATAAGACAACGATTCGTTTTCGTCGGCAGAAGCCGAAGAGGTTGGCTGCTTGACGGCCTGGCCCGAATCGTTTAATGTTCAAAAAGTTTACCAACTCTGTTTACATTAATCATGCGATTTTCAAAGAAAAGCGAATATGCCCTGCGCGCGCTGATCGAACTGACGGGACAGTACAATCGGAAACTGCTCCAACGGCACGAGATCGGAA
>MHEU01000072.1:40526-59898 GCA_001805245.1 Nitrospirae bacterium RIFCSPLOWO2_02_FULL_62_14 | reverse complement strand
CCGGCGCGGTGTCGGCGGCGGATACAGTCTGCTGAAGTCTCCGGATACCATCACGCTCGGCCAAGTCATTCGGATTCTCGACGGACCGCTTGCCCCGATCGGGTGCGTGAGCAAGACGGCGTACCAGAAATGCAAAGAATGTCCCTATGCGGACACCAAGAACTGTCCGATTCAGCATGCGATGCTGGGCGTCCGCAATGCGATCGCCGAGATTCTTGATAATTACACGCTCAGCGATTTTGCCGCGGGTTCCGGAAAGCAGGCCACATGAGTGCGGACCTGATTGTCCTGATCACGATCACGTTCCTGGCTGCCACGGTCAACGGGGCGCTGGGATACGGGTTTTCCTCCATCACGGTCCCCGTCGCGCTGCTCTATTACACGAACCGGGTGTTGAACCCGGCACTGGTGCTGGTGGAGCTGGTGATCAACAGTTACGTGCTGCTGATCAACCGCCACAGCGTCCCGCACATCTGGAAGCGCGTGCTGCCCATGCTGTTCGGCGTGCTCATCGGCGTGGGGATCGGCAGTTATCTGCTCTCCCTGGTCCAGCCTGGGTGGGCCAAGTTTGTGACCTACGTCACGCTCCTGCCGCTGATTCTTCTGCAGACGGCAGGCATCAGAAAGCCCATCCGTGCTGAAAAAGCCATTGGTGTGCCGTTCGGAATGGGTATCGGGACGCTCTACTCCGTGACGACGATCTCCGGGCCTCCGCTGGCGCTCCTGTTCAACAATCAGGGCTATGCCAAGCAGGACTTCCGGGCGGCGCTCAGCGTCATTCGCACCGCGGAGTCCTCCCTGACCGCCGTCGCCTATTTTTTCATCGGCCTCTACAGCGCCGGCAGCATGGAGATTATTCCGTACATCGTGCCCAGCGTGCTGCTCGGCATTCCCCTCGGCAGCTATCTCATCCGCTGGATGGAGCCGGAAACGTTCCGGCGGATCTGCATGAGTTTCGATGTGGTGATTGTCGGCTTTGGTTTGTCGCGGGTGCTCGTGGACCTCAAGCTGGCCCCCGCCGAGGCGGCCTACACGATTCTGGCGTCTGTCGTGGCGCTGAATGCCTACCTTTTATATAGGTTTTTCATGACGCGCGCGCCGTCGTAGCACGCTCATCGCTCGCGCTTCTCTTGCCGTCATTTTTCAGAAATTCCGCTCATTGACTCCCTCAGTCTGTGTTTGCTAGGCTCCCTCACGTCGTGCATCCCGTCATGTGTTGCTCAACCTAACGAGGAGATTCAATGGTTTCAGTACCTGCTCCCCTGGTAACCCTGCTGCGCAACAAGGCGACGATGTTGCGGATCGAGAGCATCCGTGCCACATCGGAATCCGGCACGGGGCATCCGACCAGCTGCTGTTCCGCGGCCGACATCGTGGCCACGCTGTTTTTCTCCGTCATGCGGTACGATCCCAAGAATCCGCGCAACCCGAACAACGACCGTTTCGTGCTCTCCAAAGGCCACGCGGCTCCCCTGCTCTATGCGGCCTGGGCGGAAGCCGGACTGTTCGACGTGAAGGAACTGCTCAAGCTACGGACGTTGAAATCGGATCTTGAGGGGCATCCGACTCCCCGTCTTCCGTTTGTGGATGTGGCCACCGGGTCACTGGGCCAGGGGCTCGCGGCCGGCGTCGGCCTGGCGTTGAATGCCAAGAAGGTCGATAAAAGCGGCTACCGGACCTATGTGCTGATGGGCGACGGCGAGTCCGTGGAAGGGTCTGTGTGGGAAGCCGTCGAGCTGGCGCGCCATTTCAAGCTCGACAACCTCTGCGCGATCGTGGACGTGAATCGCCTGGGGCAGAGCGATCCGACGATGCTCCAGCACGATATGAAAGCGTACAAAGCGCGTTGGGCCGGATTCGGCTGGAACGCCATCGTCGTCGACGGGCACAACCATGCGGCACTGGTGAAGGCGTTTGCGGATGCGGCGAAGACCAAGGGCAGGCCGACGGTTCTGCTGGCCAGGACGCTCAAGGGCAAGGGCATCTCGTTTGCAGAAAACAAAATGGACTGGCACGGAAAGGCGCTGAAGAAGGGGGAGGAATCCCAGAAAGCCATCGACGCATTGTCACGGCAGATCAAGCCGACCACGGCCGTTCCGAAATTCAGGATTCCGCCGATGCCGTCGGGCGGCGTCAAGCCGGCCAGGCCGATGGCCGCCCCTTCCTACAAAGCCGGCGAGATGGTGGCGACGCGCGAGGCGTTCGGCGCGGCGCTCGCGGCGCTGGGCGAGGCGAACCCAGCCGTCGTCGCGCTCGATGCCGACGTGAAAAATTCGACCTTCACCGACAAGTTCGGCAAGCAGTTCCCCGACCGGTTTTTCGAGAATTTCATCGCCGAGCAGAACATGATCGGCGCCGCCATCGGACTGGCCGCAACCGGCAAGGTGCCGTTTGTCGCCACCTTCGCAGCCTTCCTGACCCGCGCCTACGACTTCATCCGGATGGCGGCGATCAGCCAGTCGAACATCAAACTGGTCGGCACGCACGTCGGGGTCAGCATCGGCGAGGACGGGCCGTCGCAGATGGGGCTCGAGGATATCGCCATGATGGCGGCCCAGCCCGGCGTCGTGGTGCTGTACCCGTCGGACGCCGTGTGCGCCTATCGATTGGTGGAAACGGCGGCGGCGCATCGGGGCATGGTCTACATCCGTGCGGGCCGGCCCAAATCACCGGTCCTCTACGGCCCCGAGGAGACGTTCAAGATCGGTGGATGCAAGGTGCTTCGCCAAAGCGCGTCCGACCAGCTCACGATCGTGGCCGCGGGCGTGACGCTGTTCGAGGCATTGAAGGCCCATGACCAGTTGAAGTCCGCCGGCATTTCCGTCCGTGTCATCGATCTCTATAGCGTTGTGCCGCTCGACCGGCTGACGCTGCTGGAGAGCGCACGGGCCACGAAGAACCGGATCCTCACGGTCGAGGACCATTATGAACATGGAGGACTGGGCGATGCGGTCCTGGGGGCGGTCGGAAGCGAAGGCGTGCGGGTCCACAAGATGGCCGTGCGCGAAATCCCGCACAGCGGGAAGCCCGACGAGCTCGTCGACCATTTCGGGCTCAGCGCGCGCGCGATTGTCGACACGGTGAAGAAACTGCTTTAAACGAACCGCCATGAAGCCTGATCCCCTCTCGAAAATCCCTCTCTTCGAGCATTTGAGCGATCGCGAGCGCCGCAAAGTCGCCGACGAAGTCGTGGAGACCCATTATCGGAAAGATGAATTTATCTTTCGCGAAGGGGATCGGGCCACATCCTTCCACATTTTGAAAGCCGGGACCGTCAAGTGCGTGAAGACGTCTCCCGAGGGCCGGCAGGTCACATTAAAAGTATTGATGCCGGGCGATCTCTTCTGCTGCGATGCGGCCGTGCTGGACAACGGCACGCATCCCGGCTGCGCCCAGCCGATGGGCGATGTCAGTGTGCTGAGCCTCAGCAGGGACAGTTATTATGAACTGCTTCGCCGAAATCCTGACGCGGCATTGCAGGTGATTCAGTACCTGGGGTCCCGCCTGAACGAGGCCCAGGAAACGGCCAAGGTGCTGGCCTTGAATCCCGCCGAGCAGCGGCTGGCTGCCCTGCTGGTCAAGCTGGCCGGCCGGGTCGGCTTGCGCGAAGGCAACCATGTGCGCCTGACCGTCCGGTTGACCCGCCAGGACCTGGCCGACATGGTCGGGATGACGGTCGAAACGGCCACGCGCATCATGGGCCGCTTCAAGCGTGACAAGTTGGTGTCCGGCACCGCCAAGACTCTGGTCGTCCGCAATCTCGCCAAACTCCAGCAGCTCGCGACTCCGACCCCCTGCGCCGCCACGAAACGAGCCCACGCCGTCTAAATTTTACAAACATGACCTGCGTCATGTTTTTATGACGCCCCGGGGCACTATCCTCACGCAGTCTATTTTGTGCAAGGAGGAGTGCCATGCGTACTGTTTTTTTAATTCTATTCCTGGTTGGTCCGAACGTCCTGGCGGAAACGCCCGTGGCGGCCAAGACGCACACGGTTGAAATGACGGCGGTCGAGAAAGATGTCGTCATTGACGGCGAAGGGACGACCTACGCGGCCTGGACCTTCAACGGCCAGGTTCCCGGACCGGTGGTTCGGGTCACCGAAGGCGATACGGTCAAATTCAAGTTGATCAATCCAGCCGGCAATAAATATCCCCATGCTATGGATTTTCATGCGGCCGAGATCGACTTTTTGAAGAACTACCGGGCGATCAATGCCGGCGAAACGATCGAATATACCTTCGTGGCCAAGAAACCCGGTATCTTCTTCTATCACTGCGGAGCGCCTCCCATGATTCAGCACGTGGCGCGCGGGATGTTCGGCGCGATCATCGTCGATCCGAAGAATGCCAAGGCCTGGGCCAAGGCGGACCGGGAGTACGTGCTGGTTCAGTCCGAGTTCTTCAAGAATCCGGATGATGTCCAGGCGATGTTCGACCGGAAGTTCGACAACGTGATCTTCAACGGCGGGATTTTCAAGTACCATCCGTTCGTGACCGGCGGAGGGAAACTGGATGCCAAGCCCGGGGAGCGGGTCCGTGTGTATTTTGTCAACGCCGGACCGAACGAGTTCTCGGCGTTCCATCCCATCGGTGAGATTTGGGATAATGTTTATGAAAGCGGGAACCCGAGCAATAAGCTGAACGGCGTTCAGACCTACGTGGTTGGGCCGGGCAGCGCGGCGACGTTCGATGTGGTCGTGGAATCGGCCGGCGCCTACCCGCTCGTCACCCACTCCTTGACCGGTGCGTTGCGCGGGGCCATTGCGGTACTATTGGCGTCGCCGGACGCCAAGCCGGCGCCATTGATGCCGATGGTGCCGTGGGAGATAGTTCCCAAGCCTGCGCACTAGTTTTGAACAGCCTGTGAGGCGCACATGGCGGAGCCGGTGAGTTCATCGGCTCCGCCGTTTTTTTCATGATGACTGCCGTATTACTCTTTCGACTTCTGACAGTCCTGGTCGGGGTGCTGGCCTGGGCACCGCCGGCGCTCGCCCAGGAAGCGACCCTGGAAATTCTTCCGGTCAGGCCGATCAACTTCGACGTGGTGTTTCGACAACAGTCGTATGCGCCGGATGATCGCGAAATCACGATTCAAGCGGGCCTGACCGCCCTGCGCTACGGCAATCTGGAGGTGCGCGCGATGTATCGCTACTTCAGTTACCATGCCCAGGAGCAAGGGGTGACGACGGATCAGAATGCCATCCTGATCAACCCCCGCTGGAACAATTTCATCGACGTGCTGAATTTTCCCGAAGGCAAGCCGATCAACCGGATGCTCCGGCACGCCCTCTTCGGCCCGCTGGAAGACCGCGCCGTTCCCTATCTGGGATTGCTTGCCGGAGGGATCGTTCCCGGCCGCGGCGCCAGCGGCCCGGGGTATCAGTTCGGCGGCCAGCTCGGCGTGCGGTTTCCGCTGGCGTTCGGCGTGTCGCTCGACGTGGCGCTTGAGTACAGCCAGTATCAGGTCAACTTTCGAGGGGTGGACGGCATTTCGCAGCAATGGGTCATGACGACGGGAATTCGGTTTTAACCATGAACCGGCGGGATTCCGGTGTGGGAGGAGTGAACGCGGCTCCCCGCTGGGCGCTGCTTTGCGTGGCGCTGGCGTGGCTGTCGCTCCAGGGCTGCGGCCTTGTGTACGACGCGCTGCAGTATGTGGCCCCGGCCGCCACCGACGAGCTGGACGCAATCTGCCGCTTGCAGCGGGTGCATGTCGGGATGGCCGTGGAGCCGTTCCGGCCGTTCGTGTTTCCCGCCATCTGGACCGATGAAGGATCGCGCATCACCGGCCTGGATGTGGAGCTCGTCCGGCACATCGTGGATGCCTTGTCGCAACAGTGCGGGCGGCCGGTCACGCCAGTCCTGCACCTCGTCCGCTTTCGGGATCTATTTTTACAGCTGAGTGAAGGCAAGCTGGACTTGTTCGTGTCCGCGGTGCCCTCCAACGTACCGGCGCCGGCCTGGGCCGGCTTCGCCTATTCCATTCCCTATTTTCAGCATGGCGGGCTCGCCGGCATCACGCGGCGGCCGGACGTTTCCGATCGCATCCGTCAACGCCTTCAGCCCCCGTCCGAGGGGGTGCCCGGCGCGCAGGCCGGCGCGCAGGTACTGGACGGACTGGCCGTTGCCGTGCAAGACGGCACGGCCTCGCAGCACTATGCGGCCGCCAATTTAAAATCCAGCCGGATCGTGCGGTGCGATTCCCTGCCGGCC
Source organism: Nitrospirae bacterium RIFCSPLOWO2_02_FULL_62_14 (assembly GCA_001805245.1). Lineage (GTDB taxonomy): Bacteria > Nitrospirota > Nitrospiria > Nitrospirales > Nitrospiraceae > 2-02-FULL-62-14. Next base: position 53,682 of record MHEU01000072.1, on the reverse strand, counting down.
GCGTTCGAGTCTGCCGAAGCCGTCGTCGATCAGGGGATCGACGTGATTCTTGGCGCCAGGCCGGTTCTGGAGTATATGGTGACCCGTGTCAAGAAAGAGTGGCAGTTGATTACGCAGGCCGACGGGAAGCCGTTCTTTCTGACACACGCGCAATACGCCGTCGTGATGTCGGAAGGGAGCTATCGCCTCCGCTGGTTCGTCAACGGAGTGATTTTCAGGCTGGACGAGTCGGGCCAGTTGGAACGCATGCGCGCCCGGTGGATGGACGAATCCTACGCCTTTCCCAGGCGGGCGGCCGCCGAAGGGCTGCCGTTCGATGTGGAAAAGATGGTCGTGCACTACAGTCAAGGAGCGTGCCGCGCGGACCGTATGCGTTGAGCACTGCACGGAGGTAACATGAATACGGGAACACTGATAGCCACCCTGCTGGCGTCTGGGCTGCTGGCGTGGGGCGTAACGGACGTACGCGAGGCCCGGGCCGTAGAGCGGGCCGAGGCGGAAGAGACTGCACGGCTGCTGGCCAAATTGATGCGGGCGGGACGTCTGGTCATCGACCAGAACCAGACCATGATCGATGACCCGCACAAAGGCGACAAGGGATTCACCCCAGACGTGTTCGAGCAGCAGCTCATCGTGGAGTTCCGCAAGGAAACGGCCATCGATCTCCGGACGCTGGCCGCTACACCCTCCTCCATCCTGATTCCACCCTTGGCGAAAGAGTTGCTGCCGGCCTTCGTGTTGGCGAGCAAGGAAGTGGTGCGGGAGGCGCAGGTGGTGATCAATCAGCGGGGCATCGGATACAAGAATTTCATTCCTGCGACGTACGGCAGCCAGGCAGCGCGACGATTCACCGGCCAGTCGCACGTGCGACTGAAGCAGACGACGCTCAAGCCGCGTAATCCGAAGAACGAGCCGGATGATTACGAGGCATCCGTGTTGAAATGGCTGTCCGGGAGGCCCAATGCGCAGGCCTATGTCAGCGAACTAACCGACAAGGGACGGACGCTCAGGGTCGTGATGCCGATTTATTACGTGAAAGACTGCCTCAAGTGTCACGGCGAGCCAAAGGGAGAACAGGATATTTCCGGATACCCGAAAGAGGGCGCCCGCGAGGGCGATCTGGCCGGAGCCATCACCGTCACCGTGCCGTTGAATGTCGGAAACCGTTAGGGATTGGGCGCGACGAAGACGAGCACTTTGAGCCTGGCGGTGGTGTGGTTGTGGACGCCGTGTTCTTCTCCCGCCGGCGCAATCGTCCCGTCACCAGGTCCCAGGATCTGTTTCTCGTTCCCGACCTGGAAAGTCCCCTTTCCTTCCAGCACTATATAGACCTTGTCCTGTTCTCCGTGAATGTGCCCTATCTGCGCCTGTCCCGGCTCGAAGCAGTAGATGTCACAAAAGAATCGAGCGGTTTGAAAGATGTTGTTCTTCTTCATCTTTTCTGAGCTAAACTTTTGATAATCTGAAATATTAATGACTTTCATGGACAGGTGCTCCTTGCTTTTCCATCCGTTTGAGTATCGAATCCACGGGGATGAGATGGCGTGACAGTCCCAGTTCCTTGGTGGGGATGCCCATCGCCAAGCCGATGAGTTGGGGGAGATGCAGGATCGGCAGATCCAGCCTGGCGCCGATGGCCTTCCCCGCCCGCTCCTGATAGATATCCAGACTCATATGGCACAGTGGACAGGGGGTGACCATAAAGTCAGCGCCTCCCTCTTTGGCCTCTTTCATGTTCGCCCCGGCCATGGTCACGGCGATCTGCTCCTTTTCCAGGATGATCGGGAACCCGCAGCATTTCGTCCGTCCCGCGTAAGAGATCGAGTCGCCTCCCACCGCCTGGATCACCTTCTCCAGCGACGAGGGATTCTCCGGATCCTCGAAGCCGACATCCCAGGACGGCCGGAGGATGTAGCAGCCGTAGAATGGAGCCACGCGGAAATCCTTGAAGGGAACGCGGATGTGACGGCGTAATTCGTGGAGCCCGATGTCGCGAACGATGATCCAGAGCAGGTGCTTCACCTGGACCGTGCCGCGATAGGCCAGTCCCTCCGGCGCCAGCAGTCTATTGATGCGCTCGAGAAGGCCGGGTTCCTGCTTCAAACGCTGATTGGCGGCGCCCATGACACCCTGGCAGGTGCCGCAGATCGTCATAACGTCCAGTCCGAGTTGCTCGGCTTGCGCGAAGGTGCGGGCGTTCAGCGCCAATGCCGTCTCGGGGTTCGCCTCGGTGACGACTCCGGCGCCGCAGCAGGCTGCGGCCTTCAGCTCGACGACCTCAATGTTCAGCCGGCCGATGATGGCCATGGTGGATTGATAGAGCTCGGGTGTGGCACCCTGCGCGGCGCAGCCAGGATAGAGGGCGTACTTCGGCATAGTCATGTAATCCTATCAAGAACGGACAGTCACATTCTTCATCGCGGCCAGAGTATAACGACACAGGCAAGGGAAGTCACGACCGGTTGCTTGGAGAATGCCTGGCATAGTTGTTGCGTTTCCGCATGTGAAATTTATTTTCGTGGGGGTCTTGCGGAATCGCTTCGCGAAGCGTAGGCTTTGACCATCTCACCTACCGACTTACCGCGCCCGAGTCACTCGGGCAGATGGAAAGGAGGGTTGGGCATGACCGAACTCACTCCACCGGATCACTTGGACTTGCCGACGGCCACCCTTTGCGCGTGAGAGGGCTCTTCCGTTTCGGCACTGGAGTACGGGGCATTTTGCGTAACGGCCTTTGGCCGCTGTCCTTCGGGACCCGTAACCGCAACGAATGCGTCTCAGCCTGTCTCAGTCAGGCTACTCCAGACAAGCCGGTCAGAGCCTGATCCAAACCGATCGGCGGGTAGCGACAGCCATGCATAAGAATCCATGAGGCGTCCCAAGCGCCCAGGCGGGGCCACCGTTCGGAACGGTGGCCCCGCTTGCTTTTTAGTATGCCGCATTGTTTCAGCGTGCCGCCGCTCCTTCCTTCGGCGCGCACCGCGTCTTGACTCCTGCGCTCTGCTTGACGACAATCGTGCGGCAGGCCTCACTTGGAGGACGCCCTATGTCATCGGTAAAGGTCAACGACCTCGATCTCAATTCTCCGGAATCCATCCGCGTCAACCTTGAAAAATTTCCGGGCGAACGCGTGACCCTGAGTTTAATCGGCGGCGGTGAGTTGCAAGGCGTGGTGAACAAAGTCGGCGCGACGACGCTCTATATCACTGAGCTGACGGGCAAGGAGTTTTTCGACGCCATTGTCCGGCTGGATCACATCAGTGCCATTACAGTGAAGATGCGGAATAAATAGCTCGGCGTATCTCCCGCCTGTCACGATCAAAACGTCACGCGATATTCTTCCTTCAGGCTGGTCCTGGCGACGCCATAGCCATGGCCGAGCCAGTCGCTGGTAAAGATCATTTCCACGACACTCCCCTGTTCCCCTGTCAGCCTGACGTAGCCATAGACCCGTTCGACGGCATGCAGGCCCAGCAGCTCTCCGGCATTGGCTCCAAAAAATAGCGACTCGGGACCTATGTCGGTGGCCGTCAGCTTCGTATAGGTCCCGGTGACGGTTTCCCCGGTCGGCAATAATACGGTGATCGATCGATGCCACAGGCTGTGGGTGCCGGTGAGCGCGGCGCCGCTCTGAAGATTGACGAATTGGACCGGCCTGGTGCAGGCAACGAACAGCAGCGCGATCAGAAGCGAAGCGGCTGCAGCGGCGCTAGCCGATGACAATGGCGCCTCCGCGCGCATCCCGCGTATCGCCGAACATCGTGACGACGCCGGCAATGCGGCAGAGGTGGGACGTGATTTCCAGCAGTTGCCCCTTATGCGTATACAGTCTGCCCTCGAGAATCTGCACCTTGTCGGGGTCCGTCACGCTGGCTTCCAGCACCATGTTCCCCGTTTCCTTGTCGTCGAGCTTGAGCCAGGGGGCGCCGCCGTAGAGTGACGGGGACGAAGCGGTTGCGCTGAACGTAAACCGATCGTCCAGGTTGAATTTCCATTCGTTGCGGCGCAGGTGGGCGACCTGATGCCCCGAGGCGTTATAGAGGTCCATCGTCAGCAGCAGTTGCTCGCTTTCAGGCGCGATCTCCAGCACGATCTGCTCTTTCCCGTGAATCGCCAGCACGCCGTTGGTGTTGCGGAAACTGTTCGATCCGATTGCCAGGTCCATCCGTCGTTCCTATCCCTTGATGTTGCCGATCGGGCGAAGTTCCGCAACTTTCCTGGTGATGCCGGCCGCGTCGACTGCCTCCACGACGTCGGAGATGTTTTTATACGCGAAGCCGGCCTCTTCCGCCAGCCCGCTCATCGAGACGGCTTTGACGATGATGCCCCGTTGGGCCATCTGTTTTTGCAGCTGTTCGCCGCGGACCGACCGCTTTGCCTGCGCGCGGGACATCGTCCGTCCCGATCCATGCATGGTCGAGCCGAACGTCTGCTGCATGGCCTGGTCGGTCCCGACGAGCAGATAGGAGCCGGTCTCCATGGAGCCTCCGCAAATGACCGGCTGACCGGTCTGCCGGTAAATCTCCGGGAGCTCCGGCCGGCCCGGTCCGAAGGCCCGCGTCGACCCTTTACGGTGCACGACCAGTTCCCCTTCCGCGTACCGCTCGATTTTGGCAATGTTGTGCGCGACGTCGTACACGATGTCCATGCCGAGCGATTCAGCCGGCCGCTCAAACACCGCGCTGAAGGCTTCCCGGATCTGATGGGTGATGACCTGCCGGTTGGCAAAGGCGCTGTTGGCGGCGCAGTTCATAGCGGCAAAATAGTCTTGTCCTTCCGGCGATCTGAAAGGGGCGCAGGCCAGTTGCTGGTCCTTGACGGTAATGCCGTAACGCCGCATGGCTTTCTCGAAAACCTTCAGATAGTCGCTTGCGACCTGATGGCCGAACCCGCGCGAACCGCAGTGCACCATCACCACGATCTGGTCATGGCCGGTGATTCCAAGAGCTGCCGCAGTCGGCTTGTCGAATATCCGGTCGTCGGACGCCACCTGCACTTCCAGGTAATGATTGCCCGATCCGAGTGTGCCGAGCTGGCTGATGCCCCGTTCGACCGCGTGATCGCTGACCTTCGAGGGGTCTGTGCCCGGAATGCAGCCGTGCTCCTCGATCCGTTCCAGATCATGGTGCCATCCGTAGCCCCGCTCAACGCACCAGCGGGCTCCCTTGCGCATGACCTCATCGAATTCGGGCCGGTTCAGACGGATGAATCCCTTCGAGCCGACTCCCGCAGGCACGCGGCGAAACAGCTCCGTCATGAGGCGCTCGAGCCGTGGCGCCACATCGGCCAGCGTGAGGTCGGTCCGGATCAGGCGCATGCCGCAGTTGATGTCGTAGCCGACACCGCCAGGAGAAATGACGCCGGTGTCGCGGTCGAAGGCGGCGACGCCGCCGATCGGAAACCCGTAGCCCCAGTGGCCGTCCGGCATGCAGAGGGCATACCGCCGGATGCCCGGCAGGCAGGCCACGTTCGTGACCTGTTCGAAGACACCGCGGTCCATGGCCGTCAGGATCTTTTCCGTGGCATAGATGCGGGCCGGGACCAGCATCCCGGGTTTTTCGGACGCGGGAATCTCCCAGATCTGGTCCGTGATCCGGTTGACGGTCATGTGGGTTTGCAGATTCACGACAAATCCGGGTTAAATGTCCATGACCACCGTGGCGATCCAGCCGCCGTTGTCCTGCCGGACCTCGTAGCGATGCTTGGTGATGGCTTTGATGTCGGCGCGCAGTTCATGGCGCGCCGGATCGATGGGCTCCCCGGTCAAGGTTCCGTTCAGTTGCCAGTCCCCGTCCGCCTGGCGCTTCTCGACCGTGCAGACGACGTCCTGAAAAACCAGCCCCTCGGCATCCTTGAGATAGACGATGTCGGCGAGCCAGTCGAACAGCAGCTCCTCCAGGCTTCGATCGTGCCGCGTGATCGCTTTGGTGCACGTGGAAGAAACCGTTTGCGGGGCAACCATGGTTTCGATGACCGCTCGGGCCGATGCGGCAAACAGTTCGGAGGGGCTGTCCCCGCGGGCTTCGAAGGCCGAGTCGGCCAGCGCGATGTCTTCCAGGAACCGGAAGGAGGATGTCATGGCGCGCCGGGATGCCGCCTGGATGCGGCGAAGATATCGCGGATCCGCGCGGCGCCGGGTATGGCCGCGGCAAACGGGTTCGGCACCTTGCCCTTACGCGCCATCGCGAGGCCGAGCGGAAGCACGGTGAAGAGGCGCCGCAGATTGAATCCGAGGATCTTGAGCGGCATAAGGGCTTCGTTGAGCCGTCCATGCCGCCGGACCAGTTCCGCGAATCCCGTGATATGGCGCGCGCCGCCGGTCGCGGTCAGGCCGGCGGCGAGCGCCGATCGTCGTAACCGGATGATGGCCTCCATCGGCTTGACGTCCTTGGGACAGACCTCCACGCAGAAGTTGCAACGCGTGCAATCCCAGATGCCGTGTTCCTGCTCCAGGACGGTTAGTCGGTGACGCTTCGCCTCGATCGGTTCACGATGGTCCTCGAGAAACCGGTCCGCCTTGGCGAGCGCGGCCGGACCTGCGAACTCCTTCGAGACTTCATGGACGGTGCATGCCGCGACGCAGGCCGCGCACATGATGCAGGCATCGACGTTATGAAAGTGAGAACTTGCGGGAGACGGCGACCGTTGAGCGATGTCCGGACGGCCTGCGTTCTGCGGAGCCGATGTGAGCCAGGGAGTCACGTCACGGATTTTGCCCCAGAACGAGGACATGTCGACGGTCAGGTCTTTGATGACCGGAAGGTTTCGAAGCGGCGCGACCGTCACCATGCCGTGCCGTTCCCATTCCCTGCGGACCGAGGTGCGGCAGGCCAGCTTTTCCGACCCGTTGATCTCCATCGCGCAGGAGCCGCAAATTGCCGACCGGCAGGAATAGCGAAGAGCGAGGCTGCCGTCGTGTTCGTTTTTGATGCGGATGAGCGCATCGAGCACGGTCGTCCCGCGTCCGACATCGAGGTGGTAGCGGCGCGTGCTGGAATGGCTGTCGACTTCCGGGTTGAACCGCTGGATAAGAAAGGCCAGGCGCATAAATTACGTGAAGCGTGACACGTCAGGCGTGAAGCGCGGGACGGCGCCCGCCACGCGCGATCACCCCAGCTCGAACGTTTTGGGATAGTCGGTCAGATTGCGGCAGCCGTCCCTGGTGACGAGCACCATGTCTTCGATGCGCACGGCGCCGAGCCCGGGATAATAGAGCCCCGGTTCGACCGTCACGACTTCCCCCTCCTGGAGGATCGAGCCGTTCCGGCTGATGCGGGGGTGTTCATGGATATCCAGCCCCACCCCGTGCCCGGTGCCGTGGAAGTATCCCTGCATGCGCCCGTTGACGAGACCGGTGGCGTATCCTGCCGCATCGAACCGGTCGCAGATGCCCTGGTGAATTTTGGTGCCGTCGGCCCCGGCACGAACCCTGAAGATGGCTTCTTCCTGGGCGTCTTTGACGGTCTGGTACAGCCGCCGGAGCTCCGCTGAGGCCGTGCCGCGCACGACCGTGCGGGACATGTCGGCAAAGTAGCGCGTGGCGGCCGAGCGCGGGAAGACATCGAAAATAATGCTGCGATGAGCTGGGAGAGGGCCGCTCCCCTCGTCATGAGGATCGCAGGCCTGGTCCCCGCCGGCGACGATCGTGTGCTGGGCCACGCAATCCCGTTCCATCAACGTGACGTTGATGAGTTTCTTGATCCGTTCGGACGTCACGGGGGCGCCGTCGAGCCATAACAGGTTGTCGCGGATGTCCGACCGCCGCAACGCGTCGTGCGCGGCGGCGACGGCGGCTTCCGTCGCCCGCTGGGCCTCCTCGATGTGGCGGACCTCCTCGCCGGACTTCACGGCCCGCCGCTCGTAAAACGGCTCGCGCTTGGTCTCGATCTGGTATCCCAGCGCCTGCAGCTTTGCGGCATGGCCGTAGGGAAAATTTGCCGGCACCAGCAGCTGCTTGATGCCGTGGTCCTGCAGGACGGCGTGCACGATGTCGGCCGTTCCCGGCGCCGCCGTCCCCTGCGCGCGCACGCGCCGCTCGAGTTCGGCGTAGGACAGGACTGTGTCGGCGGACGACTGGTGCCGGGCACGCTCCATTTCCAGATCGCTCATGACCAGGATGCGCGATTCGCCGATTTCCAGGAACACGAAGGGGTCGGGTGCGATGAACCGTGTAGCGTAGTAGAGGTTGGCATCCGTCTCGCTGGCGGCGATCATCAGAACGGCTCGGTCATTGGCCATGACAACCACTCTCAGCGAAACGGTCTAACCCGTTGTGTTTACACATATTTTAGTTTCTGCGAAGTGATGCTAACACGGGTTGGAAGCATGGTCAATCCCACGACTGCCCCGTCTCTCTGGCGGGGCTTGCTCGGGATTGACGCTGAGCGGCTCCACTTTTTGAAGGCTGCCATAGGCGCCGTCGATGCGTCAAGGCGCGGCAGGAGCAGGCTGTCCGCCCAGCGGCTGTTTTTCCGTCACGCGGTCTGACAGTGGCGGCGTCGGCTTTTCGTCGCCGGGGACGAGAATTTCAACCGGAAGCTTGAGCGTGTTGATCAGGACATCGGCGGCCAGTTGCGCAAGTCCGGTCAGGCCCGCTCCCAGGGATTTGATCGGATGCGATTCGATGCGAGGATCGGAAAGCGATCCCTTGATGTCCAGGAAGGCGGTGGTGAAGCCCATGCGTTCGCCCTTGAACAGCTTTCCGAACAAGGGAATGCCCTGGATGAGTTTCGTGTAGGAACCGAACGGGCTCACCACGGCCTCCATGTTGAGTTGGTCCGTCGGGATGTCATAGGAACCGGCCATGGCAATTTTCACGACGGGGCTGTCGATCAGCAGGTTGTCCGTTGTAGCGATGCCGTTTCGGATTGCGATCGTGGCGGATGCATTGTCGAACGGTATGCCCTCCCCAGATAAATTTATTTTCCCCTGCAGCCGGTTCGGGATGTCGAGAATCGTCAGGATTCGCGGAACCACGATGCCTTTTATAATCCGGCCGTTCTTGACCTGGTACTCTACCGTTCCATTGAGGGTGTTGGCCAGGCCGAGCGGGTTCCTGCCGTTGCCCTGCAGGGTCGCCGTCAGGAACAAATCGCCGGTTGAAACGATGCGTTGTTTGTCGTCGAACAGCCGAAGAATCCTTTCGTACGGCATGGATGCCAGCTGTACTGTGACTTCGGCTTCGGCCGGTTTGCGTTTCGGCAGGCGGACGACGAGGCGGCCGTTGAGCGTCCCCTCGCCGATCTGTCCGGTGATTTGATTGATGTCCAGGACCTCGTCGCGGATGTTCATGCGTCCGCGCAAGTCGTTGATCGTGAGGTGCTTGTATTGTCCGAACGTGACGTCCACGGTGGCGGTCACGCGACTGGTTGCCGCAAGGCCTTCCAGCAAGTCGCGGACCGGAGAACGTTCCCCCTTTGGAATCAGCAAGTCGAAGTTCAGATGGGGAGACTCCACCGCAACGGTGATGACCGGTTTGGTGCGCCAGCGCCGAACGGTTCCTGAAAGCCGGATCAAGCTGTCATCAATCCGGAATTCCAGCCGTTTGACGTCCGCTCCGGCACGAACCAGATGCACCCTTAAATAGATGTCGGTCATGGGATGGTCGGTGGCTTTGCTGGCGAACCTGCCGTCGGTCAGGGCCAGCCAGCCGGTGATCCCCCATTTTTTCCAGTCTTTCCCCTTTCCCCTCACATCCAACGAAATTTCCAATGTGCCGGAGTCGAATCCGCCCAGGACCATCCCGGGTGGAAGTCCGTTCAGCGGAATCGGCCCGGAGATCAGAGAGCTGCTCACGCGCAGCACGGGCTCGAAGTTGAGCGTCCCCTTTCCCGACAGGCGGATCGGGGGCATGATGACGTCGAGGCGTGAAACAGTCAGCGTGCTGTCGCGCGACAGAGTGGCGTCGAATTCAAGCGCGGCCGGCTGTCCGGCCGGTTTGTGCAGCCAGCCGGGAACGGTGACGACGGCATTATGCAGCTCGACCACGCCTTTCATCTGCGGCGTCGCGAGAGGGCCGGCCAGCGACAGCGCGAGGACGACAGGACCCTGCACTGCCGCCGTGTCCGGTGGGCGGCCGGTCATCAGCGCGAGAAACTGGCTCGCCGGCGCTTGTGTCCAAACACTCAATCCCTGAAATTTGGCCGCGTCCTTTGTCGTGATGGCGCCGTGCAGTTGGAATTGAGCCTGTCCGAAACTGCCTCCCACCCGATCAAGCTCCACGACGTCGTTCGAATAGGTCAGGCGACCGGTCAGTCCGTTGACGGTGTCGGGAAGCGAGGGGCTTTTAAAGCTCACGTTCTCCGGGGCGATCTCGACATCAGAAAATGTCAGACCGTCGGATTGATTCAGCATCCCCGCAAGCCGGAAGGCGACGGTGGCATGCCCCCGGATATCGCGCAGCTGGGCCAGCGGTTTGGCCACGGTGCTTGACGAAAGGCTCCCGGCCAGCGTGGCGACCAGATCCGTCATGGGCAAGGTGCCGCCGACATCCAGATCAAGCGAGGGGCCCTGCTCCAGAAATGCAACGGTCAGTTTTGCGGCGGTGACCTGCAACGGGCCGTATTCACCGGTGATGTCGACGGCACGCAGGCGGTCGGGATCGAGCAGCACCGTGCCGGCCAGGTTCTTTGCAGGGGTTTTGCTCTGGCCGAGGAGCGCCTGCCCCTCCAGCACCCGGAACTCGCCTGTGACGGAGGCATGGGGGGCGGGCGTCGTCGAACCGGTCACGGTGGCCGTGACGACTTCCACGCGGCCGTTGATGCTCCGCTCCGCCAGAATGTTCTGAAGTTGGGAGGGCAGCCACTGGGCCGGGAAACGGGTGAGCAGCTCGTCCAGGCTCACCGGCGTCGCCGAGACGGTCAGCGAGAACGTCGGTTGCTTGGTCATGATTCCCGACAGGCTTGCCTGGCCGGCGATGGCAAGGTTGTCGACTGCAGCTTTCATGTCGGAGAGGATCATGTCGTAACCGGACACGCCGGGAATAAGGCCGATCCGGCTTTGGAGATTGGCGACGCCGTCCACCTGGCTGGGAACGGGCCGGGGGCCGAAGAAGTCCATCATCTGCCGCAAGTCGACGCGCGTCACATCCACGGTGCCCTGGAACTGCATGGACGGTGTCTGGCCAGTGACCGGCTGGCCGGCGGCGTGCGTGACGGTTCCCGCGAGCGAGAGGGAGGATGTATCCACCCCGGTCGGTATCTTGCCGGTGATGCGGATATCCACGGGCACGCCCCGCGGTTGCGTCATGACGCCCACGCTCAGATCGGTCAGTTCGATCGTCCGCAAACCGTCGGTGCGGAATTCGTCGACGATGGCCACGGTTCCGTCGGTCAGCGCCGTCTCCTCGATCAGCAGGATGAGACCGAGCGGATCGCCGAGCGCGCTCTCCGGTCCGGTGCCCGTGCCCTGCGATGCCAGGATATTCCACAGGCCGGCCTGATCGCGCCGCAGGGTGATCTGCGGCTGTTCGATCGTGAGGCGTTTGACCACGACCTGCATGCGCAGGAGCGGGGTGGAACGGAGAACGAGATCGAGCCGATTGGCTTTGAGAAACACCTGCGAGGTGCCGATGTCCCGGATGACCACGCGAGACAGCTCGAGGTGCGGGCGCGGAAAGAATTCCAGCTTCGCCTCCTCGACCTCGATTTTTCGTCCAAGGCCGGCTTCGACTTGCTGGAGAATGATGGTTTTGAGACGGTCGGGGTCTGAAAGAAGCGGAAGCAGAAAAACGACAAGGCCGATGACGATGACAAGCGCGAGACCGATGAAAAACGTCCTGGGGCGAACGGTCACTCCTCCAACCCTCGCTTGACGTGCACGGCGGCTCCTTTACGTTTTTTTGTAACTGGCGCCGCCGGATGAAACCCTCAGGTAATCTCGGGTTGTCTTTGATCCGAGCTTCGCTTGGACTGCCACCTTCCTGCGCGTGAGCCGCGGCCATCAGGCAGTGCGTGCATCTTACAAAAACGCCGGGAGGAAAGCTAGGAGGCGCCCGGGACTCAGGCGTGGCAGCGACGCCGGCATCGCCGTATAATGCGTCACCGTGCATCCGACCCAACTTCCCGGACAGGCCCGCTCGCGCTGGATCATTCTCGCCCTGCTGTTTCTGATCAGCGTGGTCACCTATCTGGACCGCGTCAATATTTCCGTCGCCGCGCGCCAGATGATGCCGGCCCTCGGCCTCACCGACCTGCAGATGGGGCAGGTGTTTTCCGCGTTTGTCGTCGGCTACGCGCTCTTCCAGATTCCCGGCGGCTGGCTCGGCGACCGGTGGGGATCCCGGCTGGTGCTGACGGCGGCGGTCGTCTGGTGGTCGGTCTTTACGGCGATGACGGCTGTGGCGGCCACGTTGCCCGTCGCCGAATTGGTCGGGGTTCTCGGTGCGCTGATCGGGGTGCGGTTTCTGATCGGAGTCGGCGAAGCGGCGGCGCTGCCGAATTTCAACCGCACGGTCGCCGACCGGCTCAAGCCGCATAAACGCGGGCTGGGGATCGGCATTGCGATCGGCGGGATCGGCGTGGGATCGGCGATCGCACCGCCGCTGACGGCCTGGATCATGGTCAACTACGGCTGGCAGACGGCGTTCTATGCAGCAGGCGGGATCGGCCTGCTGGTTGCAGGACTGTGGTATGGCTGCTCGGCCGACCGGCCTTCGGCGCAGAGTCGATCGGAACCGGAGCCGGCCGTTCCCTGGCGCAGGTTTGCCCGTACGCCGACAGTCTGGTGGCTGGTTGCCAGCTATAGCTGCCTGGGCTACGTGGCCTACATTTATATGTCATGGTTTTATCTCTATCTGGTGAATGTGCGGGACTTCGACCTGCTCCGTGGCGCCTGGTACGCTTCGGCGCCGTTTCTGGCGATGGCGGTGCTCTGCCCGCTGGGAGGCTGGGCGACCGACCGGCTATCCGCTGCGCGAGGCATCGACCAGGGGCGACGGTTCGTCGGAGCAGCTGGCATGGGCCTGGCGGCCCTGGCGGTGGTGCTCGGCGCGTACAGCGACTCCCCGTTTCTCGCGATTCTCCTGCTGTCGCTGGGAGCGGGTTTTCTGTATTTCACGGTCGGCGCCTACTGGTCCTGCACATCCGATCTGTCGACGACCCACGCAGGAACGCTGTCCGGTCTGATGAATACCGGTGCCAACATCGGCGGGAGTCTC
>MHEU01000072.1:36110-40468 GCA_001805245.1 Nitrospirae bacterium RIFCSPLOWO2_02_FULL_62_14 | reverse complement strand
TCGCGGCGCTGGTGGCGCTCATCGGAGGACTGATGTGGGTCAGGATCAGCCCGGCCGGCGGGTTGCGATCCGGGCACGAGGTTGGTACAGTTTCCCTGTGACCATCAAATTTCAAAAGAAAAACCCCCGCGTGGTCATCTCGACCAGATTCGGCGAAATCCATGTCCGGTTTTACACGGACGACGCGCCCCGGCACGTGGAAAATTTTTTGAACCTGGCCAAGATGGGATTTTACGACGGGACCACGTTCCACCGGGTGATCCCCGGTTTCCTTATTCAAGGCGGCGATCCGCTGAGCAAAAAACCGGACCGGAGCCTGCACGGGACCGGAGAGCCCGGCTATGCCCTGTCGGCGGAGACCAACGACCGCCCGCACAAGCGCGGCGCCCTGTCCATGGCGAAGATGCCACGGGAGAGCAACAGCACGCGCAATTTCGACGACAACGGCTCGCAATTCTTTATCTGCGTGGCGGACAGCAGCGGCCTGGACCGGCGCTACAGCGTGTTCGGCGAAGTGTTCCGCGGGCTGGAGGTGGTGGACAAGATCGCCGCCATGCCGCGCGACGAGCGGGACAATCCGCTGGAGCCGGTCACGGTGACGGTGACGGTGAAGGAATAAGCGCGTATAGCCTATGGCGTATGGCTGATGGTCGGAAACACCGTCTTGCTATAAGCTATCAGCTATAAGCTCTTGTCCTCAGAAGAATGCCATTGCGGCGTAGGTGACCGTCGAATTGAACTGATCCGTGATGCCACGGTCGTAGCGCAGGACCTGTCCCTTCCCGTCTCCAATCAGCTTCAACAGGGTGTAGATGGCGGCGAAGCCGGAAATACGCCGGTTGTCGTCCTCCTTGGCGATGAACTGGGCGAAGGCGTCCGCGTCGATTTCCTCCGCATGCTTGAGCATCGTGAGATCCTGCTGCATGCAACGATGGAACGAGAAGTCGGTCGGCGGCGAGGCATCGCCGTACCGCATGCCGATGTGGGCCAGCTCGGCGCCGGCGATGATGCAGGCCGGCCGTCCTTCCGCCGCCAGAGCGTCCTGCAGGGCCTTCAGGCCCGTCTCGACCCGCTCGCGAAGTTCGCGCAGCTGGGGATCGAAAAAAGTGGCCGGAGGGAACGAACAGAGGACCGGCACGATGGTGATCGGCCTGGTGCGCCCGGAGGCAAGCTGGAGAAACGGGAGCTGGAATTCGATGGAATGCTCGTTCTGGTGGGCCAACTCTTCGTCGAAGCAGAAACCGGCGGCCGCCTTGAGCCGGTCGATGATCGCGCGGTCGGTCTTGACAATGCCAAGCGGAGTCTCAAAATCCTTCCCGGTGACGGCATAGCCGTTCTGGAGCCCGGCGTGACCGGTGCCCAGCATGACAAACAGGTCGGGAGCCTGCGCGTCCTGCAGCTCCTTGTAGGCCCAGGCGTAGATCGGACCCGCGTCCTTGATCTCGTAGTGCGGAGCGACCAGTCCCTTGATCGGCTGCCCCTTGTGCTCGGAATCCTTTCGTTCGGGCCCTTCCTTCGATGAAAAGAATCCCTTGATTTGAGCCGTTAATTTATCGGGGTCCGCTTCGTAGCTTTTGCCTGCGAAGGCGGCCTTGCGGGTCGGCGCATTCCGGTAGGCGGCCAGGGCGGCCTGGCGCGCCGCGTCCACGCGCTCCCCTTCCAGAAACAATTTGTCGTCCAGATCGCTCACCAGGCGGTGCAGGCGGTCCGGCACGAGAAACTCTCCGAACTTCCTGAGGTACTCGGCGGCGACCTGTTCCAGCGAGTGCGCGCCGTCGAAAAACTGGAGCAGATAGAAATAGCTCAGCGGCACGATCAGCTTTTCCGTGCTCAGTCCGCTGGGGTCCCACAATAGAACGTACTGCTCCTCGCCCTCCTTCAACGGAGAGAACTGGAGGTTTCTCAGGAGCGGAAACGGACGAGCGCTTTGAGCGGATTCGGTCATTGCGGCGGCTCCATTCCCCTCCGCCTTGCGCGAAAGGCGATCAGCGTGGCAATCGTGACGGCCAGGAGCCACCACGTCGCCCGTCCATACTCGGGATGGGAGTAGTCGATCAAATCGCTCAGCCGCCCGATCAGCAGGGACATGCGGGCCATCACGGTGTATCCGAAGGCCGCGCCGAACGCAATCATCAGAAAGAGAATGCCGGTTCGGGCCACGACTTTCCCGGGCCCGGTATGCTCGACGGAAAAGAAGAAATAGAACAGGACCGACACGACGCCGATCAGCAGCACGATGGCGTTCAGATTGCTGGCCGGGTCGAGCAGGCTGTAGGTGAACGTCGTACTCCCGTCCGTCGCCAGAGAGACCAGCGGGCGAACGGTGTCTTCGATCTGTTTCAGAATGTAGGAGGAAATGACCCGCGGGATGGCCAGGCCCGATCCGACGCCGACGACGAAAGCGAAGGCAATGCGGGACATCCAGGCGGCCTTCGGCACATAGCGAGCCAGCATGAGCGAGCCGATCACGAGAGGAACGAGCAGGGACCAGTCACCCTGCTTGACCATCGGTTCGTAGATCAAACGGATGACCACGGTGTCGTAGGTCTTCACGATCGCGTAGCCGACCGAGACGCCCACATAGAGGTGCTCGGCGATCTTGAAGAGCGGGTTGTCCTCATAGAGAAACGTCAGGATGAACAGGGTCAGTCCCGTTGCCACCCACGCGCCGAAAATGACTTCAAATGGCATATGCCGCTCGTTCCGGTTTCAATGCTGTCCGGCCGTCTTGCCCGACGTCCGGATCGAAAAATAGAAGACGTTACACAGGATGACCAGCAGGATGATCGCAAAATGCGTCGCCGACTGCGCGTCCATGCCGGCCACGGCCTTGCCTTTCTTGCCGATCAGGACTTCGTATTCGGCCGCGCCGCGCAACCCGCCGATCAGGCCGTTGATCTGGCCGCTGCGCAGCAGCGGATAGAGACCGGGCGCGATGACGCCGGTGCAGCCGCCGCCCAGTTCGAATTTATATTTGTCCTTGCCGAAGACGTACCAGGTTTCGATCCCGGTCGTGCCGGCCGCCAGGCTGACGACGTAGTTGACGTCCCGCAGGCTCTGGACGCCGTTGAGGACCGCCAGATCCCTGGTCGGCTGGTTGTTATAGTCGGTGGGGAAGGCCTTGTAGAGGTCCTGTCCCATGTTGATGATGACCGAGCCGCCGCCGGGACTCCAGCCGAGGAAGACATAATCCTTCCCCGCGACCTTCCCCTCCTCGCGGGCGATCCGCGAGACGACTTCGTTGGCCATGCCGGTTCCGGGCAGCCAGAGCGTCATGCCGATCACGCGCAGGTTCTTCTTGAAAGCGTGGCGCATCAAGGCGACGGCCTGCGGATAGAGTTCGGGCTTGGAGGCCGGATCGAAATCCAGCGACAGCAGGAAGACCGAGCCTGCCGGAAGCGATTCGATGTAGTCATAGACGCTTTTCACTTCGGGTGAGACTTTGATGGCAAGGCCCACCGGATACAGCAGCGGAATCAGGGTGCAGAGGCCGATCATCAGGAAAATGATCCGGCGGTCGATGCTCAGCATGCGTTCGGCGAGGCTCACGAGGTGTTCCTATTCCTTCCCGCCGCCCAGATAGGCGCGTTCGACGCCGAAAATAATCTTCAGGGACAGGGCGACGGCGCCCAGGCTGATGCCGATCAAGATGGCCCGCCGCACGGAGGCGTTCAGGACATTGAGGATCCATTGCGTGATATCGCCGCTGACCGGGATGAGGTGCTCACCGAGCGGCACGCGGCCCAGCATGACGATGACCGCGGCAATCAACAGGACGGCCGCCTCGCGGCTTCTCGCCCGGAACGACCGGTAGGCGGCCGAGGCGATGAAGAAGGCCAGGATGGCGAACATCGTGCCCTGCAATGGCACCATCATGAACGAGTAGATCCATCCGAAGGCCGTCGTCACGCCGTCCGTCGTTTCCTTCCCTCCGTGCCAGAGGCCGATGACGATCGTGCCGACCATGCCGGCGTAGAGCACGAAGCTGTAGCCCCATCCCGGCTCCTTCCGCCTGATCTTGACGGCATGGATGTGAAAGAGGCTGGTCACGCCCAGCACCAGGGCGAACCCGCCGATGATCTGGAGCCACTTGGAAACCGACGTGAGCATCTGCTCGGAGAGCGGGTGCGGAACGTAATACTGCGCGGCAAACAGGATGCCGGTGACAAAGGTGATGAGCAAAGGAAGTTGCCTGCGGAGGAAGGTCATTTCCAATCCTTCACGAGGTCGAGTGCGAACGACAGATCCAGATGAAACAGGATGGATGCCGTGGCCACCGCGGTCCCGAGGCCCAACGCGACCAGGATGCAGGCCTTGCCGATGTCCTGCCCGCGCAGCGTGCCGAGTTGGACCGGCTC
>MHEU01000072.1:25041-36087 GCA_001805245.1 Nitrospirae bacterium RIFCSPLOWO2_02_FULL_62_14 | reverse complement strand
GTGTAGTCGCACGTCGTCACGAAAAACGGCAGCTGGTGATCCGAATCGGTGCCGGCGATCTGGATGGCGCCGGTGCTCGCGCCGGTCTCGGTCAGGAGCAGGGACTCGGCAAAGTAGGAGCCCATGAAGAAGTTGGCGGCCGGTTTTTTCCGCAGCATGATGCCGTCCACGGCGGCGGTGTAGCTGAATTGATCGGTCGTGATGAAGAAGTTGGAGTCCTCCTTGAAGACGTCCGGCTTGCCGGCCTCCAGATACGATTGCTTGGTGATCTCCTGGCAGACGGCCATGACGATGGGATCCCGGTGCGGGACCATCAGGTCGGTCTCGTAGGCGGCCACCCGCTTGGCGACCCGTCCGAGGATGACCGCGGCGGCGACGGTCGAGGGTTCGCTCATGTCTCCGGCGCCGGTCAGATAGAGAATGGGCTTGCCGAGTTCGGTCGCGCGGCCGATGGCTTCATCCACGGCGTCGAGGCCGGGAATGCGGCGCAGGAAGATCTCGCGTCGCTTGGCAGTCTGAATCGAGCCGAGCACGATCAATCCGAAGATCATCACGATGGCCAGATTATTGATCTGGTTCCAATTGAACCAGTTGGGTGCGGGCGTTGCCTGCACCGGTTCCGCCGGCGCGCGCTGTTCCCCTGCGACTGCTGCAACCGTTACGGCATAGGACGTGCCGTCCTTGAGGTCGATGCCCTTGCCCGGTTTGAGCGTAAATTGATGCGTGCCTTGCGACGCCGGCCTGGTCCACCAGGGTGTTTTGACGTCCTGCACATAATGTGAATCGGATGCGAATTCCGCGATGACTTTAGGCACGCCGGCGATGGGGTCTTGAAGAAGCACTTGGTACCGGCGGTCTTTGCTCTCCCCGTCTGTCTTGGCCCACGTGATGGTCAGGCTTCCCCCTGAGTCATTGGGGGTGTCGAAGACCTGAACGTGCTGCGGCGGAAGCGGCGGTGATTCCGCTTGAGCTGCTGACGACGGCATGAGCAGCAATACAGTGAGCAGCACTTTCATCGTTCTGCGTTCCGAGTTCATCGTTATCCTTCGAGAATCTCCACGTTCGCCCGGGGGATGATGGCACGAGTCTTGTCGGGAAATCCAACTTCGAGCACGCGGACGTGGCTTTCGGTCTCGATCTGTCTCAAGTCGGGCGGAAGCGCCGACACCTGGCCGATGCGGCCGAACAATGGATCGCGGATGACGCGGACGTAATCGCCGACCTGGATCCCTCCCCGCTCCACGGCGGCCTGGCTCTGGACGGAGGTGACGCCGGCTGGAATGATGATCTCCGGCCGGATGACGCCGGCCCTGATCTGCGTGGCGCCGGACACAGACGCTTTTTGCCCCTGATGCCTGGACAGCAGCGCGAAGGTTTTGGCGGCCATGGGGATCGTTCCAAACCCCTCGGTCAGGATCAACGTGATGCCGATCTTTTCCGCGCCGGTGATGGCCACCCCCAGGTCATAGCCGAGCAGGGCGCGCAGGTCCTTGTCATGGATGCCGCCGATGACCAGCGCGGCGACGCCGATCTCACGCGCGCGGGCCAGCGTGTCGGCGCCGAGGAACGATCCGCCCGCGACGATTTTTCCCTTCATGCCGGAGGTCAGCTTGTCCGGAGTGAGCGCCTCTTCCGGAGACGTCACGCCCATCTGCAATTCCCCCCAGGTTTCCCCCCCCACGCCGAAGATGCCCTGCACCAGGGTGCAGTCGGCCTCGATGGTGACGCCCTGCCGGGAATGCACTTCGGCGACCGTCCCGTCGATATAGGCGAGCAATTGCAGCCGGTGTGGAGGTTCGCGCAACAGGACCTGCCCGGTCACGGTGGAAACCGTGTCGATGGTGCCCTGGACCGGGGAACGCACTTCCGTCTTTAAAAATTTAATGAAGGGTTTGTTCTCCGCGATAACATCGTCCTTCTGAACCGGGTCCCCTTCCTTCATGATCAGGTAGTCCCGGACTTCATCGGGAGCGATCCCGAGGAGATTGGCCACGTTGACGGAGTGCACCTTGCCGGGCAGTTCCGTCTGGGCGACGACCGTGTCCGCCTTGACGCGGTCGCCCTGCGCAACCATCACGGTGCCAGGAATCGGCAGGAGCCGCCGCTTGCGGACGGTGGTTCGCTCCGTGACCGTCAGGCCTGGTGTGTACGCGTGCCCCATATCAGTCTAAGAGCGTATGGCGAATAGCGAATGGCTTATGGCTCGGGACCAAGATCGAACAGTTTCGGGCCATATGCTATAGGCCATAAGCTATAAGCTCTTTTGCGGGTAAAGCCCGACAGCTTGATGCCACCTGGTTAACGCGGCGACTCTCGTTCGGGCGTCAGCTGGCAACTGGAGTGGGCGGCCACGGCCGTCCAGCATCAACCCGACGGCGCCGCCCCGCGCCTCCCGAGTGACGGACACGCCCTTTCCCTCGCCGAGGTCAACCTGCTTCACCGGCTTCATGGTCACCTTCGCCCGTTCGTTGTCGCCCAGTGCAATCAGGCGCAATTCTCCGAACGCGAGCGTTCCGCTCTCCGGCTGCCGGCTGCCTTCGAACGCGATCTGGTACTCGGCGCACTTCTCGCCGTCCCTGCCCTGTCCGATCGGAGCGATGCAGGTTCCCAGGTAGACCAGGCAATCGTGAACGAAGACGTCGGTCGCGGCCTTTTCGTTCACCGTCGACAGCACGCCCAGGTGCGGCATCATGAAGATGCTGTCCACGGAGAGCGTGGTGAAGCCAAGCGGTTCATAGGCGTCCACCATCATCAGCATGGATTGGATGCGCCGCGGCGCATGGGACAGGATGCCGCCGCTGCCGACGATCAGGTCCAGCTTCAGCATGTCGATCAGGCTTCCGCCGGAAGCTTTCTGTTCGAAGATATCCGAGATCGTCCGCTCCTGCTGGACGCCTTTGAGGCCGGTGGCCAGTGACTTGTGGTGGATGAGCGCCAGCCGGAGGGCCTCGCGCGCGATGGCCTGCTCGATCTGCAGCTCGTCCAGCGTCTGCGGGATGGTCGTCGGACGGATCATCTTGTTCTTGATGCGGTTGCGCAGCGTCTGTTCGTCCAGGTCGAACGGCACCCACCGCATGATGTTGGCCAGCCCGGCCTCCGCCAGCACGTTCGAGATGCTGTAGGACATGCCGAGGTTGGCGCTGACCGTGCGGTTGAAGACGCCCCCATAGACGGAGAAGACGTCCGTGGTGGCGCCGCCGATGTCCACGCCGATCAAATTGATCCCGTCGCGCTTGGCCAGGGCTTCCATGATGAAGCCGACGGCGGCCGGCGTCGGCACGATCGGCGCGCCGGCCCAGGAGATGAGCTTCTTGTAGCCTGGCGCCTGGGCCATGACGTGCTCGAGAAAGAGATCGTGGATTTTATTGCGGGCCGGCGCCAGGTTCTCCCGTTCAAGCGTCGGGCGGATGTTGTCGGTCACGACCAGCGCCGTCTTCTTGCCGAGGATGTCCGTGACCCGGTCGCGGGCCTGCGCATTGCCCGCATAGATCAGCGGCAGCGAATAGGTCATGCCGAGGCGGGGGCGCGGCTCGGCGGCCGAGATATATTCGGCCATCTCCACCACGTGGGTCACGGTGCCCCCGTCTGTTCCTCCCGAGAGGAGAATCATGTCGGGCCGGAGGGAGCGGATGCGTTCGATCTTTTCGTGCGGCAGCCGGCCGTCGTTGGACGCCAGCACGTCCATCACGATGGCGCCGGCTCCCAGCGCGCACCGCTGGGCGCTCTCCCCCGTCATGCTCTGGACCGCGCCGGCCACCATCATTTGCAACCCGCCGCCGGCGCTGCTGGTCGAGACATAGATGTCCACGCCCGCCTTCGGATTGCCGCCCGCGCCGGCCGGCGTGACGATTTTTTCTCCGTCCAGAATTTTCCGTCCCGATAATTCTTCAACTTCCGCGATGGCATTCAGCACGCCGCGGGTCACGTCCTCGAACGGCGCTTCGACGGTCGTGGGAGCCTCCCCGCGGAACGTCTGCCGGAAGGTATCGCCCTGCTTTTCGATCAGGATGGCCTTGGTGGTCGTGCTGCCGCAATCGGTCGCGATGATGACGGACAGCGGAAGATCGGCGGCTTTGTTGTGCGGGGCCTGCGTGGCAGCGCTCATCGAACGGGCGCTCCATCAAGAGTAGACTTGGCCGGAGCGGACTTGGCTTCGATGAGTTCGATCAAGCGGGGGATGGCGTCACGCCGCTCGAGCAGTCGCGCCGCCTGTTCGAGCTCGGGCGCATCGCAGGCCAGGTCCAGGATCGGTTTCAGGAAATGCAGGGCCTGGCTGCCGAGGAAATTCATCGGTCCGGCCGATTCCAGAAAGAGGACCGCCGGGCCGGCCATCTGCCGGTTCACGACGGCGGCCGCGACTTTCTCCAGCAGGGTCTGCTCCTCGGCTGTGAGCGGCTCCCCTTCCGGTTTGAGCGCAAAGGCATGCCGGAGCGTGGCTCTGAGTTTCTGGAGTCGTGGAAGAAAGTCGGTTGTGCGCATGGAAAAAGCTAGGAAATTCAATCAGGACGGCATTATAGGGAGGGGTCGGAGGAGAGTCAATTCACGGGGAAGCCTGCTGTTCCGCATGGTAGGAGCTTCGCGCCAGCGGGCCGGCCTCCACGTGGCGAAAGCCGAGCGCGAGCCCTTCCTCTTTGAATGATACAAACTGGTCGGGATGGTAAAAGCGCGAAACAGGCAGATGCTGTCTGGTCGGTTGCAGGTATTGGCCGATGGTCAGGATGTCGCAGCCGACCGATCGGAGATCGCGCATTACCTCTCTGATTTCGTCCTCCGTCTCCCCCATTCCGACAATCAGCCCGGACTTGGTCTTCATGCCCAGCCGCTTGGCACGGTCCAGGAGATCGATCGACCGCCGGTATTTGCCCTGCGGCCTGATGCTTGGAAACAGCCGTTCGACTGTTTCGATATTGTGGTTCAGGATTTCCGGCCGTGCACCGGCAACAGTCCGCAGGGCGGCGCGATCTCCTTCAAAGTCAGGAATGAGCACTTCGACGGCGCAGGTCGGATTCAACTGCCTTACCTGCCGGATGGTTTCGGCAAAGATGGTTGCGCCGCCGTCGTCCAGTTCATCCCGGTTGACGGAGGTGATGACCGCGTGTCGGAGACGCATGGCCTGCACGGCTTGCGCCACGCGAAACGGTTCGTCGCGATCAACGGCTACCGGCTTCCCAGTCGTCACGGAACAGTAGTGGCACCGGCGCGTGCAGATATCGCCGAGAATCAGAAAGGTTGCCGTGCGGTTGTTCCAGCATTCCCAGATGTTGGGGCACCGGGCTTCTTCGCAGATGGTGTGGAGGCCGAGACGGTCCACGACCTGCCTGATCTCCTGATAGTCCGGTCCCTGCTGGAGACGGACTTTGAACCAGGGCGGCAGCCTGGGACGCGTTCCAGAGGTTCGATTTCCACGGACTTCATCAAGGGGGATCAGCGTCATGGGTTGGTCCGGCCTTTTCCCAGCCAGCCGAACCATCGGGCCAGGATGCCTGACAACCGGGGCACGCGGGGATCGGGATATTCGATCCAGGGCTCCCGGCTTCCCAAATAGTCGTCTCCGCGAAAGCTCATTTGACTGCGAAGCTGGGTGAATCCGCCGGCATGCAATTGCCGGATCAAGGCTTCGAGGGAAGCCTGCCCGGACGCATCGCCTTCGGCTGCGATTTGAGCGACCTCGTATTTCAAGACGGCCCGGTACATCCGCTCGATTCGGTGCACCTCCACGACGCGGTTGAATCCCCGCGCGCGTTCGTCGAATCCGGCCAGTTGATGCTTTTCGACGATCCCGCCGGACATTGCGGGATGCTAAACGGCCCGGAAGACGGCCAGCAGATCGCTCAAGGCAATCGTCTTGTTTCTCAGCATCGCCTGCTCGGCCTTCAGGAGTTCGACATCGGTCGTTTTCCCGCCGCCCTTCAGGCAGGAAGCGCCCAGGGCCATTATCCGGTCGCATTCCTGCTCGACCTTGTTCTTGACGACGGAATTGATGGCCAGGATCCCGGAGAGCCGGGCTCTGGTTTCCTCCAGGTGCTTTTTGAGTTCTGCTTCCGGGTAGGACTGGTGCGCCGCCTCGTTGATGCAGCGATCGAGGTACTGGTTCAGAAAGACATAGAGCCGGACCAGCAATTCGGTGGTTTCGATGTGGCTCCGCGTGCTCGGCTGAGAGGTCATGTGATCCTTCCTCTTGGTGTGAGAAACGGGTTACCTGTGAAGTCAGAGCTGCGCCTTGACGTCGGTCCCTTCGACTTGCACAGGGTACGATTTCACGCAGGCCGATGGGTTGTTGATACATCTGCCCGTTGTGACGTCGTAGGTCCAGTTGTGCCAGGGACACATCACCACATCCCCGTCCAAGTCACCTTCGCCGAGTGGGCCTCCGCGGTGGACACATGTGTTATCAATCGCATAGTAGGCACCACCGACATTGAAGACGGCAAGGGATTTTCCGCCTGCTTCGATCGTCGTTCCGGTGCCTGGTTTGATGTCTGCGGTGCACGCGATTCGCACGAATTCTGCCATGAGAGCGTTCTCTGAAATGAAGGCTAGGCGTTTGACGCCGGACGCTTGATCTTGTTCAGAAGGCTGGCGATGCCTCCGCCGGCCGCCGAGCCGGATTCCTGCTGTTTCAGCTCGCCGGCGATTTTGGCTGCGATGTCTCTGAAGGTTTTGGCCAGCGGCGAGTCCGGATTGGCGGCCACGATCGGCATCCCTTCATCGCCGCCGGTCCGGATGGCCGTATCGATGGGGATGGCCCCCAGAAACGGGATGCCGAGTGTTTCGGCCGCCCGCTGCCCTCCCCCGTGGGAAAAAATCTCCTCGCGTTCCCCGCAGTGGCGGCAGATGTAGTAGCTCATATTCTCAATGACGCCGAGCAGCGGCACGTTGACTCCCTTGAACATCATCATGCCCTTGCGCACGTCGTGCAGCGCGACTTCCTGCGGCGTGGTGACGGTAATGACGCCGGAGAGCGTCACCAGCTGCGAGATGCTCAATTGCGCATCGCCGGTGCCGGGCGGCAGATCGATGAGGAGATAGTCCAGTTCGCCCCAGATGACGTCGCGGAAGAACTGCTGGATGGCGGTGTGCACCATCGGTCCGCGCCACACGATCGCTTTTTCCTCCGGCACGAAAAAGCCCATGGAGATGAGCTTGACGCCGTAGCTTTCCGCCGGGAGGAGTTTGCCGTCTTTCTGTTCCGGCGGTTTGCCGACGCCCAGCATCATGGGGATGTTGGGGCCGTAGATGTCGGCGTCGATCAGGCCGACCCTGGCGCCGGAGGCCGCCAGGGCGACAGCCAGGTTCGCGGCGACCGTGGATTTGCCGACTCCCCCCTTGCCGCTGCTGATGGCGACGATGTGCTTCACATCGGGCAGCAGATTGGGCTTAGGCTGCTCGGAGTGGCCGTGCATGTGGCCTGGTGCGTCGCCCGCCATCGTGACCTCGCTGAGGATTGAACAGACGTGTGCCAGGCACACTCTATACGATGGCTTCGATCAGTGACAAGTGGCCCGTGGGCCTACCGTGGCGGGAAAAAGACCTAGCTGGACCGCCGCTGCAGGTTGTAGGCCAGCCCGAGCTTGGAGAGTGAAAAAATCAGCCACTTCGAGGGATCGAAGTTATACCACTGGGGCCCGTTGCGGTAGTCGCGCAGATACATGTGGTGATAGTTGTGGTAGCCCTCGCCGAACGTGATCAGCGAGACCCACCAGCTGTCCCGGCTGCTGTCCTTGGAGCCGTAGGGCTGCTCGCCCCAGATGTGGCAGATGGAGTTGATGCAGAAGGTCGAGTTCAACACGAGAAAAATCCGGCACACCCCGGCCAGGAGGAAGCAGCTCAGGCCGCCCATCCAGCTGCCGTTGACGGCCACGCCGGCGGCAAACGGCAGCGCCAGGCCGGACAGAATGATCGGAAGATAATAGCGATGCTGCCACATGATCAGCGGATCCTTGCGGAGCTTGCCATCGTATTTCGCGTTGTCTTCCGGCGCGGATTTTTCGAAGAGCCAGCCGCAATGGCTGTACCAGAATCCCCGCAGGGCGTTGTAGGGGTCGTCATTTCCGTCGCAGACCGCGTGGTGACGGATGTGGTCGCCGCACCATTTCAGGGCTGAATTCTGCAGGGCCCAACCGCCGGCGATCAGAAAACAGGCCCGCACCCACCCCGGTGCATCGAAGCTCCGGTGGGAGATCATGCGATGGTAGCCGACCGTGATGCCGAGTCCCGTCACCATGTAGAGGGCGGCGAACATCGCCCAATCGAACGCGGTGAAATCGTAATAATAGGCGTAGGCCGGCACCCCGATCATGGCCCCCAGGGTCACGATCGAAAAGATGATGATGGTCAGATAATCACGCGGACGCGTTGCTGCTTGCACAGTATCCCTCCCGGACCGGCTCTGTTTCTGGATTTCAATAATAATAACAATATGATGCCCATAATACAAGCATTTTTTTGAGATTCATGGCGGTGTATACTGACTGAGAAATCTCCGGCTTCAGATACCTTCATGACAGACTCAGTTTCCGACATCGAATCCGCCATCCGCCGGATTGGCCTCGACCTGGCCGGCAGGTCGGCAGGGCAAGCCCCGTCAATTTTCCAATCCCAATGGTGGTCCTCGTCGCTGATGGACCTGTGCCTCAAGGACGAGGCCTTCAAGGTTCAACTCTTCCGGTTTGTCGATGTCCTCCCCTCCCTCGGCAGCGATGCGCAGGTCGCCGCATTGCTGAACGAGTATTTCAGAGACACATCCGTGCCGGTCTCCCTCCAATGGGGTTTGCGGTCGGTCTCGGCAACCGGTGTGGGCGCCAGCCTGGGCGCCAAGGCGATTCGAAGCCAGGTTGAGCAGATGGCCCGGACGTTCATCGCCGGCGCGTCGATCGAACAGGCGTTGCCGACGCTTGCGCGCTTGTGGAAAGAGGGCCGCGGCTATTCGGTGGATTTGCTGGGCGAGGCGACCGTCAGCGAACGCGAAGCGGACAAATACCGAGACCAGTGCCTGGCCGCCTTGAGCGTGCTCGGTCGCGCAACCGCATCGTGGCCGGCCTTGCCGCTGCTGGAGCGGGATCATCTCGGAGCCGTTCCCCGCGTGAATCTGTCCGTGAAGCTCTCGGCCCTATACTCACAGTTGGACCCGATTGATCCGGAGGGCGCCTATCGCGCCGTGGCCGCGCGGCTGCGGCCGCTGCTCGATGAGGCGATGGCCCTGCCGGCCGCGATCACCGTCGATATGGAGCAGGCCGAGTTGAAGAATCTCACGCTGATGATCGTCAAACGGCTGCTGTCTGAGGAGGCGTACCGGACCTACCCGCACGGCGGTATCGCGTTGCAGGCCTATCACCAGGATGCCGAGGCGGACCTGAACGGGCTGATCCGGTGGGTCCGGTCTCGCGGCGCGCCGGTCACCATCCGCCTGGTCAAGGGCGCCTATTGGGACGCCGATACGGTGCGGTACCGCCAGCGCGGCTGGCCCGTTCCCCTCTTCGAGCACAAATCCGGCACAGATGCGAACTACGAACGGCTTATTCTTGCACTCATTCGCCATGCCACGGACATCCGGCCGGTGTTCGGCACGCACAATCTCCGCACCCTCGCCCATGCGGAAGCGGCCGTGCAGGCGGCCGGGCTGCCTGCTCATGCCTGCGAGTACCAAATGATTTACGGCATGGCGGAACCGCTCCAGGCAGCCGTCGCGCAATTGGGGCGCCGCATCAGGCTCTACACTCCTGTCGGCGAGCTTCTGCCCGGCATGGCCTATCTGGTCCGGCGGCTGCTGGAGAATACCTCCAACGAATCGTTTCTCAGGAAGGAATATGTGGGGCACGAGTCGATTGACCGGTTGCTGGCACCGCCGGCCGTGGCGCAGCCGACCGGGCCGGCCGTCGAGGATGCGGCAGCCTCTCCGACCGAACGTCCGTTCCGGAACGAACCGCATCGCAATTTCTCGAAGGAATCATCGCGCACGGCGTTCCGCGAGGCGATCGGATCCGTCAGGCGGCAGTTCAATCGCCAGTGGCCGTCCCCGGCATCCGTTCCGGCCTCCGGAGCCGAACTGATCTCGCGCAATCCCTCGGACCCGTCGGAAATCGTCGGACGCTGCCGGAGCTTTGCTCCGTCTGATGTCGCGCGACTGGTCGAGCATGCGCAGGCAGCCCGCGATGCATGGGCAGCCGTCCCGGCCGGGCGCCGCGCGGAGGCGCTGATCCGGGCTGCGGCATTGATGCGCCGGCGGCGCGAGGAACTCGCCGCGTGGGAAATCTTCGAAACGGGAAAATCGTGGCCTGAGGCAGACGCGGATGTGGCGGAAGCGATCGATTTTTGTGAATTCTACGCCCGGGAAATGATCCGGCTGGGAAGGCCCCGGCGGCTTGGCCACGAGCCGGGCGAATTGAATCATCTGGTGTACGCGCCACGCGGCGTCGCGGCGGTGATTGCGCCCTGGAACTTTCCCCTGGCGATTCCGACCGGAATGGTGACGGCTGCCCTGGTGACCGGCAATGCCGTGCTGTTCAAGCCCTCCGAGCGCGCACCGATCATGGGAACGCTGCTCGCCGGCATCCTTGCCGAGGCGGGAGTATCCGGCGCAGTGCTGCAGTGCGTGCCGGGAGGACCGGAGGTCGGCCAGGCGCTGGTCGCCCATCCTGACGTGCAACTCGTGGCCTTTACCGGCTCCAAAGCCGTCGGGCTCCGGATCCTGGCTGAAACGGCGCAGATGGCTCCGCGGCAGCGCGCCGTCACGCGCGTGATCGCCGAAATGGGCGGCAAGAACGCCATCATCGTCGACGCTACCGCCGATCTCGACGAGGCGGTGACCGGCGTGGTGGCGTCCTTCACCGGCTACCAGGGACAGAAGTGTTCGGCCTGTTCCCGGGCCATCGTGCACGAAGCCGTCCATGACCTCTTCCTCAAACGGCTGGCCGAGGCAGTGGAAAGCCTGCCGATCGGTCCGCCGGAGGATCCCGGCCACCGCGTGGGGCCGGTGATCGATGAGCGGGCCCGCGCCACCGTGCGGGAGTACATTGAAACGGGGAAGCGGGAAGGCCGGCTGGTGGT
>MHEU01000072.1:0-25021 GCA_001805245.1 Nitrospirae bacterium RIFCSPLOWO2_02_FULL_62_14 | reverse complement strand
CCGGCCATTTTATCGGTCCGGCGGTCTTTGCCGATATCCGTCCCGAACATCGCCTGGCCCAGGAAGAAATTTTCGGACCGGTGCTGGCCGTCATGAAGGCGCGCGATTTCGACGAGGCGATCGATCTGGCCAACAGCACCTGCTACGCGCTGACCGGAGGTCTCTACTCGCGCAGTCCGGTCAACGTGCAGAAGGCACGTGAGCGGTTTGAAGCCGGCAACCTCTACATCAATCGCGGCATCACCGGCGCGTTGGTGGGACGGCAGCCGTTCGGCGGTTATCGGTTGTCAGGCATCGGGGCGAAAGCAGGCGGCGAGGACTATCTGGCGCAGTTCATGGTCGCGCGGGTTATCAGCGAGAATACGCTGCGGCGTGGATTCGCTCCTCCGGCCCAGTTGGATTGAAGGCGGACGGTGTCTTGACATCCGCTTCTTCGAGCTCCTCGGTAATCTCGGTGATCCGTCCCCGGTCCGTCGCGGCGGGCGGCATCTCCTGATGTTCCGTGTACTTGACGAGCCCGACTCCCCTGGCGAACCATGCCGTGAGCACGTCCGTGCTGACCACGGACCGCTTCGATTTCGACAGGTGGATGCGCAGGGACATCCGGGCTTCCATGCGGATGGCATCGGTGTAGGAGCCTGCGGGGACCGAGACCGAGTCCTTTCCCGTCACAGTCACGGATGCTTCCACGTCCGCTTTGTCCTGCGTGCCGTCCCCGTCCACATCATCGCCGAAATCGATTCCTTTCCGGTCGAATTGCTGGAATGAAGACGGGATGTCGATGGGGAACCGGATGATCTGATACGGGATGATCTGGCGCTCGATGGGCGTTCCAGGCGACGAGCCGTAATAGACGACGCCGACGGCATCGCGGCGGTAATAACTGTCGGTCGGACCGTGGTTGCCGGGGTTCGAGTCGTGAAAGACGGTGACCGTCACGCCTTTGACCGTCTGAGTGCCTGAGACCGTGGAGATGTTGGCGTAGGCCTTGGTCGTGGAGATTTTTTGCAACGGCCATTCCTCCACGCGTCCACGATAACGCCACCGGCTTCCAACTGCATCGGGGAAATACAGGTGGCCGTCGGCAATCGTTTCCCGGGGCGAACCGGACTGCGCGAGTGAAGTGCTCTCCGGAAAAATGAACAGGCCGGCCGCAATCAGCAGCACGCCGAGCAGACGATGTGGGTGCAATCGATCAACCATGTCGTGGTGGCTCATGCGCGAGGCGGCACCGTAGCATATCGGCTATCGGACCCGCAACAATGCCGCCACGCCGCCGTTGCCTTGCCATTCGTCGAACCGATTAAGGATAATGCCTCTCGTCTATGCCGAAACCGCGCCCACAGCGACGCAGGACCGTGTCTCGTGCTTTTCCAGCCCGTCCGGCTGTTCTGGTGACGGGAGGATCGGGCGGAATCGGCCGGGCCATTTGCGTGGCGTTCGGAAAGGCCGGGTGGCGGGTCGGCGTCCATTATCGGACGCGCGCACAGGATGCCGCGCGCACGGCGGCGCTGGTGCGTAAGCATGGCGGCGTCGCCCTGTGCCTTCAAGCCGATATTCGTGACGGCAAGCACGTGCACGGGATGGTCGATCAGCTTGCCGAACGGTGGGGACGCCTGGATGCGATGGTCTGCAATGCCGGCGTGGCGTCCGGCGCGCTTGTGCTGCGAGCGGATGCGGAGGCCTGGGAGACAGTCGTCAACACCAATCTGACGGGCACGTTCCATTGCCTGCAGGCGGCCGGTCCGGTCATGCTGAAGCAGCGTGACGGCGCGGTGATCGTCGTCGGTTCGCTGGCCGGCGTGCAGGGAGGCGCCGGCCAGGCGGCGTATGCGGCGTCGAAAGCCGGTTTGGTGGGCCTGGCCAAAACGGCGGCGAAGGAATGGGGCGCATACAATGTCCGCGTCAATGTCGTGTTTCCCGGCTGGCAGAGGACCGACCTGGCAGGGGCGGCTTTCCCGGAGGAAGGTCCGGCCGGTCATGTTCTCGGCCGGACATCTTCGCTGGAAGCTGTCGCCGACTCAATCTGCCGGCTGGCCCGGTTGCGGGATGTATCCGGGCAAGTCTGGAACTTCGATAGCAGGATTTTCTAAAAGAATTTTTTCATTGAGTCATCGGATCATTGGCTCATTCACAGATTTCACGGTCCAGGCTCACAGTCTTGCAATGATTCAATGAGTAAATCGTCAATGAAACAATCCTTTCGCGGCTGTTTTATTACGGGCACCGACACCGGCGTTGGGAAAACCCTCGTGACGGCGGCGCTGGCTGCGTGCCTCGCGCAGCGCGGGCTGTCCGTCGGAGTGATGAAACCGGTCGAAACCGGCTATGGGGGTGAGGGCGCGTCCGGATCCGATGCGGCCCGTCTCTATGCCGCGGCCGGCATGACCGATCCGGTGGAAGCCATGAGTCCGTACCGGTTCCCCGATCCCCTTGCTCCGCTCGATGCCGCGCGGCGGACCGGTACGATCATCCGGGTGGACAGGATCCTGGCGGCGTTTCGCGTGCTGGCGGCACGGCACTCGTTGATGCTGGTCGAGGGCGCCGGAGGCGTCCGGGTGCCTCTTTCAGACAAAGCCGACATGCGGGATTTGATCGAGCGGTTGGGCCTGCCGGTGGTGGTCGTCGGCCGCACGGCCATCGGCAGCATCAACCACGTGCTCCTGACAGTCGAGTCTCTCGAGCGGCGACGGATCCCGATTGCAGGAATTATTCTGAACCAGACACGGGCTGCTGCGCCGGCGACTGTGGACGGCATGCAGCAGACGTCCACAGTCGCCCTGCTCAGGACGCGCAGCGGCGTGCCGGTGATCGGCCCGCTCCCCTACGAACCGCTTCTTCCCGCCTCCTGGGAACAGGGACTTGCCGCAACGGCCGGAAGCGCCGCGATCAGCGACCTGGCGGATCTGGTGACGGGAACTGCGACACGAACTCACGCGCCTCGGCAGTCACGTCGCTCGCGCGCGAAATCGAAGAGATGACGGCGACGCCGTCCGCGCCTGCCTCGACAATCGAGCGCACATGGCCGGGGGTGATTCCGCCGATGGCGAAGACCGGCAGGGACGTCAACGGCCTGATTCGGCGCAACCCCTCGATCCCCACCACGGGATCGTGATCGCGCTTGGAGGCCGGCGGAAAGATGGGGCCGAATCCAAGATAGTCGGCGCCTGCCTTGCTTGCGGCGGCCACCTGGGCGTCCGTGTGCGTCGAAATTCCGATCAACTTTCCGGCTCCCATGATCGTGCGGGCCATCCGGATCGGCAAGTCCTGCTGGCCGAGATGGACGCCGTCGGCATCCACCGCCAGAGCCAGATCACACCGGTCGTTGATCAGGAAGCGCGCGCCGGCATCCGCCGCAGCCTGCCGCAACGGTACCGCCTCCCTGTAGGCCGTCAGCATGGAGGCCGTTTTGTTGCGATATTGAAAGAGCCGCGCTCCGCCGTCGGCCGCCTGCCTGAGGATATCGGGCAGCGGCCGCCCCCGCGATGCGTCGGGATCAAGAATGACGTAGAGGCCGTTGAGCGTGGACGGTGGCGTCGAAGACGGCGACACGGGATCAGGCGGACGGGCCGGCGGTGAACCGTTCCAAAAATCCGGTGGAGACGCGGCCTTTCTGGAAGTCGGGATCATCCATGATCCGTTTGTGCAGAGGGATCGTCGTCTTGATGCCCTCGATGACGAATTCATCCAGCGCGCGTTTCATCCGCGCGATGGCCTCGTCGCGGTTTTGCCCGTGGACGATCAGTTTGGCGATCATCGAATCGTAATGCGGAACGACGACGCTGCCGCTTTCGATTGCCGAGTCCACGCGGATGCCCAGGCCGCCGGGCTGGTGGAAACGCGTCACGGTGCCCGGGCACGGCGTGAATTTATCAGGGCATTCGGCGTTGATGCGGCACTCGATGCTGTGTCCGACCAGTTTGATGTCCTGTTGCCGGTAGGCCAGGGGCTGCCCCGCGGCGATCCGGATTTGTTCCTTGATCAGATCGATCCCGGTGATCATTTCCGTCACGGGATGCTCCACCTGAATCCGCGAGTTGACTTCCATGAAGTAGAAGTTGTGGTCCTTGTCCAGCAGGAACTCCACCGTGCCGGCATTCCGGTAATGCACGGACCGGACGGCTTCAACCGCCACGTTCCCTATTTCCCGCCGCAGCCGCTCATCGATGACCGGAGACGGGGATTCTTCGAGCAGTTTCTGGTAACGCCGCTGGATCGAACAGTCCCGTTCGCCCAGGTAGACCGTGCGGCCCTTCTCGTCGGCCAGGATCTGCACTTCGATGTGGCGCGGCTCGATAAAAAACTTTTCCAGATAGACGGCGTCATTGCCGAAACTGGACTTGGCTTCCGCCTGAGCGGTCTGGAAGGCCCGCGTGAGATCCTCTTCCTTGTTGACCACGCGCATGCCGCGTCCGCCGCCTCCGGCCGTGGCTTTGAAAATGACCGGGAAGCCGATCCTGCGAGCCGACTCCAGGGCCTCCTGCTCGCTTTTCAATTCGCCTGTTCCCGGCATGAGCGGAATGCCCTTGCGGGCCATGATTTCCCGGGCCTTGGCTTTGTCGCCCATCATGGCGATGT
This sequence comes from Nitrospirae bacterium RIFCSPLOWO2_02_FULL_62_14, assembly GCA_001805245.1. Classification (GTDB taxonomy): domain Bacteria; phylum Nitrospirota; class Nitrospiria; order Nitrospirales; family Nitrospiraceae; genus 2-02-FULL-62-14. Next base: position 20,443 of record MHEU01000072.1, on the reverse strand, counting down.
GGTCCGATGTCGGGCCGATGAACCGGACGCCGATCGATTCGCAGACTTCCGCGAAGTGCGCGTTTTCGGCAAGAAATCCGTATCCGGGATGGATGGCGTCGGCGCCGGTGACTTCCGCCGCGCTCAGCACGTTGGGAATGTTGCGGTAGCTGAGCGAGCTGTCGGCCGGCCCGATGCAGACATGTTCGTCGGCCATGCGGACGTGCAGCGAGTTGGCGTCGACGTCCGAATGGACCGCGACGGTCCGGATGCCGAGCTCCTTACAGGCCCGGATGACCCGGAGTGCGATCTCGCCGCGATTGGCTATCAGGATTTTTTTGAACACGGGATGACCCCTTCACGCCGGACGTCGATCAGGGCGTCGCAGTGGGATCGATGAGGAAGAGCGGCTGTCCATACTCGACCGGCTTGGCGCTTTCCGCGAGGATCTTGTGTACGCGGCCGTCCACCTCCGATTCGATTTCATTCATCAGTTTCATCGCTTCGACGATGCAGAGCACCTGCCCCTTTTTCACGAAGTCGCCTTCGTCGACGTAGGGGTCGGCATCGGGGGATGGCGACCGGTAAAACGTTCCGACGATCGGCGAGGCCACGGTCGCCAGCGCTTCCGCCGCAAGAGCCTGCGCGGCTGTTTCGGCCGATTCGCCCTTCCGGTCCAGGCCCGCCCGGCCCGGTTCGGACACGACGGTTGGAATCGTGTCGGCGCCTCCTCCGCGCCGCACGCGGATCCGCATCCCCTTGTGCTCAACCTCCAACTCGGTCAGCTCGTGCTGATTCAGGAGTTCAACGAGATGATGAACTTCCTTGTCGAGATGGTTGTTCTCAGGCATGGTTGAACCGTCAGGATCGGCCTGCTTCCGGCCCGATCCCCGCGTGGCTGCCCGCTTCTTCATCTCACGCGCTCCACATACTGGCGCGTGCGGGTGTCGATTTTGATCGTCTCCCCGATTTCCATGTAGAGGGGAACCTTGATGATGGCGCCGGTTTCAACGACCGCCGGCTTGGTGCCCCCCGAGGCGGTATCCCCGCGGACGCCAGGCTCTGCGTCCACGACCTTGAGCTCGATGAAAATGGGCAGTTCGACGGCGATCGGGCGGTGCTCGTAGATCAGGATCTTGGCGACCATGTTTTCCTTCAGTAGATCCGCGTTCTCGCCGAGCTGTTTCTTCTCGTAGGTGAACTGCTCGTAGTTCTTGGTGTCCATGAACGCATAGGTATCGCCTGACGCGTACAGAAACTGCATTTCGCGCTCTTCGAGATCCGGCTCGTCGAATTTCTCCCCGGACCGGAACGTGCGGTCAATCACGTTGCCCGACGTGTAACTTTTCAGCTTGGTCCGGACGAAGGCGCCGCCCTTTCCCGGTTTTACGTGCTGAAACTCGACGATGTAAAAGGGTTCCCCGTCGATCTCCAAGCGCACGCCGTTGCGAAAATCTGCGGTCGAAATCACGAACCGTGTCCTCCTTCGTTGATTGGAACGAGCGCGTCAGCGGGCCGAGGGGGTGCGCGCGGATTTGAGGTGCTCCATGAGGGCCCGGAGTCCGAGCACGTATCCGTCCGGGCCGAATCCGGAGATCTGGCCGAGCGCCACTCCGGCGATATAGGAGTGGTGCCGGAACTCCTCCCGTTTGTAGATGTTCGTCAGATGGACTTCGACGGTCGGAATATCGACGGCGGCAATGGCGTCCCTGATCGCCACGCTCGTATGGGTGTATCCGGCCGGATTGATGACCATGCCGTCGAACTTCGTATTGGCTGCCTGAATCCAGGACACCAGCTCACCCTCGAGATTGGATTGCCTGATCTCGACGCGCAGCCGTTCTTTTTTGGCGAACTTCATGATCCCGGCATTGATGGTTTTGAGCGAGGTGGTCCCATAGATGGACTTTTCCCTCTTCCCCAGAAGGTTCAAATTGGGGCCATGCAAAACCAGCACATGCAGCATGCGCGCTTCTCAGCCCATTGTCAGCAAGGGTTGTCACGTAAGACACGCGTCAAAAATCGGCTCATTGTAACAGGCTCGCTGAATCGGGTCAAACAAAGGGGCGGTTCGAACTGTGAAACGCCGCCGGCTAACGGGGTTTCGGCATCGCGGCGCGTTTGATGATCGGCTGCAGTGCATCGAGGATGCGGTCGGCGAGCTCGCGTTTGGGCATGAGCGGAAGCGCTGTGCTGGTGCAGTCCCGGGTCAACAGCGTGGCGGCGTTGTGATCCGAGCCGAATCCCGCGCCGTCGGCCGTGACATCGTTGGCGACGATCAGGTCGAGGTCCTTGTCCTGCAGCTTTTTGCGGGCATGCGGAAGAAGCGCTTCGGTTTCAGCCGCGAATCCGACCAGGATTTGCCTGGTCCGCTGCCGGGAGAGCGTGTGGAGAATGTCCTCGGTCGGCGCCAGGGCCAGGGTCTTCCACGCACCGGTCTGCTTTTTGATCTTCTGGCCGGACGGTTTGTCCGGGCGAAAGTCGGCCACAGCCGCCGCCATGATGACAATCGTGGACCAGCGGAAATTCGTCGTCAGCGCCTTGGCCATGTCCTCGGCGGTTTCGACATGCAGGCACCGCACGCCGGGAGGAACCGGCAGCGCCGTCGGGCCGCTGACCAGCAGCACGTCCGCGCCCCGTTCCCGGGCGGCCTGCGCGAGCGCATAGCCCATCTTTCCGGAGGACCGGTTGGAGAGAAACCGGACCGGATCGATCGGTTCCTGCGTGGGGCCCGCAGACACCATCACGCGCTGGCCGGCCAGATCGCGCGCGGGAAGCAGGCAGGCCTCGATGGAGGCCACGATGGTCTGCTCGTCCGTCAAACGGCCTTTCCCGATTTTGCCGGATGCGAGCGGACCTTCGATCGGGTCGAGCACGGTCACGCCGCGCGCGCGCAACTGCGCAACATGCTCCTGCACCGTCGGATGGTCCCACATCCCGCCGTCCATGGCCGGCGCCACGATCAGCGGGCAGGACGCGGTGAGGACCATGGTGCTCAGCAGATCGTCTCCCAGGCCCAGCGCCAGTTTGGCCAGCGTATGGGCAGTCGCGGGCGCGATGACCAGCACGTCGGCCTCCTCTGGAAGCGTCAAATGGAGCATCTCCTGATGCGCGGCAAACAGATCGGTCGCCACCGGCTTGCGGGACAGCACTTCGAAGGTCAGGGGAGCGACAAATTTCGTGGCGGCTTCGGTCATGACGACGGATACTTCCGCACCCTCCCGCATCAATGTACGCAACAATTCGACCGCCTTGTAGACGGCGATGCTGCCGCTGACACCCAGGAGGATGCGTTTCCCCGTCAAGACCCTGTCCAAAGCCTGCCCCACGCCGTTATTCCTCTGCTTCCGCCTCGGCCGGTTTTGTGGAATCGTCGACGTACACGCTCAGCTCTTTTTTGATTTCACGGACGTCCTCGCGGGCGGCCGCCACGGCCATGCGCTCCATTTCGCTGTCCTTGCCGCGCTTGGCTTCCTTGATGGCCTGCCGGGCCTCTTTTCCAGTCAGGAAGGCGATCTTCTGGTTCAGCATCTCGTCCAGCGCGATGGAGGTCGCTTTCAGATATCTGGGGGTGCCTATCGGCCGCGCGCCCTGCATGAGATGCTTGGCGCGTTGCGAGGTGGCGATCACGAGCCGGTGCCGCGAATCGATTTGATCATGCGTGTATACCGGCAACAACGAAAGTGCGTCGATCATGCTGATACTCCTTTATATGGATGTGGGGTCGGTGATGAAATTCCGTTCCAGCCAGCCGATGTCCACGCGCTTCGTGCGTGTGCGCTCGGCCTGGAGGATGGCCTGCAACTCCTGCGAAGCCTGCTTGAGATCTTCGTTGCGGACGATGTAATCATACTCCCTGTAGTTCAGGATTTCCTGCCTGGCCTTCTGCATGCGGCGCTGGATATCCTCCGGAGCGTCACCCCGCTGAATGAGCCGGGTGCGGAGGACGTCGATGGAAGGCGGCAGGATATAGATGTAGACGCCGTCCGAGAACTTCTTTTTGATCTGCATGGCGCCCTGCGTATCGATTTCCAGAAGCACGTCGAGCCCTTTCTCCATCATGTCCGTGAGCGCCTGCCTCGGCGTGCCGTAGAAATGGTCGTAGACCCGCGCCGATTCCGCAAAGTCATTCCGCTGGACCATGTCCTGGAAGGCCCCTTCATCGACAAAATAGGAATCCCGACCATGCACTTCTCCGGGACGCGGCTTGCGCGTCGTATAGGAGATGGACGAATGCACGCCCGGGATGGCGGCGACGAGCTCTTTGCAGAGCGTTGTTTTCCCCGCTCCTGATGGAGCCGAAACCACGAACAGTATCCCGCGTCGCTCGATGGCCATGCCGTACCCGCCGCCTTCTCCCCGCCTGCCCGGCTACTGAATATTTAGCACTTGTTCGCGGAGCTTTTCCAGTTCTCCCTTGATTCGTACGACGTGGCCGGCAATCTGGGCGTCGTTCGCCTTGGAGCCGATGGTGTTGGTTTCGCGTCCCATTTCCTGCAGCAGGAAATCAAGCGTCTTGCCAATGGAGTCCGGGCTCTTCATGGTATCCCGAAACTGGCCCAGGTGCGAGCGCAGCCGTGCCTGCTCTTCGCTGACGTCGCTCCGGTCGGCAAAGGCCGCCAACTCCTGCTCCAGCCGGCCCGCGTCGGCCCGACCCGGTTCGAGCAGCTTCTCGATGCGTCCCTTCATGCGGGCGTGGTGCTCCTGCACCGCCTGGGGGATTCGCGCGGCAATCTGCGCCAGCTCCTTCTCGATGCCCGCCAGCAGGGCGGTGAGGTGCGCGGCCAGCGCCTTCCCCTCGCGCTGGCGCATGCGGTCCAGATCGGTCACGGCGCCGGCGGCCAGCCGCTTGACGAGCGTGTGCAGCGCCTTGTCGCTGACAGGCTGCTCGGTCACGACGATGAGGTCCCGGAGTCCGGCCAGCAGCGCCAGGTCGATCGATCCGGCCAGGCTGAACTTCCGTCGAAGCTGATCGAGCAGCCGGTGGTATTGTTCAGCCAGTTGGAGGTCCAGGCTGACGGTCGTGCGCGTCTCCTTCCCGCCGCTCAGGGACACCGTGAGGTCGATCCGCCCCCTGACGCAGTGGCGCTGGATGAGTTCCTTGAGACCGTCCTCAAGCTGTGCCATGCCCCGCGGGAGGCGCACGGCGATCTCGCAGAAGCGGTGATTGACGGATCGCACTTCGACGGTGACCGTGCCTCCGGCCCAGGGAGCCTGGCGGCGGCCATAGCCGGTCATGCTTCGGATCATCGCGGTTGTTTCCCCTTCCATCGGCAGAGCGCGTACACGCCGCAGTCACGGCACTTCGGTGCCCGCGCCAGGCACACGTACCGGCCGTGCAACAGGAGTCGCTGCGAGCCGGCGGTCCATTTGCCCGGCGGCATCAATCGTTGCAGATCCTCTTCGATCCGCTCCGGATCTCCGCTGGCCGAGAGTCCGAGCCGCTGGGAGACGCGAATGACATGCGTGTCGACGACCACGGCCGGTTTTCCAAAATGTTTGCCCAGCACCACGTTGGCCGTTTTCCGCCCGACACCCGGCAACGTCACCAGTGCCTCCATGGTATCAGGGACTTCTCCGCCGAAGCGGTCGAGCAATGCCCGGCAGCACCCCATGATATTCCGTGCTTTGCTCTTGAAAAATCCAGTGGATTTGATCAGGCGTTCCAGTTCCACCGGATCGGCGGCGGCGTAGTCGCCGGCTGTCCGGTAGCGCCGGAACAATGCCGGCGTGACCTGATTGACCCGCTGGTCCGTGCATTGGGCCGACAGGATGGTCGCGATCAGCAGTTGCAGGGCTGTCCGGTACCGCAACTCGACCTGCGGAGCAGGACAGGTTCCCTGCAGGGCGCGGAAAATACGCGCCGCGCGCGCGCGGGCCGGTGCGGGCTGCTTCTGACGATGCGCGACCGGCATGGATCACACGACGCGAGTGGCCAGACCAGGCACGCCGGAATCCACCGATGACTGGGCCGCATGCTCGATCAAGGCATCGGCCAATGTCTCGACCAGCGGCGCCAGGGTGCTCGACGTGACGGCGGAGATCGCCAGGGCGCGGTAGTGCCGGCAGAGTCCGGCGATCTCGCCCGGCGTCAGTTTGTCGCATTTGTTGAGGGCGCGGATGCGTGGAATATGTGCCAGGCCGAGTTCCCCGAGAATTTTCTCCACCGCGTCGATCTGGGTATCCAGACGAGGGCTGCTGGCGTCGATCACGTGCAGGAGCAGGTCGGCATCGCGGAGTTCCTCTAGGGTGGCCATGAAGGCGCCGACCAGCGCCTTGGGCAGGTCGCGGATGAAGCCGACTGTATCCGTGATGATGACTTCGCGGTCCCGCGGAAATCGCAGGCGCCGGCTAGACGTATCGAGCGTTTCGAAGGGACGGTCTTCGGCCGAGACCTGGCTGCCCGTCAGCGCGTTCAACAGCGTGGACTTTCCCGCGTTGGTATAACCGACGATGGAAATGGTCGGGATTTTGTGGCGGAAGCGGCGGGCCCGCCGTTGATCGCGGTGACGGCTAAAGGCTTCGAGCTCGCGTTCCAGGTGGGCGATCCGGTCGCGTACGCGCCGGCGGTCCGTTTCCAGTTTCGTTTCGCCGGGACCGCGCCCGCCGATGCCGCCGCCCAGCCGGGACAGCGACGTGCCGGCTCCGGACAGCCGGGGCAGCAGATACCGCAGTTGGGCAAGCTCCACCTGGATCTTCCCTTCACGGCTGTGCGCTCTCCTGGCAAAAATGTCGAGAATCAGCTGCGTCCGGTCGATGACTTTCATCTCGGTGACGTCCGCGATGGCCCGCGCCTGGGCCGGCGTGAGGTCCTGATCGAACACCAGCAGATCCGCGCCTTTCTGCAGCGCCTTCATGATGACGTCTTTGAGCTTGCCGCTCCCCATGAGGTATTTGGGATTGATGGCCTGGCAGCGCTGAATGACCGTGTCCAGGACGGACAGGTCGCTCGATCGCGCCAGTTCGACCAACTCATCCATCCGGTCTTCCTGCGCAGTCCGGCTTGCGGACGACGCGCTAATCAGGATCGCCGATTCGGTCGCATGGGACACATCGTGCCCGGTTCTCGTGTCCGCCAGTTCGGATTCAATGGATTCGATCAACGACAGACAATCCAGATCCCAGGCATGGAACGGTTTGGCCGGGAGCACGGTATACAGGCGGCCCTGCGGGTTCGGCGGCACGATGTGGGCCACCGACATGCCGGCCGGCAGCCCGTTCGGCCCCACGCCGATCGCCGCAACCAGGTCGAGCCGCAGCAGCGCCAGCGTGGTGAGATCCTGCTGGGTCAGCGGCTCGTTCTGCAGATAGGTCCGCACCAGGCGGAGGCCTCGCAACGAGCGTGGGCCGGAACGAAACCGGGATAAATCCGGCAGGCTCATCTCTCGTCCCTGCCCGACACAGACAGCCTCGACCGCACCCCGCCGATTGAGGAGCAAACCTATTTCACGACGGATGTCGTGCGACAACTCCGTGCAGGATCGGGCCAGCTCGGCGCTGGTGACGGCCGTGACCGGCACGCGCCGCCGATACAGATGCTCCAGTTTCAGGAGATGGCTGGCTTTGAGACCGTTGGTGTAGCCGTGAAGGGTTGGAATCTTATGCTCCCCTTGTACCAGTTGAACGGAAATTCGGCGATGACGCATCCGCATCGGCCGGCAGCGACAGACCGGCCGAGGCTTCCAAATCCCATGCAGCCAGGCGTCCCTGGCTGTAGGCCCGCCGGCCGGCGGCGGCAATCATCACCGCGTTGTCGGTGCAGAGCGCCGGCGACGGCAGGGCCAGCCGGATGCCGGCTTCAGCGGCACGTGCCGTGAACCGCGCACGCAGCCTGGAATTGGCCGAGACGCCTCCCACGACTGCCAGCGCGATTACATGATGGCGGCGCACCGCGCGGAACGCTTTTTCGACCAGCACATCCACGATGGCTTCCTGGTAGCCGGCTGCGACGTCGGCAACTGTCTCCTGACGCGCCGGCTGGCTGCGATCCTGCCAGTCGTACAGCAACGCAGTCTTCAGGCCGCTGAAGCTGAAATCCAGGCTGCCGGGTTTTAAATAGGGGCGCGGAAACTTTACGACGTCGACGCGGCCGGTTCGAGCCAGCCGGTCAATGGCCGGTCCGCCCGGAAACCCGAGCCCCAAAATCTTCGCCGCCTTGTCGAACGCTTCGCCGGCGGCGTCGTCCAGTGTTTTCCCCAGGAGCTGCAGGGCGCCGTCGGGTCGAACGAGATACAGATGCGTATGCCCGCCGGACACGATCAGCACCACACAGGGGGTCGGGAAGTCCGGCTGGTCGACCCACGCCGAGGCGATATGCCCTTCCAGATGGTTGACGGCGATCAACGGGACGCGCAGCGCGTAGGCCAGCGATTTGCCGAAGCTGACGCCGACCATCAGCGCGCCGGCCAGCCCGGGCCCGTTCGTCACGGCAACGGCCTGGATGTCGGTCCAGACCATCCCCGCTTTGCGAAGGGCCTCCGCCGCGATCGTATCCACGGTCTCGATGTGACGCCGCGCGGCCAGCTCGGGAACGACTCCGCCATAGCGCCCATGCACGTCGTGCTGCGAACAGAGCACGCTGGACGCGACGAGCCCGTCGCGCCCGATGACGGCAGCCGCCGTTTCATCGCAGGATGTTTCGATGGCGAGAATGACAGGGTCGGAAGGCGGTGCGAGCGACGTGGGCGTCACGATCAGTGCGCGCCGGCGCGAATACCGCGTGGGGAAACGCGGGTGGCAATCATGGCAGGTGTGTGGCTGGGGCTGATCTCAAACCCCAGCCAGCACTTCTTCCTCGATGAAGGCAGGCGCGTCGTCCTTGAGGACGACCTTGATCTTGCGCGATTCCTTGAAGCGGCCCCGGATCAACTCTTCCGACAGGGGGTCGCCGATGCTCTTCTGGATGGTCCGGCGCATCGGCCGTGCGCCATAGAGCGGTTGATAGCCTTCCTTGATGAGCCATTGCTTCACATCGTCGGTGATTTCGAGCTGGACGCCCTTCTCCATGAGCCGCGCGTTGAGCTCCTTGATAAGGATGTCGACAATGCTGACGAGGTGGAGCTTCTCCAGTTGGTGGAAGACCACCACTTCATCGATGCGGTTCAGGAACTCCGGGCTGAACGACCGCCGCAGTTCCGCCAGCACGTCGTCCTTGATCTTCCGGTTCTGCTCGGCTTCCGCCTGCTGGAAGCCCAGCGACACACCCTTCTGGATGAGCTTCGTGCCGAGGTTCGAGGTCATAATGACCACGGTGTTCTTGAAATCGACCTTGCGGCCCAGGCTGTCCGTCAGCACGCCGTCGTCCAGTACCTGGAGCATGACGTTGAAGATGTCCGGATGCGCCTTTTCAATCTCGTCGAACAGGACCACCGAATAGGGCCGGCGCCGGACTTTCTCCGTCAACTGGCCGCCCTCTTCGTACCCGACGTAGCCCGGAGGGGCTCCGAACAGGCGCGAGCTGGTGAATTTTTCCTGATACTCCGACATGTCGATGCGGATCAGCGACTCCTCGGAATTGAAAAGGAATTCCGCCAGCGCTCTCGCCAGTTCGGTTTTGCCGACGCCGGTCGGGCCGAGGAAGATAAAGGAGCCGATCGGCTTCTTGGCCTCTTTCAGGCCCGCGCGCGACCGCCGGATCGCCCGGCAGACGGCCGAAATCGCCTCTTCCTGTCCCACGATCCGCTTGTGCAGGAACTCCTCCATGTGGAGCAGCTTCTGCGATTCCTCTTCCTCGAGCTTGAAGAGCGGGATGCCGGTCATCTTCGAGACGACGTAGGCGACGTCCTCCTTGGTGATGACGGGCTTGTTCTTCTCCTGGTTTTTCTTCCACTCGCGCTTGGATTCCTCCAGCAGCTTCCGCAGGCGCTCCTCTTCCTCGCGGAACTTGACGGCTTCCTCGAAGTTCTGCAGGGAGATGGCCATTTCCTTCTCGCGCGAGACTTTCTTGAGCTCCTGCTCCATCGCTTTCAACTCGCCCGGCAGGGCATAGGTCTGGAGCTTCGCGCGCGAACCGGTCTCGTCGATCAGGTCGATGGCCTTGTCCGGAAGGAACCGGTCGGAGATGTACCGGTCCGACAACTTGACGGCCTCCAGGATGGCTTCCTCGGTGATTTCGACGCCGTGGTGCTCTTCATACCGGTCGCGCAGGCCTTGAATGATCCGGACCGTTTCGTCCACGCTGGGCGGCTGCACGTAGATCGGCTGAAAGCGTCGCTTCAACGCGCCGTCTTTTTCGATGTGCTTGCGGTATTCGTCCAGCGTGGTCGCGCCGATGCATTGGATTTCTCCGCGTGACAGGGCCGGCTTGAGCATGTTGGAGGCGTCGATCGAGCCTTCGGCCGCCCCGGCGCCCACGAGCGTGTGCAATTCGTCGATGAAGATGATGATGTTCCCCGCCTGGGTGATCTCCTTCATGACCACTTTCAGGCGCTCTTCGAATTGTCCGCGGTACTTCGTGCCGGCGACGAGCGAACCGAGATCCAGCGCGATCACGCGGCGGGACAGCAGATTGTCCGGCACTTCCGACGTCACGATCCGCTGGGCCAGCCCTTCGACGATCGCCGTCTTGCCGACGCCGGACTCCCCGATCAGCACGGGATTGTTCTTGGTGCGGCGGCTGAGTATCTGCAGCACGCGCTCGATCTCGTCCGCGCGTCCGATCACCGGATCCAACTGCCCTTCCTGGGCCAGTTGGGTCAGGTCGCGCCCGAATTCATCCAGCGCCGGCGTATTGGACTTGCGATCGCGCTCCCGCGGCGCGGACTTGCGCAGGAATGTCACGGTGAGCTGCCGTGCGGTCAGGAGATTGGCGCCGAGACTCCGGAGAATCTTGCCGCCGATGCCCTCCTCTTCCCGCAGGAGGCCGAGCAGCAGGTGTTCGCTGCCGATGTGATTGTGGCCGAGTAGGCGGGCTTCTTCGACCGCATACTCGATGACTTTCTTGACGCGCGGGCTGAACGGAATCTCACCGAATGTCATGGTGGTTCCGCCGCCCGGCAGGTTGCGCTCGATTTCCAGACGGATTTGTTCTGAGGACAGCCCCATCTTCTTGATGATCGTCAGGGCGATCCCGTCCGTTTCACGAAGGATGGCGAGGACCAGATGCTCCGTTCCCAGATAGTCGTTCTGGTGGCGCTCAGCTTCCTCGCGCGCCAGGATGATGATCTTCCGGCCCTTATCCGTGAATCGTTCGAACATCCCGCCTCCTTTGGTGGTCCTTGTTGATGGTGGAACGACGGAAGTTATCGAAAATCTAGGGCAATTCTATCGGTCGAAAGACGTTCTGTCAAGACTGGGAGGACTCTCGGCACTATCGGAGCGCGGCGGAGATTTCCAAATCGAGCCGGCATGTCTGTCATTGACAGGAAATTCACCCGCTCGTACAATCCGTTTCCACTTCTCCGGACTCGCTCCTGTCTGTTCGTGCCCGTTGAGGATCGGGCATCATGAAAGTCATCGGAATTCTGACCAAGCCGAAGTTTCCCAATATGAAACCCACGCTGACGCAGCTTGTCGCGTGGCTGCGCGAGCATGGAAAAGACGTGGTGCTCGATCCAAAGGCCGCCGCGATTATCGGCAGGACGGCCTCGCGATATAAAGGCCGGATCGCGGACAGGTCGGACATGGTGCTGGTGCTCGGAGGCGACGGCACCATGCTCAACGCGGCACGGCTGGTCGAAAAGCGGAGCGTGCCCATCCTGGGCATCAACATGGGCGGCCTGGGATTTCTCACGGAAGTCGGCGGCGAGCATCTCTATAAAACGCTGGAGCGGGTGTTCGCCAAGGAATATTCGCTCGAAGAACGGCTGATGCTGCGGGCGCGCCTGGACCGCCGCGGCAAACGCGTCACGGACGCGACGGTGCTCAACGATGTAGTGGTGACGAAGGGCGAGCTGTCACGCATGATCGCGATGACGATTGCGATCGACGGCCAGTTTGTCACGAGCCTGAGGGGCGACGGACTGATTCTCTCGACGCCCACCGGCTCGACGGCGTACTCCATGTCGGCCGGCGGGCCGATCGTCAGCCCATCGGTCAACGCGCTGGTGGTGACGCCGATCTGTCCCCACACGCTGACGCACCGTCCCCTGCTCGTGCCGGGCACGGCCATGCTGGCGATCACGCTGACCAGCCATGACAAGGGCGCGATGGTCACCTTCGACGGCCAGGTCGGCATGGCGATGAGGGAGGGCGATACGGTGACGATCACGCCGTCCCGGCACAAAACCAAGCTGATCCGGTTGCCGGAACGAACCTACTACGATGTGCTGAGGCGAAAGCTGAAGTGGGGCGGAGATTAACGGCCTACGGAGGCGGGGGATTTTCCTGCGTACTTCTCGATCCTGGCCAGCATGTCGCTGTTCGTGGTGAATTTGAATTCGCCGATGCAGTCGCCGGCCTTGGCGTGATCTTTTTCGGCCGCGTCCAGCGCGCGCAAACCCTTGATGTCCACGGCATGCGTTCCACGGGTTGAGAGCATCTGCCGGATTTTCTTGAGCACCTCGCCGGCTGAGGCCTTGGGCAGTTGGGATTTTCCTCCGAGATAGCGCATCACCACTTCGGCGCACCATTCCCCATCCCGCTTGGCGACGCCCACCAGGCCCTCGCTGGCCTTGCGCGCCCAGCCGGCCAGGAATACGCCTTCCACGATCTTGCCCGAGGTCTCGTCGTAGGCCTGGAAGAGTGAGTCGTCCGGATCGTTCCCGGTCTTGGCCGGGTTGGTCACGAAGCTGCCGTTCTTATAGGGAAGCCCCACCGTCTCGTCGACTTTGTCGCCGACGGCGAAGACCACGCTGTCCACGGGAAACTCGTAGAACTGCTTGAGGCCGACTGCGGCCGTATCCTCGCCTTTCGGTTCCAGCTTGGTCTCTTCGAGTTCCAGCGCGCGCACGCGATTTGAGGCATCGACGAGCACGCGTTTGGGCGAGGCGAGGAAACGGAAGCCCATCCTGGTATCGCTGATTTTGGGCTCGCATTTGATGAATTCGTCGGTCATGCCTTTGAGCACTTCGTCCGGTCTCTGCGCGACGGCTTCCAGCCGCTGCCGGATCCGGTCGAATTCCTTTTTCAGACCTTCGAGATCCACGTTCGAGCAGACGGCCCGGATTTCCTTGGGGTTATATTTCCGCTCCAAAGGCCCGCGCCGCGCGATTGCCGTGACCCGCTCGACCTTCTTGTAGCGGATCAGCCAATGCGCGATGTCCACCATGACGTCGCCGACGCCGATGATCGCGACATGCTTGCCCATGTCGAACGGGCGATCGCCGAAGCCCGGCAGCTGGTTGAAATGGTAGACGACATCCTTGGCATGGAAGACCCCCTTGGCCGAATCGCCTTCGACCCCGATGGTCTTCGTGCCCTGCGCGCCGATGGAAAATACGATGGCGCTGGCGCCCAGGCTGCGAAGCTCTTCGACGGTAAGGGCCTTCCCCTTGCCGACCGAGACATTGCCGAAGTAGTGGACGTTCGGCTGTTCGAGCATGTCCCAATATTGTTTCTTCAACCCGCCGCGCAGCTTCAGCTTGCTCGGGAAAATGCCGTATTCGGCCAATCCGCCGAACTTGATGTCGCGATTGAGGACGATCACATCATGGCCGGCCTTGGCCATCATATTGGTGACGGCCATTCCGGCAGGTCCGGCGCCGACCACAATGATGATGTGTCCGGAGGAGGTACTCATGCGTCTTCAAAGCCCATTCGAATTGCGCGAAAAACGTGCGGACGGTAGCACACAAAACCGCGAATTGTCAAAACATCTTGGCGATTTGGAAAAATAACGAAATCAGGCTGGTACAGATGGAGAAATGACGGTGCGCGGAGCTTATCCGCCGGCGCTGCCGACCGGTCCACCCGGTTTCGTCATCCGCCAGGGATCCATCAGTTTCTCCAGCCGATTCTCCGGCAGGAGCTTCTGTTCCTTGGCAATCTGGCGCACGGTTTTCCCGGTCTTATAGGCTTCCTTGGCGGCCTTCGCGGCTGCGTCGTAGCCGATTTCCGGTGCGAGCGCCGTGCACATGGCCAGGCTGCCCTCGATGGAATCCTTGCAATGCTGTTCGTTGGCCTGGATCCCTTCGACGCAGCGGCTGGCGAAGTTGCTGGAGGCCGTGGCCAGCAATTCAATGGACTGCAGCAGGTTGTAGGCCATGACCGGCAGCATGACGAGCAATTCGAAGTTGCCGGCCTGGCCACCCACGGTAATCGTCACGTCGTTCCCGATCACCTGCGCGCAGACCATCGTGACGGATTCCGCGATGACCGGATTCACCTTGCCCGGCATGATGGAGGAGCCGGGCTGGGTCTCGGGCAGGTTGATTTCGCCGAGCCCGCAGCGGGGGCCCGACCCAAGCCAGCGGATGTCGTTGGCGATCTTCATCAGGCTCACGGCGATCGTCCGCAACTCCCCGCTGGCCTCGACGACGGAGTCCTGCGTGGATTGCGCTTCGAAGTGATTGGCGGCTTCTTCGACCGTGCAGCCGATCTCCCTGGAGATCAAGGCCAGCACTTTCCTGGAAAAATCCGGATGGGTATTCAGGCCGGTGCCGACGGCCGTGCCTCCCAGGGCGACTTCCTTCAGAGCGTCCTGCGCCCGCTTCGCGCGGACCAGCGCCAACTCGATCTGGCGGGTGTATCCGCCGAACTCCTGGCCCAGGCGGACCGGCGTGGCATCCTGCAGATGGGTGCGCCCGATCTTGACGATCTTGTTGAAGGTGCGCGCCTTGGCGTTGAGCGCCCGGTGCAGCCGCTTCAAGGCCGGCATCAATTGCCGCTCAATCATCTCGACCGCCGCGACATGAATGGCGGTCGGGATCACGTCGTTGCTGGACTGGCCCTGGTTCACCTGGTCGTTGGGATGCACCAGCTTGCTGCCGCGCGCGCCGCCCAACAGCTCCGTCGCACGGTTCGAAATCACCTCGTTCGAATTCATGTTGGTGGAGGTGCCGGAGCCGGTCTGGAAAATGTCCACCGGGAATTCGGTGTCCCATTTCCCGTCAATCACCTCGCGGGCGGCTTTGCGGATCGCGTCGGCGGGTTTCTTCTCGAGCGAGCCCAACGAATGGTTCACGCTGGCCGCGGCGTATTTTATGAGACCCATGGCTCGGATGAACGATCTGGGAAAGCGCAGGTCGCTGATCGGGAAGTTTTCAATGGCGCGGGCGGTCTGGACGCCATAATAGGCATCGGCCGGTACTGCCAGTTCGCCCATCGAGTCGCGCTCGGTGCGGGTGGCGCCGGACGGTCTGACGGTCTTGCCTGGTACGCCCTTCTTCATATGTGCGTCGCCCCTCCTGCGCGTGTGAGGAAGGCATCTTATCCTCAGGGCGGGCGTGCCGACAAGCCAAAAAAAGAGGGCCTGCCTTTCGGCAGGCCCTCTCACGTCACACCATCTTTTCAAGGACTGTCAAAAGTCCTAAAAGTCTGTCAAGTCTTCTTCGCAGTCATCACGTCCTAAAAGTCGTAAAGTCTTCAGGTCGTTTAGACTTGATGACTTGACAGACTTTCTGACTTGATAGACCTGAACCCAGTAGACCTTACGACTTTCTGACGGCATCCTGTTTTTTAGCCGATTTTGACGTCGATCGCCTTGGGCTTGGCCTTCTCGGACTTCGGCAGGTGCAGGTGCAGCACCCCGTCCTTGTATTCGGCCTTCACCTTGGCGTCGTCCACGTGATCCGGCAGCGTGAAGCTCCGGACGAAGCTGCCGTAGGACCGCTCCACCCGGTGGTACTTCTTGCCCTTCTCCTCGGTCTCATGCCGGCGCTCGCCCGAAATAGTCAACTCGCCGTCTTCGACGGTGACTTTCACGTCTTCCTTTTTCACTTCCGGCAACTCGGCCTTGATCTGGTATTCCGCATCCGTTTCAGCAATATCCACGGTCGGAATCCAGTCGGCCACGGTGATAGCTTCCTTGCCATCGGTGGACCGGGCTGCCGGCCGGTTAACCCGCATTATTCATGAGGGTTCGTGACGAAACCGCTGAGACGCCTTGTGAGACGGGCGCGTGGAGCCGCGAGGAAGGGAGGCAGCCTTGAACAGGCTGTTGACCGACCGAGCGGCGAGCCCGCCCGCCTGGGCGCGCCGACCTGGCGGCCAGGCTTGTCGCAGCGGCGTATCGACGGTTGCAGTAGAAGCCGTCATGAATAATACGGGTTACACACCCGGTTCAGCCGCGAGGACATCTCTTCCAACTCAAGAAACGGGTCCCAACGCATCACAGCATTCATGACGATACCTCCTGTTAAATGTACGAACGCTCATTGGCACCAAACGATAGACAAGACATAATGCCGTCCGAGCGATCGTCAAGAGGAAGGGTTGTCTGGATTTTTCTGGCAGGGACAGGGCCGGGGCCTAGACTCTTTGCGGGGAGGTATTAACTATTTTATTTACGCTCTTCGATGGGCACGTAGGGCCGGTTGTGTTCGCCGGAATAGATTTGATCGGGCCGGAACAGCTTGTTCTCCAGCAGTTGCTCGAACCAATGCGCCAGCCAGCCGGCCACGCGCGCCATGGCGAAAATGGGCGTGAAGCAGTCCACCTCGATGCCCAGCTTGTCGTAGACGATGCCTGAATAGAAATCCACGTTCGGGTGGATCTTCTTTCCGTCCAGGAGTCCGGCGGCGACACGCTCCGTTTCAACCGCCACGTCGTACAACGGCGACGAACCGCATGCCTTGAAGAGCCGTTCGCACAGTCCCTGCAGGATCACCGCGCGCGGGTCTTTCACTTTATAGACCCGGTGTCCGAATCCCATGATCTTCTGTTTCGCCTTCAGTTTGCTCTCGATATAGGGCCGGACGTTCCCGGGCGCGCCGATCTCCCGCAGCATCATCACGACTTCTTCGTTCGCACCGCCGTGCAGCGGGCCTTTCAGTGCGCCGATGGATGAGGCCACGACGGTATAGGGGTCGGCCAGCGTGGAGGCGGTGATGAGCCCGGTGAACGTCGACGCGTTCATCGTATGCTCGGCATGGAGGATCAGGCAGGCATCCAGCGTGTCGCTGATGATCCGCTCCGGCACGCGATCGGTGAGCATGTAGAGAAAGTTCCGGCAGAAGTCCAGATCGTCGCGGGGCGGGATGGGATCGTCGCCCCGGCGGATGCGGGCGTGGGCGGCGATGATGGTCGGGATCTTGGCGATCAGCCGGATGGCCGACCAGTAATTGTTATCGATGTCCTTGACGTTCCGGCCCGGGTAGAACATGCCCAGCGCGGCCACGGCGGCCTGCAGGGCGTCCATCGGATGCCCCTGTTCGGGCAGACACTTGAGCAGGTCGACGATTTTGAACTTGATCCGGCGATGATGGGTGATGTCGCCGGCAAAGCCGGCAAGCTCGTGCTGCCTGGGCAGGCGGCCCGAGAGAAGCAGCGAGGCGGTTTCCAGAAAGGAGGACTTGGCGCAGAGGTCTTCGATGCGGATGCCGCGATATTCAAGGATGCCCCGCTCCCCGTCCACATCGCTGACGGCGGATTTGGCGGCGGGCACTCCGGCGAGACCCGGCATGAAATCATGCGGCATGGAGTACTTTCCTCTGCGCAAGCGCGTTGCGACTGGATTGAATTCTAGGAGCCGAGGGGCGGCAGGTCAAGCAAGGTTCTCCTTTCGGCTGCGCATGCAGTATACTACGAAATAGACATGGCCCTCCGTATACTCCTCATAATTGGCATCCTGGCACTGGCGGTGGAAACCGCATGGTCGCAAGTGCCACAGCCGGGGGATGATGCGCCCCTCGTCTTTGCCGTTGTGACCAAGGTTCCCAAAGACCTTGGCAGAGTGGCTGCGCGCGTGTTCGCAGAAGGCAAGGTCGAGGACAGCGTGCTGCTTGTCCCGGATCACATTATCGGGAATCCGATTTGGCGGACGCTGGAGATCTGCCATTCGTTGAGATTGGGGGCCCGGAAGACCCCGGACGGGTACAAGTTGGATTCGGTCAGGGTGATTGATTCCAGCCAGCTGCCGATGGAGCTGCAAGGCGTCGCGGGAGACTGCCTGATCAGAAAAGCTCTGGAGATGGCGCCGATGGCGGACTAGGCCGGACTGAGCGCTGAGGACTCAGGTCTCAGGTTCAGTCAGGCGGTACAGGCCGGGCAGGCCGCAGGCTCCTGTTCGGAGGCCGCTTCGT
This sequence comes from Nitrospirae bacterium RIFCSPLOWO2_02_FULL_62_14, assembly GCA_001805245.1. Classification (GTDB taxonomy): domain Bacteria; phylum Nitrospirota; class Nitrospiria; order Nitrospirales; family Nitrospiraceae; genus 2-02-FULL-62-14. The sequence continues at coordinate 2,345 of MHEU01000072.1, read as the reverse complement.
CGGCAGTCAGCGGGAAAAACTGATCGCACTGCGTGCACTGGCGAATTTCGAAGAAGCCTACGCCCGTCTCGTCGATTTCGGTCGGCAGCAACAGCTCCAGGGGATCATAGCCCAGCGTGGCCCCGTCCGAAAACCTCACCAGCGCCAGCCGTTCGTTGAAGACCTCGAAGGTCGCCTCCTGGCCTTTCCGATCCGCGAGGTGGCCGACCACGAAGACCGGCTGGCCCTTGCGTTTCGTCCGCAAGTCCTTGAGCACCCGCTGCGTGGCGGTCGCCACGGCATAGTTCCCACTTGAACTGGTTCCGGCTGTCGGCATAGGCTTATTTAATGATACGTGCGAGAAACGCGCGAGTGGCGGGAAAAGCGAGACTCGCAAGAAAATTCCGACATTCCGGTGTTTCATGCGAGTCGCGCCAGTCGCGCGCGACCACACATCATCTATCACGCGCTGAAAAAGCGGGTCAAGATGCCACAGGGAAGGAAACCATGAGCGCAAAGATCACGATCTATCAGAAACCCACCTGCTCCACCTGCCGGGAAGCCGTGAAGCTGGTTGAAGCCAGCGGCCAGCCGTTCACCGCCATCAATTATTATGAGCAGCCGTTCACCAAAGCGCTCCTCAAAGGATTGCTGAAAAAGGCCGGCCTGTCGGCCAAGGATATTCTCCGAACCAAGGAGGACATCTATAAGGAGTTGGGCCTGGCGAAGAAGCAGGTGTCAGAAGATGAACTGATCGACCTGATGCTCAAGCATCCGGATCTGATCCAGCGGCCGCTGGTGGAGAAGGGCGAGAAGGTGATTCTGGCGCGGCCGGCGGAAACGGTGAAGAAACTGCTCTAGGAATGGTGTGCGACTCTCAGTTTTCCGCTCTTGTGATCGATACTGACGGAGATCTTCCCGGCCAGGACCTGCAGCAGTAAGTCCCCTGCCAGTTTGCGGCGCCAGCCGGAGAGGATCGGAAGATCCAGCTTCTCACGGTCGTGCTTGGCCTCCACGAGCGCCTGCAAATCGGATGATGTCGCAAGGAGCGTCGGCGTCATGTGTTCTTCATTGGCGCGGGCCTTGAGGACGGCTTGCAGGAGGTCCACCAGTCCGGCTGATTCCGGTTCGGGCCGTTTGGACGGGGCTACTTCGGGCCATTCGGATGAGGGAATGGCCAGGCCCCGCTGGATAGCCGCGAGAATCGCCTCCCCCCGCTTGTCCACCTCGTTGCCATGGAGCCCGCGGACGCCTTTCATGGCCTCGACCGTGTGCGGCGGACGGCGGGCCAGTTCGACCAGCACTTCATCGCGGATGACGCGCCCGCGCGGGACATTCCGCCGCTGGGCCTCCTCGTCCCGCCAGGCGGCCAACTCGCGAAGCACGGCGGCCGACTGGGGCTTGAGATTCTCCCACCCCCGGATGCGCTGGTAGCGTTCGCGGGGGTCGTGGGCGTGGGCGCCCACGGTTGCGCGCAGGCGGGCGAATTCTTCCTGTACCCACTCCAGCCGGCCGAGCGACGTCAGCCGTTTGTGCAGATGGTCGTGGATCGGAAACAGGAACAGCACGTCCTCGATGGCGTAGCTGATCTGTTCAGGCAGCAGCGGCCGCTGGCTCCAATTCGTGAAGGTGTGCGCTTTTTCGAGTTTCTGGCCCGTGACTTTCTGCACGAGCTGGCTGTAGGCGACCTGCGCGCCGTAGCCCACCATCGAAGCCGCCACCTGTGTATCGAAGAACGGCGTGGGCACCTGCCCCGTATGTGCGGCCAGCAGGTCCAGGTCCTGGCGGCCCGAATGGAGAACTTTTTCGATGTTCGGATCGGCCAATATGTCTCCAAACCCGTCCAGGGTGCCGAGCGCCGGCACGTCCACCACGGCGCAGAGATCGCCGGCGGCAATCTGAATGATCTCGAGCCTGGGCGTGAACCGGTCTTCGCCGATGAACTCCGTGTCCAGCGCGATGCGGTCGGCCTGCCGCAGCTGCCGGCACAGATCCTGGAACTGTCCGCGCTCGGCGATGTAGGGGTGCTGGTGGTGGGGTTTGGTCACGATGTCTATTCGGTCGGATTGAAACCGCCACGGACGCCGGTCGTCGGGTCCATGTTGCTCAGGCTCAGGTATTCCTTCAGCAACTGATAGGCTTCGAGTATCCGTCGCAGTTGCGGCTCCGAGCTGCGATCGCCTTTGCGGGCATCGGGATGAAATTTCTTCACCCGCTCGCGAAAGGCCCTGGTGACGGCCGACATCGAGCTGCCGAACTCCAGTCCCAGGATCTCGTAGGCTTCGCCGGCGGTATTGACCTCGCCCGGCTGGCCGGGCATCGCCCCGCCTCCCCCGCTGGCCGCCTTGAAAAAATCGGCGAGATTG
>MHEU01000071.1:22574-24715 GCA_001805245.1 Nitrospirae bacterium RIFCSPLOWO2_02_FULL_62_14 | reverse complement strand
TATTCGTGAAGCGTGAAGCGCTAGGCGAGCGATCCCCCCGTTGCTGGATTCTCGACATCTTCACGCAAACGCCTGAAAAATTCCTGTAGCAATTCCTGGCTTTCCTGTTCCAGGACCCCGCTGACCACGTCGACGCGATGATTCAGTCGCCGTTCCGCCGGCAGATCGAAGATAGATCCGCAGGCGCCGGCCTTGGGGTCCATCGCTCCAAACACCAGCCGGGGAATCCGCGCTAGGATAATCGCACCGATGCACATCACACAGGGCTCGAGCGTCACATAGAGCGTCGTATCGGTCAGACGCCAGGAGCCGGACTGCGTCGCCGCTTCCCGGATGACAACAATTTCCGCATGAGCAGTCGGGTCCTGCCAGATCTCCCTGAAATTATGGGCCTGCGCGAGAATCTGCTCGTTCCGCACGAGCACGGCCCCGATCGGGACTTCCCCCTGCGCAGACGCCTTCCGGGCCTGCTCCAATGCCAGCCGCATGTATTCTCTGTCTTTGTCGTTGATCGTGCTCATCGGCGGGCATCTTAGCATACCGATTTATGATTGACCAAATGACCCGCTTTCGCATAAAGCTTCGGCGGCCAGGGTATTACTTCTGCCACTCGAATTCGTAGCGGAGTTGGATGGACGTATAACGCTGGATCAATCCACCACGATCCAGCGGCATGTCCCGCTCGTGGAGCAGGGCCAGCTCGTAATCCTTCCACCGCAGGGCCAGGCCGACGATCCAGTCGAGTTCAGTCGGTGTGATCTTGTCGCTTTTCGACCGATCGGAGAACCAATTCGTGTCAGCAAACAAAACCACCTTGTTTTTGTATAAATCGAGGTCTGCGTGAGCAACGTAGCGGAGCAGCGCACGGCCGGTGTTGTCGGGGCGGGCGAAGTAGCTTTCGTTGTGAAAGAGCCACCCGCCGCCCATATAGAAGGTCAGGTTCTGATTGCGGAAGCGGTCCTGCCACCATGCGTATTGATTGGCTTGCGTGAAGTTATAGTTGATCAGGGCATCGGCATAAATTTGTTTTATGCCGGTTTTGTCGAGCGGCGCATCCCGCTCATATTGCAACCGCCAGCCCCATTGATTCAGTGACCCGGTGAAGGCGAATGTGGTGTCCCATTCGGACAGTTCGATCCAGCCGTTGTTACGATCCGAGAAAAAGTTCTGGTCGGTATAGAACTGGAGATATTCCTTATAGATGTCGGTCTCCAGATGAATCATATACCGGAGGCCGACTAGTCCGGTGTTGTCCGGTCTGGCCGCGAAGGTCGGGTTTTCGGCAAAGGCCGAGGTCAGGAGATAGCCTCGCAGCCATTGTTCGGATTCTTCTTCAGCTTTCTTGCCGGTCGTAGTGTCTCCCATGGCCGGCAGCGGGCGGCCGTATTTTTCAAGCGCGTGGCCTGAGAGAGGAGACACCAGGAGCCAGAGAAGCAGCAGCCCCGCGCTGATCGACGGCCCGCTCATCTTCCTATGGGTTGTGAGCAATTTAGAGGGAACCGTGCAGGTAAATGACGCCGGTCGGTTGAGGCCTTCCGCCTTCCGGCTCGATGCTGACGGCAAATTTCGTGATGCCGGATTTGGCCGGAAGGCTGCGGACAAGGTGGCGGCTCTTGTGGCCCGTATCGGCGCTGAACGTCCCGGCGCTGACCGGCTTTGTCGTAATGGCCCACAGCTGATAGACCTTGCCGCGCTGGAGGGCCGGCAGGTTGAAGGCGTAGAGGAAGGCCTTGCCCCGCTCGGGATCGTAGAGAATCAGCCCGCCCGCCGACTTGGCGGCATCCGTCCCGGCAAGCGAGAGGACGCGGACGCTGGCGGATTGCAGCATGGCCAGCATCTCATCCCTCGGTGACGCTTTTTTGTACAGCGCGACGAGTTCCTGTTGCTTTTCTGCGAGTTGGGTGTGCAGTTGATCGATGTCCATTTCACGCTGGGCCACCGTGTCTTTGAGCGCGGCCATGGTGCTGAGACGTTGCTTGGACTCTGTCAGCTCTTGCTGGGCTTGCGTCAGCTCCTGCCGCAGCGTGCCCGCCACTATGGTCAGCTGCTGGAAGCCCGCTTCCACTGCCTGACGCTGTGCGACTTCCATGGCCACCTTGGATTTCAAGGAGTAGGCATAGAAGCCCATACCCAGCAGGATC
>MHEU01000071.1:22213-22566 GCA_001805245.1 Nitrospirae bacterium RIFCSPLOWO2_02_FULL_62_14 | reverse complement strand
GGCGTCACCAGCCGGTACGATTTCAGGTTGGTTCGGCAGACAGACCGTGACATCGCCGGCCGGCACAACTGCTGGCTGGTCCGGCGTGCGAATCGTGACGTCGACGTCAGGGGTGCGGAGCGTGGCATCGGGATTGGTTGCGTTTGCAGGCTGAGCCTGCATCTTGGGGTCGAGACCAGGTGCGGCTGGCTTGGGTGATGAGTCCATACGTGCCAAATACAAGACCCGGTGCGGTGCTTGGGGCCGATTGGGGGCGCATCATAGCATTAGTTACGGCCGGAGTCAGCAAGAGGATGGGTGGACGTACTGAGTCAAGGGGGCCGGCGGGCTGACATGGTGTGGGGAGATGGCTG
>MHEU01000071.1:20331-22116 GCA_001805245.1 Nitrospirae bacterium RIFCSPLOWO2_02_FULL_62_14 | reverse complement strand
TCTCTGATTGTAGCCAGACGCTATAGGACCATCCCTCGGGCTTTCGCGGGATATCGATCGGGAGGATGGACAGGACAATCTCGCGAGTCGTCACATAATAACCGGACAATGCCAGCCAGGTGAGGGCTGGATTCGTCAGCAGCGACTCGTTGACGTATACCCGCTTGCGTGCCAAGGGATCATCGTCCGGTACCCGCCTCCCGGGCGCAGTCGTGTGCGCGCGGGTATAGCCGCACTGCCGCGTGATGTCTTGGACCCTCGCATCAAATGCGCCGTATGGATAGGCAGCAGCCGTGATGGCGTGGCCGAGCTCTCGTTCGATGAGGGATTTGGAAGCGCACAGTTCACAGGTAATTTCCTCATTCGTCAGATCAGGCAACCAGGGATGTGTCAGCGTATGGGAGCCGATGGTAAAGCCCGCTCGATCCAGTTCCCGGATTTGGTCCCATGTGAGCGTGTCCGTTTCTCCAAGGGCAAGGGGAAGAATGAAAATCGTGGCGGTCAGGCCATGTTCCCGCAAGGCCGGGGTGAAGTCCGTGTAGATGCTCGAATCCGAGCTGTCCGTCGTGATTTCAAGAGAGGCATTCCGTTGCCGAATGGTATCAAGCAGTGCGCGAAAGCGCGGCGCAGTGACGTGCGGGGAGTCGTCGTCGGTGTCGTCAAAAACAGAATGAAACATCAACACAATCGGGACCGGATGCGTCACGATGTAACCGAAGATGAGAACGACGGAGAAACTGCACGTGGCGAGCAGAATAAACGGAAGCTTACGTTTTGGTGTCAGGCTGGAGCGCACGAGGCTTAACGGCGGGTGGACTGGCTGGCAGGCATGAGGGACCGACTGACGGCTTGAAAATATTCTTCGAGCCCAAGTCCTGCCGCCGCTTGGCGTACACGCATGGTGCCGGACGACGGTTGCCATATTCCGAGGCGGTGACGGCCAAGGCGCGCCTGAATCAGCATATCACTCGTGGCGTGGAAGTCCGTCGGGAGTGGGCCGATGAGGATGCCCCCATGAGCTGTTTTGGGAAGAGGCATGAAACGATAGGCCTGCACGGATTGAAGGGGCGCGCGGACTCCGAGGTAGAACCGAACGTAGCGTTTGAGCACGAACACCGCCAGCAGTTTAACCGGGGTACGGCGTTTCAGGAACGCCAGGCTTTTCAAGGCCCAGCCCAGCAGTTGCTCGCGCATGCGCATCTGGAAAAAATCAATCTTCATCCACATCAGATCGGCCGGCGACGGATGGGGAGCAGGCGCTGGAACAAGCCGGTTATGTCCTCTGATGATTCCGGTCACCTTCCCCAGGATGTCTTGACGCTGAATGGGTGCATCCAGCCTGTTTGCCGCATCACCCTGGGTATGGATCTCTCCACCTGCATCAATGCTTTTTACGCGGTGACACACCAATGCTCCCATGAACGGAAACACGACGACGTCGCCGATGCGAATCCGGTCTGTGGATTCGATCGTAAGCACGTCGCCTTTCTGAATCGTCGGGAACATGCTCCAGCTGGAGGCGGTGAACGTAAATAAATGGCCTGCGTGGAGGAAGTCGTCTGCAGGCACGACATCCAGAATCGGAAACGTTGAATCGCCGATGCCGGGATCGAGAAGGTGGATCATAAATGGCCTTCAGTACTGCCAAGCCAGGCGATACAAGATGCGGACCGCTAACCGATGGGCTTGCATGGTGAGGTGCAGGGCTCTCGCTAGTCGTGTCCGCACGGGGACGGAGGCGCCGCGCAGGCCATAGCGATAATTCAGAAACGTCGGCGACGGCCA
>MHEU01000071.1:19687-20312 GCA_001805245.1 Nitrospirae bacterium RIFCSPLOWO2_02_FULL_62_14 | reverse complement strand
TCCCAGGGGAGCGCGATCAGCATCAGGAGCTGGCCGACGTCATCCAGCGGTTGGTCTGTCACGAGTTTTTGCAAGACGGCCAGCCACGCCTTCTCCATCATTCTCACAGGAGCGAGGCTCCTCAGGACGTGATCCGGAATGGAGACCGTTTCGTGCCGGGAGGCATAGGACAGGCCGTGGTACAGAGGAACTTTGAGATTCCAGCGCAGGGCTTCGCCCACGATGACGCCCCAGTCGAGCGTTTCCTTGACCGCGAGGAGGGCGATGTCCTTGGAGAAGGACGATGGGAAATAGCCCCGGTGGAGCACGGAATAGGCCGCGAGGTAGATGAGCAGATCATCGGTCCCCATACCCTTGACAGGCAGGCCCGCCACGGTTCGCTGCATGGCCCGCTGCCAGATTCCTTCCACATCGTTCGAGTACCAGACCTCCGTGATCATGTCGAGCAACAACAACCTCTCCGGATCACGATAGGCCGGATTCCCGTCAATCTGCGGAATGAAGCCCAGGCCCCTGACGATCCTGTCAATGGCAGGCAGGTCTTGCTCACGGACGAGCAGATCCGCATCGACCATGGACCGGATTCCCCGGACGCCGTAGAGGCGGGAGAGGAGGTCGGCGCCCT
>MHEU01000071.1:13882-19646 GCA_001805245.1 Nitrospirae bacterium RIFCSPLOWO2_02_FULL_62_14 | reverse complement strand
GGGTGAGCGTGTCGAGCGTACGCTGATTGGTCGAGCTGATCCTGGAGTAGGCTTCAATCAGCTTGTCCGGGCTGGGGGCGAGCATAGGTCCTCATCTCGAGAGTGGCCCATTCCTTGTAATGGGGAAGGCAGGCGCTCGCGTCTCCCGTTTGCAGCCAGGCATCATTGCGTCCTTGGCGGCATTGCGGGCGGACTTCGCAGGTCGGGCATTCGTACCGTTCGTTGGGCGTGGTGTGGTCCACCGTTTGTTTAAGGACTTCCCAACCTTCCCTCACCGTTCCCTTTCTAAGATTATACCTGGGGGTGGGGAACGCGACGCACAGGTTCATTTCCCCATAGGGGGTGACGGCGAAGCGGTTCCGACCGCAGGAACAGTCGATGAACGGGCCGTTCGCCGCGCAGACAGGCTCTGGCGCCTGCCGGTGGCTGGCCTCGAGAAATACCTGGTCCACTCGGACCTTCCCGGCCGGATCGAGACGGTGGGCCAGCGGTGCGGGATCGCCGTTGTTCTTGGCGACGATATCCAGGCAGTACTGGAATTTGATCCCCATGCCTTCCACCAAGGCCCGCGCCTCCAGGACCTCGTGCGCGTTTTCAACCATGACCGGCAGGCGTACGATCACGGGCAGTTTTCGAGCCGCCAGGCAGTCAAGCCCGCGTCGAAACTGTTCGTAGGATCCGGGAATCCCGGTGACCCGTTCGTATACGATTTTGCTTGCCCCATAGATGGAGACGGCGATGTCATCAAAGTCGAGGCCTTGCAAGGCCTCCGCGACGGCAGGCGTAACGCGGGTGGCATTGGTGATGAGGTGCAGGACCAGTCCCAAACGCTTGGCATGGGTGTAAATCTCTATCGCATCTGGCCGGACCAGCGGTTCCCCGCCGGTGAAGTGCAAATGCAAGACACCCAGATCGGCGATTTGATCCAGGATGGAGAAGACTTCTTGCTTGGTCAACTCGTGGGGCAGGGCGCGGTGGGTCGGGTTGTAGCAATGGACGCACCGGAGGTTGCACCCATAGGTCAACTCGAAGGTGACTGACTCCGGCTTCCGCAATCCGCGGGCCTTATCCGACACGATTTGGAAATAATCTTCCGATGAGATCTGTTTCATGAGACCGCCATTGCAAGGTGGTGCTCTTCAAGAAAATCAACAATATCCACGTTCTTGATGAAGGACAGCTGAAAGGCTCCAACCTGGTCGATCAAGGCTCCGAGGGTCTCCAGTGTTCGGTCCATGGCCTTGCGGTCCCAATGGGGGAGGAAACTCTGCGGCAGCACGAAGGGACTCACAGCGCGTGGGTTCATGGGGCGCATGAGGTGGGCTCCTTGCCCGTGGGCGATGCAATGGAACGCCGTGAGCGGGACCTGGTCATTCTTTGCCAGACGGCCGGCGCCCGGCCAGGGCGTGCCGAAGATTGAGAATTCCCCCGCAATTTTTCGGATGATTACGCGCTCATCGCTGAGGACAGAGATCCCCCTTGCGGCAAAGAAATCGGATATGGTGGATTTGCCGGCCCCGGAGGGCCCGGTAAAGACCCAGCCACCCTGCTTCGTCATGACGCCGGCTGCATGGAGGAGGAGACCGCCCTCCCATGCCAGCTTGGTGACAAGGCAGACTTCGGCGACCGGGTTCAGGACGTACTGGGGCTTCCAGTTGAGTCGGCCCTTCTGTTTGGACGTCTGGCCGAAGATCCAGACCTCGCCGCGTGAGAAATCCTTGGAGAGGACTGTCCGGCTTCGAATCGCCAGGGTCCTGGGGTCAAGACATTCCATCACGTTCTCAGGGCCCGCCTCGTAGAGCTTCCAGAATCCCTCCCCTGTGTCGAAGAGAAGGATGCCGTGCGGGATGTCCGGCAGCCGGCGCACGACATGGACGGTGAGATTGATATCCGGCGGTTCATCGGCTGGCGCTAGAAACGAGTCATACGGATAGATCGGCCACTTTCCGCACGGGTTCCCATCCGCTTCATCTAGCCGGATGTGGTACCCGCCGATCCGAAGATCAAATCTCATATTACTTACAGCGCCAGACGGACCGTCATGACGGGCGTGCGGCGTTGTCCCACACGCCGGCGGTCGCGCGTTTGCAGCCGTTCGATGGGCGGCAACCAGCTCCGCCTCCTGCCTGATTGCTCACCGAAGGCGTCGTGCAGGTGCTCAAGATGGCCTGTTCATGCGTGAGCGCTACGCGGAAAATCTGCGGGGTTGCATAGGCTTTCTTGTCACTCATGTGGCCGTCTCCTTTCTCCTGTGGTTGATGCTCCCAATGTGATAGCGATCACGAAGGCCGGGCAGAATTGTCGGCACTTGAGGCGAGGGTGCCCCTTTTGCAACCGTTCGCTGTGCGGCAGTAGGGTCCGGTCCCGGCCACAGCGTTTACTGCCGGCGTGGTGCAGGTGCTCAAGATGGCCTGTTCGTGCGTGAGCGTCACGCGGAAAATCTGAGGCGATACGTAGACCTTCTTGTCACTCATGGGGCTGACCTCCCGTTGGTTTGTTTTGTCGCAAGAGGATGGATGAGGGTCTGGTTGAGAACCCGCTTGGCTCTGAACATCGCCACGTCACAATCGTAGGGAATCGGTTCTTCGACGTGCCCTCGTTCCCAGCGCGCGTCCGTCGGCTTCTTGTCGCAAAAGGCGTGGACCTGACAGCCCCGGCAGGGGGAGTCGGTGGCATACCGCAGGGAGCGGATCTCCCCGAAGACCTTTTCGATGGCCTCCTTGACCGAGTAGTCCCGCAATGACGCGCGGCGCTCGTACTGCAGGGTGCAGGTTCCGAGCTCGCCCCAGGCGCTGATGTGGATGGTGTTGGTCGCACACCCGCAACGATACAACCGTTCCGATGGAGGAGAGGACCAATCGGTGGCTTCCTGACAGGATTCAGTTTCCTGCGCCTCGTCCAACTGGACCTCAAGCGCACCGATGTCCTCCGGCGCAAGACGGTGCTCGAGCGAGGAGAGATCGCCGTTGAGCCGCGGCGAGAGCGACGTGGTGAATCCGAACGGCTGGCCGAAGGATTCGACAAAGGCCTTGATCTGCGGCAGTTCACCCTTGTTCCAATTCATCGCCTTGGTCTTGAAGCAGAAGGGCAGGCCGCTGTGCCGCAACAATTCCATGCCCTTCATGAAATTTCGAAACGAGCCCTGCACCTGCGTGAACCGATCGAAGGCGGCGTCATTGACCGAATGGCAGGAAATGTCGATCGAGAAGGGCGGGGCCTGTTTCAACCGTTCGATGATGGCCGGTGTGACAATCGTCCCGTTGGTGTAGAGCATGAGGAGAAAGCCCTTGCGGTACGCGTAGTCGTAAATCTCGAAGAAATGCGGATGCGTGAAGATCTCGCCGCCGGTGAGATTCAGGAAGACAATTTCCAAGTCGGCCAGTTCGTCCAGGATCCGCCGGATCTCGTTGAGGGAGAGTTCCTTCCGGATGTCCTGCCGGTTGTTGTAGGGATCGGTGTAGCAGTGGACGCAATGCAGGTTGCAGCGGTAGGTGAGTTCCAGTTGCGCCTTGATCACCCGGTCACGATGCCCGTAGCGATCGTGGAGCCTCAGGCTGAAGTCCTTGTATTCCACCGATGGGATCGTGCGTACGTCAGGCATGGACGGCGCTCACCTGGATGAGAGGGACGGCCCCATCCGTCTTGAAGTCGCAGGCGAAGGTCGGCAGGGCCCGGTAGAAGCCTTCCTTGAACGATCCCGTCCGGAGATCGTAGCTCATCCGGCGGTTGCCGGAACAGAGTTGCAGGCGGCCATAGGCGTCGATATGAAAGCGGCGCATGCCGCTGGTGCAGGGGGCGGGTGTCTTCTCCTGCGTTCGGCAGGTTTCCGCCCACAATTCGGGGTCCTGCTGCTTGATCGGGAGCCACTCGGCCTCCGGGATCGTCAGTTGCTGCGGGGCATCGCTTCCATCAAGCGTGGCGCGGAGCTCTTCGCCGAGCCGATATTCGACTGATCCCAGGCCTGACACGAACTGCTTGATCGCGAGAATTTCACCGCGATTGACGGTCATCGCGGTGGACTTGAGCACCAGCGGTAGGTTGCGCTCCCGCAATAGAGTGATGGCCCGGACGCAGCGCTGGTAGGAGCCTTTGCCCTGCGTGATAGTTTCGAACGTCTGCTCGGTCAGGCCATGGAAGCTGATTTCGATCCGGTGCGGAGGCAGCGCCGCCAGTCGGTCGGCGATCACGTCCGTGATCAACGTGCCGTTGGTGAAGATGGTGACGAGAAAGCCCTTTTGTTTGGCGTGTGCGTAGATCTCAAAGAAATCCTGCCGCGCGAGCGGTTCGCCGCCGGTCAGGCACAGTTCCAGGCAGCCGGCCTCCGCCAATTCGTCCATGATGCGGATGATTTCATTCGTGGGCAGTTCGTCCTGGATCTTGTCTGGCCGGTTGAAGCAATCGGTGTAGCACATCACGCAGCGCAGGTTGCAGCGGCAGGTGAGTTCCCACTGGCAGGCAACCGGGTACCGCTCGGGGATGGAGGTGAGTTTATCCTGCGTGCGCATGTGTCAGGGTGGCGCCTCCTGGATGGCCTTGATCGAGAGCAGGTCCTCGATCAGCGCGTCGAGGTCCTTGGTGAGCTGCTCGAGAGTCACCGCATATTCGCCTGAAAGGTCCTGGATGATGTCCTGGACCGTATGCTTGCCGTCAATGAGGCGCCAGAGGGCGGCGCCGGTCTCATTGAGCACGTAGAGGCTGTTGATGTCGGTCAATTGTCGTTTGAGGGGAATCAGCAGGAGCTCGCCCGCGACTTCGCGTTGAACAAAATCAGCGCTTTTTACGAAGATTTTATCCATGCCGTACTCACGAGCAGGGTAGCAAATGCCTTGCGGCCCTTCAACTACTTTCGGCCTGAAACGTGGGCACAGGCTCCTGCAGTCCCGTGCCGGGAACAGGCGGAGCGACCAGCACGGCAAAGCCCCGTTTCCAATCCACCGCACGGATACCGGCCCCCGCACCGGTGAACTCCGTACGGATTTCCCCTTCATCCTCAAACGTGTGAATGAAATGCCCGCGTTGCTCGCAGTTGTCGCCTGGCTGGTAGGCCGGATTGGCTCCGGGAAGCCCGGCCAGTGTCTGCGTGATGCGGATGCGGAGCCTTCCCAGGCGCGAGCGTGGATGGTGGCGGGCTTCAAAGCTGAGAATGGCCAGGCCGCCGGGGGACAGCACTCGGAGCATATTCCAGAGCCACACCTGCCGCAGCGACCGGCCGGGGATTGCGCTGTACATGATGCTTGAGAGCAACAGGTAGTCGAAACTGGCCGTCTTGTAGGGGAGACGCAGAAAATCCGCACGGTGGAATCGGGCCTGAACACCGGTCTGCCTGGCCATTCGCGAAGCGGCGTGGATGGCGTTGTCGTTTATTTCGACTCCGATCACTGCAAGACCCCTTCGGGCCAGGGCAATCGTTTCCCGCCCGCATCCGGCCCCGAGGACCAGCATGCGGCCTGAACGGATGTTGTAGTGGTCAAGGAGCTCTGACTCCCAGGACAGCAGGCCTACCCCAAGGGCCACCCGCGCCTCGGTATTGAAATGCCATTTATCGTAGCGTGTTCGTGTCAACGCGTTGAGCCGGGCTGGAGCAAGGACCGCAGGCAGCAATTCTGTCAACAAGCGCGAAAGAAAATGAAAGATGGACCCCATAGCGTCGAGGCACTTGGCGATCGCATTGATCACATAGCCGACGATGTACACGGCATGCCTTGGTGTGGAGGCTGTTGGAACGATAGTCCGCGCTCCTGAGACTAGCACCACCATGTAATCC
>MHEU01000071.1:7888-13863 GCA_001805245.1 Nitrospirae bacterium RIFCSPLOWO2_02_FULL_62_14 | reverse complement strand
CAGTTTCCGCCCCGCGTTTCGTTGCGTCATAGGTATTTCGCCACAAAGACAGCAGCCTCTACGGCGCCGGACGGCAGGGGAGGTGGCTGGATAGGAGGAGGTGACGTCCACACCACCTCAAGCGCGGTCTGCCAGCGGCCGTCAGAGAAGTCATGCTCCTGCAATTCCACGGCGCGGCCGTGGCGGTGCAGGTAGTCCACCAGTGCCTGTTCATCGGCGAAGTTGTACCGTCGAACATAGACGACCGGTTTCCCCAGCGCGACGGCTTCGACGACGGTGCTGTAGCCGGGTTTGGTGACAAGTATATCGGCTGAGGCCAGGAGAGTGCGAAAGGAGAAGGGAAGAGTCGAGGCTGCATGGACTCGCGTATGCCGGGCAGGCACGGGCCCGCTGACGATGAAACGGTATCCCATGAGCCGGTTCAGTTGCTCGAACGGCAGGGTGGTGAGCGCGATCCCGCCAAATCCGATAAGGACGATGCGCTCGCCGGGTGTGGCTGCGATGGCTGTTCGGAGCGCAGGCATTGCGGTCGGTGCCGGTTCGGCGATCGGGCCGATGTCCACGATCTTTCGAAACGCAGTCATCGGGATGCCTGGCGCCGGCCTGAGCATCACGTCGGCATGGCCATAGGCACGACGGATGTGGTTGACGATCCCGCGGTGATCGCTATGGGCGGGGTCCGCCAGAGGTTCCAGAATCCGGTCCCAGGACAGGTTGCAGAGTCCGACTACCGGCACACGGGCGCGCGCGCCGGCTTCGATGGCCAGGTAGGAAATGTCTGAGAAAACGAGCGTTGGGGAGACGGCCTGGATGGCGAGGGTCTCGCTGTGGACTTGATGCTCCCATCCTTCGTGAAACCGGGCGTGGGCGCTCCAGGTGGCTCCGACATCGATTCTCAGCGGGCCATGCTGAATGCAGCCGATATCCTGTGGGGCAGGCGAGAGAGTCCAGCGGATCGTCAGGCGGTCTTCAAAAAACGAGGAGGGGACTTCTGTGCGCAGAATGGCGTGGAGATTGGGAACGATCCGCCCCAGTTCGTTCAGGACTGGCACGACCTGGGCGGCATGCCCCAATCCATGGCTGGAAATGGCGCACCAGATCAGCACCATGGCATATCCAATTGGCCGGCATGTCTCTGGCCCCAACGTGTCACTGTAAGCGAGTGGATAACATAAGCAGGGTGATCCAGCCAAGTCCGTAATTTCCTCGTAACTCGTTGCAAAGAAAGGGCGGACATGGTACACGTACACCCTCAGCCGGCTCCCGGCTGACCGAATAGATGCTTCGAATACTTAACGCAGGAGCCTCATGGCTGCCAATGTGTTCAAAGTGCTGCTTGCCGACTGGATGATCGGAGGGATTCTCACCCTCTATTTCCTGGTCGGATATGTGGGCGACTGGTCCAATCTTCGACTGATGGAAAATGCCACCTATGATCTGCGCTCGTTCTTGCGGGCGCACGGGCAGCAATCCGAGCAAATTGAAATGGTCGCGGTGGATCAGGAAAGTCTGAACAAGGTCGGTCGGTGGCCATGGCCCCGTGCCACCCAGGCCCGTCTGATCGAAAATCTCAGGGCCGGCGGCGCAAAAGTCATTGTCTTCGATTTTTCCATGAGCGAGCCCGATCGCAGCAGCCAGGGCCTGGAGGAGATGCGCGCGCTGCGGCAGCGCTATACGGCCCAGATCGCCTCGCCTCAAACGGATGCCCGCCAGCGCGAATTCTATATCCGCGAGTTGCAGTCGCTGAACGAATCCGAAGCCCGATTGGATCAGGATGCCAAGTTTGCCACAATGCTGAACCGCAGCGCCGAGGTGATTCTGCCGCTTTCCTTCGAATTGGGACGACCGGAGGGAGCAGAGAGCGCTGAACCCAGCGCGGCCATCGCAGCCAGCTCGTTCAGCCTGATCGACAACCCGCGCGACATGGCGTCCTATCCGCCTCTCAAGGTCAGGAAGATGACGGCGCCGCTGCCGGCCTTTCAGCTGCCGCAGGTCGGGTTTGGCCATACCACCGTCGTGCCTGACTCGGATAACATTGTCCGCCGGGACGTCGTGCTGGTGGAATATCTCGACCGGTTTTACCCGTCGCTCGCGCTCCGCGCACTGAGCACCTATCTGGATGTCGCCCCCGACGATGTCCATGTCGCGCTCGGAAAAGGCGTGAAGATCGGAGACCTGTGGGTGCCGACTGACCGCTACATGCGTACGCGAACCAGTTTTAGCGGGCCTGCCGGTACATTCAAGCCCTTTTCCGCCCACCATGTGCTGGGAGGAAAAATTCCCTCCAATACGTTCCGCGGCAAACTGGTTCTGGTGGGACCCATGGCTGCGACTGCCGGAGCGGTGCCGTACGAAACGCCGACCGGTCCGGCGACCACGGGGCTGGAGGTGACGGCCAACGTCATTCAGAACATGCTCACCCAAAGCTCCCTGACCGTGCCCCGCTGGGCCCCTGCTGTCGAGCTGAGTGTCATCCTGCTGATCGGCGTCTTTGTCGTGCTGGCGCTTCCGCGGCTGGGAACGAAATGGTCGGGCATCGTGGCCGGGACCATCCTGGCGAGCTATCTTGGATTCGTGGTGATCATGTATGCGTCCAAGGGCTATGTGCTGACGGTGGTGCATCCGTCGCTGATGCTGATTCTGGCCTACACGTTTCTCGCCGCCAAGCGGGCCCTGCTGGCCGAACGGGGCGCGAGTTCCGACAGCGGCGCCTCGGAAACGAACCGGATGCTCGGGCTGACTTTCCAGGGGCAGGGGATGCTCGAGCTGGCCTTCGATAAATTCAAAGCCTGCCCGATCGACGACAGCATGAAGGAACTCCTCTATAACCTCGGCCAGGATTTCGAGCGTAAACGCATGCCGAGCAAGGCGCTGTCCGCCTACCAGCACATCGGCACCAAGGACAAACACTACAAGGATATCGAGCAGCGCATGAAACGGCTGAGCGCGGCGGAAAGCGCCGGAGCCGGAGGAAAATCGGCAGGAAGCGGGTCGTTGCTGGCGGAAGGCAGCGACGTCAAGCCGACGCTGGGCCGGTATGAAATTGTGAAAGAGCTGGGGCGCGGCGCCATGGGCATCGTCTATCTCGGGAAGGATCCCAAGATCCACCGGTCCGTCGCCATCAAGACCATGCGGTTGGATGAGGTCGAGGCCGACGAGATACAGGACGTCAAGTCGCGTTTCTTCCGGGAGGCGGAATCGGCCGGCAAGCTGTCGCATCCGAACATCGTGACGATTTACGACGCCGGCGAGGAACAGGACCTGGCGTATTTTGCCATGGAAGTGCTGGACGGAGTGGATCTCAAGGATCTGTGCAAGAAGCGCAATCTTCTGCCGGTGAAGCGGACGCTGGAAATCGTCGCGAAGGTGGCCGAGGCGCTGGATTACGCGCACAGCCAGAGCGTGGTGCACCGGGACATCAAGCCGGCGAACATCATGGTGATGCCGGATGGCGCCGTGAAGGTGACGGATTTCGGGATTGCCCGCGTCACGACCTCGGCCAAAACACAAACCGGCATCGTGCTCGGCACCCCCAGCTACATGTCGCCGGAGCAGTTGTCCGGCGCCAAGGTGGACGGCCGGTCCGATCTTTTTTCACTCGGCATCGTGTTGTTCGAGATGCTGACGGGGGAGCGGCCCTTCCAGGGCGAGAGCGTTGCCACGCTCATGTACGTCATTGCCAATCAGCCGCATCCGTCGCCTTTCGATTTGCGTCCGGACCTGCCCAAGCCGGTGGGGGCGGTCATCGACCGCGCGCTGCAAAAAGACGCGACAAAACGGTACCAGCGGGGCCTGGAAATGGCCCAGGATATTCGTGCCCTGATGCAGGGGCTGACCGTCTAGCGATCATTCATGGACATCGTTTTTGGCGCAAAAACTGACGTCGGTCTGAAGCGGGAGCACAATGAGGACAGCCTCTGTGCCGACCCGAAGCTTGGGTTGTTTATCGTGTGCGACGGCATGGGCGGACGGAATGCCGGCGAGATCGCCAGCGGCCTGGCGGTCGAGATTATTCAGAAGCACATGGTCGATGCCCACAAGGCCGGCGGGCTTCCGCTGATCGGCACGATGAACCCCAAGTTGTCTCCTGAGACCAACCGCCTGGCCAGCGCGGTGCGCCTGGCCAATCAGGTGGTCAACGGGGCAAGCCAGAGCAAACCCGGACAGTCCGGCATGGGGACGACGGTGGTCTGCGCATTGCTCAACGGCCCCATGCTCTCCGTCGCGCACGCCGGCGACAGCCGGATCTATCTGGTCCGGGGCGAGAACATCCACGCGCTGACGTCCGATCATTCGCTGGTCGCCGAGCAGGTCCGCCAGGGGATCCTGACGGAGGAGCAGGCGGAAAAGTCGGCACAGAAGAATATCGTCACCCGCGCGCTGGGCGTCGAGGAATCGCTGCAGGTTGATCTGGATGAGATCGAGCTGGTCAAGGGGGATATCATTCTGCTCTGTTCGGACGGCTTGACGAAAGGGGTCAAGCCGGCGGAAATCGCCAAAGTCCTGCGGGAAGAAAAAGAGCCCCAGGCGGCCTGCGATCGGCTCATCAAGATGGCGAACGCGGCTGGCGGCGAAGATAACACCACAGTGATCGTGATCGCGGTCAAGCAAGTGGGTGCGGGAGTCTGGCACCAACTCATGAAGCACGTCACCCGATAGCTTCAGCCGGTCGATGCGGGATCCATGGCTGGCATGCCGAAAATTTCGCTCAAATATAATGACAAGGTCATCAAGGAGATTGTGTTGACCGACGCGGTCGTCAACATCGGCCGGAAGGCCGACAACGACCTGGTGATCGACAACCTGGCGGTCTCCAGCCATCATGCGCGCATTGCAAGGGTGGACGGCGCCTTTGTCATCCAGGATACGGGCAGTACCAACGGCATATTTCTCAACGGTGAAAAAATCTCGCAGCACGCGCTGGCCTATGGCGATCAGATCATGATCGGCAAGCATGTGGTGGTGTTTGAGGACGATGTCGCCGCGGCGCCCCCGCCGCCTGCGGCGGAGGGGCGCGGGACCGTCCGGTTCGGGCGTTATGAAGTAGTCAAAGAGATCGGCCACGGCGCGATGGGGACGGTCTATCTCGCGAAGGATACCGTGGGGCGCCGGAACGTCGCGGTGAAAACGCTCAAGCCCTCGGGAGTCGATGCCCAGGAGCTCGAGGACATGAAGGCGCGTTTTTTCCGCGAAGCCGAATCGGCCAAGCAGTTGGCCCATCCGGCGATCGTCAGAGTCTATGACGCGGGCGAGGAGCAGGGGACAGCCTATTTTGCGATGGAATTACTGGACGGCGCCACACTCAAGGATTTTTGCGCCAAACGCGGGCTTCTCACTGTGAAGCGGGCGGTTGAGATCACCGCATTTGTGGCGGATGCGCTGGCCTATGCCCACGCGAAAACCGTGGTGCACCGGGACGTCAAGCCGGAAAACATCATGATCCTCTCGAACGGCGACGTTAAGATCACGGATCTGGGTGTTGCCAAGCTGATGGACGCCACGCAAACGCAGTCGGGCGTGGTGCTCGGCACACCGAACTACATGTCGCCGGAACAGTTGATCGGCCAGAAAGTGGACGGACGCTCGGATCTCTTCTCGCTTGGGGTGGTGTTCTATGAACTACTGACCGGCGTCAGGCCGTTTCAGGCCAATAACATCTCCGAGATGCTCCGCCTGCACGACGCGCACACGCCGCCGGCTCCGTCGACGATTCGCGCCGAGGTGCCGCCGTCCGTTGATGCGATCACTCTGCGCGCATTGCAGCGGGATCTGGCGGAACGGTACCAGAACGGGGAGCAGATGGCGAAGGACCTCCGTGCCGTCATGCACGGGTTATAGCGCAAGGGGACTTGATGCCAAAGTTGCGGCTGAAATTTAGCGGGATGGTGCTGAAGGATTTTCCATTGGACAAGCCCCAGTTGACCATTGGACGCAAGATGGATAACGACATTGTCATCGACAACCTGGCGGTGTCC
>MHEU01000071.1:3663-7792 GCA_001805245.1 Nitrospirae bacterium RIFCSPLOWO2_02_FULL_62_14 | reverse complement strand
AAGCAGCGGTTGCAGCCTGGCGACCAGATACGCGTCGGCAAGCACCTGCTGGTCTATGAGGATGAGACAGCGACGTCAAAGCCCAAGCCGTCTGCGGCGGTCGTGCCGGACGGGGACAAAACGATTCTGTCCCCTCCGCCGCGCCCCGGCGACCAAACGCTCCGGCCTGCCGAGGAGTCAAGAGACGCCCTGCCTGGCGGGAGAATGGGCGTGCTGCTGGTCGTGGCAGGCCAGACGGATAAAAACGAATACAAGCTCCCGGACCGTGTCTCCGTCATCGGATCGCAGGATGGGGCCGCGGTGAAACTGACCGGATGGTTCGCCCCGAAAGTCGCTGCGCTGATCAGTCGCAACGAAACCACCTACTTCATCAGCTCTTCCGAGGAAGGCAAGAAGATTCTTGTGAACGGCGTTTCCGTCCAGGGCCGAAGCGATCTCAAGGATGGAGACTTGATCGAGGTTGCCGGAGTCAAAATGTATTTTTATCTCCGGCATCCGGCCTCCTGAATGCCCTTGCTGGTGCCCGACGCTCCCGCACGGTCCCATATCCACATCCATCTGCCGACAGGCTCCGAGCCTCAGGTTCTGCGCGAACGCGGACGTCAATGTGCTGACGATTAAGGGGATCGGCTGAACATGGCGCGAGTCTGGCTCGGCAAGACACGGGATGTGCAGAAACTGGGCTTGCTCCTCGCGGGCTGCCTCACTGTGGCTGTCGGGCTGCTGGCCCTGATCGAACCTGACCTGCTCGTCGCTCCGTTCCGGCTGATCGAAAACGCGACCATCGACCTTCGCTTCAGAGTGTTCCGGGGGCCGCGCCCCGCCACGCCGGAGGTCGTGATCGTCGCGGTCGACGAGCGGAGCATCAGGGAAATAGGCCGCTGGCCGTGGTCGCGCACGATGCAGGCGCGGGTGGTCGACGGCATTGCGCGCGGCGGCGCCAAGGTGATCGGCCTCGACGTGATCTATTCCGAACCGGAAGTGACGGAGCTGAAACGGAGCCTGCAGGAGATCCGCGCGGGCGCGCCGGCATCCGTCCATGGATTGCTCGATCGCAAGCTGAAGGAGTCCGATACCGACGCGCAGTTCGAGCGGAGCGTCACGCAGGCCGGCAACGTCGTCCTGGCGCTGCCGCTGGTGGTGCCGGTCTCCGTTTCATGCCAGCCGGTCGAGAAAGCCCCTCCCGGCTATATCACCAGCTCGCAGTTCATGATGGTGAAGCAGGCCAGCAGCGGGGCCGCCCTGGAACCTCAGTGTGCCACCAGCGCCGTGCCGCCGCTCCGCCAGTTTGCGCGTGCCGCCGCCAGCCTGGGGCATGTCTACACCATTCCCGACCGCGACGGGGTGACCCGCTACGAATATCTGGCCGTGCGGTACGGGGACGATCGGGACTACTACCCGTCCCTGGGTCTCGAAATCGCCCGGATCTATCTCGATATTCCGCGCGACCATGTGTCCCTGACGCTGGGCGAGGGGGTGCGTCTCGGCAACATTCTCATTCCTACCGATCAGAAAGCCCGGATGCTGATCAACCACGTGGGAAAAGAGCAGAGCTTCCGGTATGTCTCGGCAACGGACGTCATTCATGGCCGGGTGGAGCCGGACGCGTTCGCCGGCAAGGCGGTCTTTGTCGGCACGGCGGCGCTGGGAACGTACGATCAGAAGGCCACGCCGTTCTCGGCCAACTTTCCCGGCGTCGAAAAGAATGCGACGGTGGCGGAGAATATCATCACGCAGCAGTTTCTCGCGCAGAGCGTCTACGACAAGCTGATCGACCTGATGCTGATTCTCTTGTTCGGTTTCGGGCTCGGGGTCTTGTTGCCGAAGATGCAGGCGTTACCGGGCGCCACGATGGCTGCAGCCGCCTTTCTCGGGTACGCCGCCGTCGCGCAGTTTCTGTTCGTCCATCAGGGGCTCCTGCTGGCCGTGGTGTACCCGCTGTTCACGATCATGGTGGTGTTCGTCTCGGTGACGGTGTTGCGGTTTATGACGGAGGAGAAGCAGGCCAAGGAAGTGCGCGCCATGTTCTCCAGCTATGTCAACCCGCTCATCGTCGAAGAGCTCATCAAGGACCCGGCCAAGGCCAAGCTCGGCGGCCAGCGCAAGGAACTGACGATGCTGTTCTCCGACGTCAAGGGGTTCACCACCTTCTGCGAGCAGCATTCCCCGGAAGAAGTGGTGCCGTTGCTCAACGAATATCTGACGGCCATGACCGAGGTGGTCTTTCGCTGGAACGGCACGCTGGACAAGTTCATCGGCGATGCGGTGGTGGCCTTCTGGGGAGCCCCCCTGGATCAGCCCGACCACGTCACCCTGGCGCTCAAATGTGCGCTGCACATGCGCAAGCGCCTGGCGGAATTGCAGGAGAACTGGAAGGCCCGTGGCCTCCCGGCACTGGACAGCGGGATCGGCATCAACACCGGCGAAGTGCTGGTCGGAAACATCGGAGCCGAAGGCAAGAAGATGGACTATACGATGATCGGCGACCACGTGAACCTGGCCGCCAGGGCGGAGGGCCTCACGCGCAAGTTCGACGTGCCCGTCGTCATCACAGAATATACCGCGCAACGGTTGAAGGCCATACTGGATAAACCCCGATCCACCGGGATGCGTTCCGATGTGACGCACGGCATGGGGCGAGTGGATTTGCGGCGGTTGAGCACCGTCAAGGTCAAGGGGAAAGCGCAACCGGTCGCCATGTACGGGATCGCGTCCCGCCAGCACGGGGAGTCATCCGTCGTGACGGAAGATGCGGCGACGGCTGAAGTGCTCGAGATGACCGACAAATGACCGACGTTGATGACTTGCCTGAACCTTCACACCAACCGAACGCCGGACACCCCGGGAAGAACGCATCGAGCCGGCCTGCTCACCAGCATGGCGCTCGGAGTCTGTCTGGTCTGTGCAGGCTTGACGTTCCATGCACCCTCCGCGGCTGCCCAAGAACCGCTTGATCCACAAGCGTACGACCTCAGCCTCGCCAAAGGCCTCATTCGATTCAGCAGCGGGCAGTATAGCGACGCCGAGCGGCTGTTCCAGGCCGCCCTGGACGCCAACCCCGGCGACAGCCGCGCGAGTTTCTACCTGGGGCAAACGCTCATTCGCCTGAAGCGTCCGGAAGCCGCGCAGGACATTTTCCAGAAGTTGCTGCGGAAGAACCCGGACGACGGACGCGCGTGGCTCGGCCTCGGCATGGCGCAATACAACCGGGGACAGTACGCCGAGGCGCTCGTCAGCCTGGATACCGCCGAAAAGCACCTGCCGTCCGATCCCCTGATATTCTATTATCAGGGGCTGACCTATCACCAGAAAGGGGCCTTTGATCTGTCGCCGGGCCGGTTTCTCAGGGCGAGAACCCTGAGCAAGGATTTGGCTGCACCGAGCCATTATTACAGCGGGATTGCCTACTATCAGCGGGGGCTTCTGGATGAGGCCCGCGAAGAGTTCAACGAAGCGGTGAAGGCTGGCGAGCCGGATTCCGAATTGGTCAAGTCGGCGCGGCTGTTCCTGGAACAGGCGGGCGGAGGGGAGGCTGCGGGGCCGAAACGGTGGGATTTGAGCATGACCGTCATGTCCCAGTTCGACAGCAACGTCGTGCTGCTGCCGCTCGGGACGTCACCGCCCGGCGGAACCAGCGGGATTTCGCAGAAAGAAGACTATCGCACGGCCATGTTTGCCCGGGCGGAATACCGGCCCCTGCAAACCGAGACCTGGCTGGGTGGCGCCAGCTACGGATTCTACCAGAGTTTTCATCACACGCTGAGCGGGTTTGATGTTGAAAACCATACTCCCGCGGTGTTTCTCCAACGCCAACTGGGCGCCTTTCAGGCGCGCCTGCAGTACTCTTTCGATTACATCAAGGTCGGACGGTCTCCCTTTCTGGTCTCGCATTCGATCCAGCCGATGTTCACCCTGTCGGAAGGCTATCACGCGTTCACGCAGGTGCAGTTCCGGTATCAGAACAAGGACTTCCGTGACGGGCGCTTTGCCGGCAATTCCTTCCGCGATGGGAAGAACTGGCTCGCTGGAGTGACCCAGTATGTCCTGTTCGCGGACAATACAGGGAATTTCCGTCTGGGATATGCCTTCGATGCGGATCGGACCGGAGGCGGTTCGCCGTCGATTGCCG
>MHEU01000071.1:1111-3638 GCA_001805245.1 Nitrospirae bacterium RIFCSPLOWO2_02_FULL_62_14 | reverse complement strand
TTGGGCCTATTCGGGACATCGGTTCTCCGCCGGCGTCGGATTGCCGGCGGTCCTGACCTACAAGGTCGATCTGGATTTCAACTACTACCGGCAGCAGTACCTGAATCCGAATTCGTTCGCCGAAGGATTCGTCGGCGACGTGACGACGTTCAAGCGGAAGGATCACATTTATACATTTTCAGCGACCCTTGGACGGGACTTTACGGAGTGGTTGTCCGCGTCGCTCCAGTATGCGTACACGCGGGATCAATCCAACGTGTCGTCCTTCGACTACAACCGCAACGTTTATTCATTGATGATCACGGGACGGTTCTAGCATGGCCACGCTGCGCGGGAACATCCGGAAGTTATTGCTGGTGGCGGGATTCTTCCTGGGAAGCGCAGCCTCGGCCTGGGCGCAGCAGGGACCGGATACGATCGGCGAGATCACGGCCATTCAGAAAACCGTCTCCGTGATGCGCGCGGAGTCATCGGCCCCGCTGCGATTGGCCATCCGGCAGCCTCTCCTTGTCGGGGACACGCTCAGCACGGGCGAGCGGTCAAGGGCGCAAGCCCTGTTTCGAGACGATACCATGTTGACTCTGGGGCCGCAGACACAGTTGGAAGTGTCGGAATATATCCATGATCCCGACCAGCATGTCCGCCGCATGACGGTGAAACTGTCGCGTGGCCTGGTGCGGGCGCTGGTGGGGCGCGTCTTCCAGGGATTGGGGTCCACATTTGTCGTGCACGCCGGAACGGCGAGTGTCATTCTCGGGACGGCCTATTGCGCGGTATGGAACAATGAGCAGGAAACGGGCGTGGTGAACATCGGCACAAGCGGAGCGGTCAGTTTTGCGGCCGCCGGCCGTGTCGTCATGGTTGAGCCCGGCTTCTACGCGATCGCACAAGCCGGCAAGCCGCCGGGTGCGGCGGAACCGATGAGCGCCAAGGCGCCGCCGGCCGTGCGGGAAGCCATCGGCGAAACCGAGATTGGCGATGATCCGGGCGCGACGGTCAAGGAACTGGCTGAGCAGAAGATCGAAGAGGAGCTTCGCGCCTGTCCGCCCGGAAGCCCCCCCGGCGGTATCTGCCCGCGCAAACCGCCGCCTGTCGTCATGTCCCCGGCGACGCCCCCTGCCGTCACGTCAGGCGCGGTGCGAAAATGAACAGGGATGAATGGCGTGTATAAGATCAAAAAGTGTGCGGCACCGGCTGCCAAGCCAACCGCGTTGTACAACATCATTGAAGACTACAGCGAATTCGACCCTCCGGGGAACCTCTGGGTCTGTGCGATGACGGAAGCAGAAGATGTGGGGACGCATGCGCGTGTTCTCGCGGAAAGTCATGCGCTTCCCATCGAGGACATGCGCCGGCTGCTGCTTCACGGCGGGTTGTACGTGTATCCGCAGGAGGGTCTGTTGGTCACACGCGGGGCTTTTGCCTGCCGGCTCGACCCGGACGACGTCATGCCGAAACTCACCTGGGGGCTGGATGTCGAGCAGTATGTCGAGGCGGAACAGATGAAGCGAGCCTGCGGCGCGACATTGGAAGAGGCCGCGTGGCGTGTGTTTCAGCGCACGCTCGCTCCGGAACTCAAGGATAAGCTCCGGCAGCGAAACCTTGGTCTGGATTATGCCAAGCTGGACCGTGCCATCGCCAAGGGCGGGGATATCAAGTACATTGATTTCAGGAAGGACTGGTCTCCGCACTTTAAACGCCTGTGCATCATGCCGGATGGGCGATTGGTCGAAACCAGTGGAATCGACGAGTTTGCGAAGCTACACGCGATTACAGAGAAGCAGGCTCGAGAGCTGATCGAACGGGGCGGGATTCTGGAGGTGGGCGAGGAGGTGCTGGCATGCCAGATTGTCAACGGGCAACCGTCAGTGGCCCGGTTCAATCAGGCACAATATGCCAGGGCAAAAGAACTGGCCGTCCGAAAGGGCAGCCATATTATTGATGCGCTCAGCGAGGTGGGCTTGAGCGATCCGGGCATGATGCGGGCACTGAAGCGGCTGGAGAAGCCCTATTCGTGAACGAACCGGCCGCCCTGTCCGCTATCTCGAAGCACTCGACGGAGACGTCGTCAGTTGCGCGACGATCTCGGGAGGGATCGGGTAGACGTCCGGCTCTTCGCCGATGCCTTTCAGATTGACGACTTTGGGGGGGAGATCTTCCGGAAGGACTCCCTGCTTGCGGGCTAGCGCATAGGTGCGGCGGGCTAAAAGAACTCCCCCGGGCTCCGCGGCGCTTTCCAAGCGCTGCGCCTTATTGACCTCCGGGCCGATCACCGTATAGTCCATCAGATATTCCGTTCCCAGGTTTCCGACCGTGACCACGCCTGTATTGATGCCGATTCGTATCATGTGAGGTTCCTGTCCGAGGCTCATCCAGTTGGCGTTCAACTCGGCCATTTTCGTTTGCATGGCGAGGGCGGCGCGTACGGCGCTGGCGGCGCTGCGCTCGACCCGGTTTTCTTCCACCGCTTCGCCTCCTCCTTCCGGCTCGGCATCGCCGAAGAAGGCCATGATCCCGTCTCCCATGT
>MHEU01000071.1:703-982 GCA_001805245.1 Nitrospirae bacterium RIFCSPLOWO2_02_FULL_62_14 | reverse complement strand
ACAGGATGACCAGTTCACGGCTGCGGCCGGCCAGCAGTGTCGCCACTAGTCCCGGACTGTCCTTGATGATCTTGAGCGTGTGGGGAGGCAGGCAGGTGCCCAGCACCGATTGAAACCGCACCCGCTCGCGATCCACGATGAAGAAACGCGTCAGGAGCAGGAACACCATTCCGAGCACGAGGGACAACAATGGTCCAATGGCGGGCAGGACGGCCGATTGGGTCGTGAACATATGCTGCAGCACGAGCAGGTATGCGCCTAAGGCAACGACGAACGTGG
>MHEU01000071.1:0-579 GCA_001805245.1 Nitrospirae bacterium RIFCSPLOWO2_02_FULL_62_14 | reverse complement strand
CAGGATATGCAGGTAGGCTTCGCTGGTGGGAAACTCGTTTTCGAAGGGAGTGGCGATCACGTCGCTGCCTGAAACGGTCGTCAGATTTGACAACAACACGTGCTTGTTTTTGAAGAGGCGCAGCACCCGCTCCCGGTGCGCCGGCGATTTCATTTGAGCCATGACCCAGCTATAGGGGTAATGAACAAATCGCTTGCTCCATTCGCCTGCATAATTGATCCAGACACGTCCCTCGCGGTTGATCGGGATCGAAATTTCTTCGGACAGTCTCGGCTTGAGATAGATTGCCTGGCCACGTTCGATCCGGATCGAGGTGGGGTCGACTTCAAGGTCCTTGAGTGCCGCAACGAGAGCCATCGAGGGGACGAATCCCCCCTTGGTGGCATAGAGCAGTGGGGTCCGTCGCATCGCCCCGCTCGTGGTAGTGCTTTGGATATGTCCCAGCCCTGCAGCGGCCTCGATCAGTCCGGGCAGGGGGAGAATCAACTCGCCGACACCGGGAATATCGCCAAACCCCTCCACTTCGGCGTGAACCAGGTGCCGCGACGCTTTTAGGAAGAACTCTTCCGTGCCGGGTCC
>MHEU01000070.1:36719-42233 GCA_001805245.1 Nitrospirae bacterium RIFCSPLOWO2_02_FULL_62_14 | reverse complement strand
CATGAATGTGATGGAGGAATAGCTCTCAGCCATCAGCAATCAGCACGTTGGACCGGTCGTTGGGCCGGTTAGGCCGGTTCAGCCGGTTACGGACTCAACAGGCTTAACGGGCATAACGGACGCAACGGGCTCAACGGCCCTCGCTGAAAAGCCGACAGCTGAAAGCTGATCGCTATGTGCTGCTCCGTTTCCACTTCCGGCCGTTTCATGTATACTGTCGCCTCTCTTAGGACTCCTTAACCAATGGACACGTCGCTCGCGAAAGCCAAAATTCTCGTCGTCGACGACGACGCGGATATCGTCACCGTTCTCCGGGACCGCCTCGAGGCGCTCGGCTACGTCACGATCTGCGCGAGCGACGGACTCCGCGCGCTGGAGCTCATCGAGCAGGAAACGCCGCACCTCGTGCTGCTCGATCTGGAGATGCCCAGACTCTCCGGCCTGGATGTGCTCAAGCGCCTGGCGCAGGGCCGCCCCAACGGCCATGAGATGCCGGTGATCGTGATGACCGCACACGGCACCATCACGGCCGCCGTCCAGGCGATGAAACAGGGCGCCCACGATTTCCTGACCAAACCCTTCGACGTGGACCACCTGGCGATCGTCGTCGCCAAAGCCCTGGAACGCGCCTCGCTGGCACGGCAGGTGGAGTGCCTGCGGACCGAAATCGAAACCCGGTACGCGACCATCGTCGGCCAGAGCCCGGCGATGCAGTCCGTCATCGAGATGGCAAAGCGGGCCGCCACTTCGGATGCCGGCGTGCTGCTGCTGGGCGAAAGCGGAACCGGCAAGGAGCTGTTCGCGCGCTCCATGCACCAGTGGAGCCCGAGGCGCGCCATGCCCTTCGTCGTCATCAACTGCGTGGCCTTGACGGAAACGCTCCTCGAAAGTGAATTGTTCGGGCACGAGAAGGGCGCCTTCACCGGCGCCGACCGGCTGCAAAAAGGCAAGATCGAGATGGCCGACGACGGCACCATCTTCCTGGATGAGATCGGCGACATGCCGGCCCCGTTGCAGGCCAAACTGCTGCGCGTGCTCCAGGACCATGAATTCCAGCGCGTCGGCGGCACCCGCACCGTCAAGGTGAACATCCGCGTCATCGCCGCGACGAACAAGGATTTGAGACACGCCGTCAAGGACGGTCGCTTCCGCGAGGACCTGTTTTTCCGCCTGAACGTCGTCGCCCTGACGCTGCCGCCCCTGCGCGACCGCGCCGGCGATCTGCCGCGCCTGGCCGAATTTTTTCTCGAACGCCATGCCCGCGAAATCAGGAAAAGCCCGATGCGCCTGGCCCCCGACGCGCTGGCCGCCATCCAGCAGTACGCCTGGCCCGGCAATGTCCGCGAACTGGACAACACCATCGCCCGCGCCGTGGTGCTGAGCGAGCACGACCTCATCACGCCCGATCTCCTGGCCCTCGCGCCGTGGGATTCCCGGGCCGGCTCCGGCAACAGCTCGTCCGATTCCTACCTCGACCTCCCCTATCACGACTCGATGGAGGAACACAGCATCGCCGTGATCCGTCGCGCGCTTGAACGTGCCGGCGGCAACCAGACCAAGGCCGCCGAGCGGCTCAAGCTCCAGCGCACCTACCTCGCCCGTCTCATCAAGCAAAAAGGCATTGATACCTCCGACACCTCTCCAAGTTGATTTCCTTCCCCTGTTGACTTATCTGGTACGATACAGACGCAAGAGATTCCGTCAGACGTGAGACGTGAGGTGTAAGAGGTTACGGGAGCCTCGTTTCACGTCTAACGTCTTTCGTCTCACGGCTTATTGGAGTTCATCAATGGCCATTGATCCTGTTTGCGGCATGACCGTTGACGAGCAGAAGGCTCCGGCCACCGCCGTGCACGGCGGCACGACCTATTACTTCTGCGCGCCGGGATGCAAACGGCGCTTCGAGGCCGATCCGGAAAAAATCCTCCGGGCGGGCCCGCAGGGCATGGCCGCGAAACCGGCTGTGCAGCCCACTGTACAGATGGTGACACTGGGGCCGACACGGCGGGCGACCGGGACTGGCTCCCAGAGCCTGTCGAGGGGTGCCTGTCCCGTCCCCGACACGATGACGGGGACAGACACCGCGCAGACGCGGAGCCAGTCCCCTAGCCAGTCCCTGACCATTCCCATCGAAGGCATGTCCTGCGCGTCCTGCGTCACCAGGATCGAGCAGGGGCTCCAGGCCATGCCCGGCGTGTTGCGCGCGTCGGTCAACCTGGCGACCGAACAGGCGACCGTGGACTACCGGCCGGAAGCAACGAATCCCGAAGCCATCCGGGAGACGATCCGCTCGCTCGGCTACACGCCGGTGGCGCCGGCCGCAAAGAAGACGGATGCGACCGCTGACCGCGAGGACACCGCCCGCACGCTGTTGATGCACGTCCTCGCCGCCGCCGCCCTGACCGTGCCCATCATGATCCTGGGCATGTCCGAACATCTGGGCATCCCCGTCACGCAGCCGGCGTCGCTCTGGACCCAACTGCTCCTCGCCACGATCATTCAGTTCTGGGCGGGGCTGCGCTTCTATACAGGAGCGCTGGCCGTCGCCCGGCACGGCTCCACCGACATGAATACGCTGATCGCCGTGGGCACCTCGGCGGCCTATCTCTACAGCGTGGCCGCCGTCCTGGCGCCGGGCTTTTTCGCCGCGACCGGCCAGGCGCCCGCGGTCTATTTCGACACGTCGGCATCCATCATCTCGCTCATTCTGTTCGGGCGCCTGCTGGAGGCGCGGGCCAAGGGACGGGCCTCGGAAGCGATCCGCGCGCTGGCCGGCCTGCAGCCCAAACGGGCGCGCGTCGTCCGCGACGGGCGCGAGTCGGATGTGCCGATCGAACAGGTCAGAGCCGGCGATCTGGTGATCGTGCGGCCCGGCGAAAAAATTCCCGTGGACGGAATCGTCCGCCAGGGCGCCTCGGCCGTCGACGAGTCCATGATCACGGGAGAGAGCCTGCCGGTGGACAAGCAGCCCGGCGATCCGGTGATCGGCGCAACGCTCAACCGCACGGGCAGCATGCGAATCGAAGCGACGAAAGTCGGCCGCGAGACGGCGCTGGCGCAGATCGTCCGGATCGTGGAAGAGGCGCAGGCCGCCAAACCGCCGCTCGCCAGGCTGGCGGACCGGATCGCCTCGTATTTCGTCCCGGCAGTCATGGGCATCGCAGGACTGACGTTCCTGCTGTGGCTGATGCTGGGACCGGCGCCGGCGTTCACGCATGCCCTGCTCAATGCCGTCGCCGTCCTCATCATCGCCTGCCCCTGCGCGCTGGGCCTGGCCACGCCGACGTCCGTGATGGTCGGCATCGGCAAGGGCGCGGAGCACGGCGTGCTGATCCGTGGCGGGGACGCGCTGGAGCGCGCGCACCAGCTCACGACCATCGTGCTCGACAAGACCGGCACGATGACGCGCGGCGAGCCGTCCGTGGGCGCCGTCCAGCCGTTTGCCGAAGGATGGACGGCCGAGCGCATCATCGCCCTCGCCGCCTCGGCCGAGCAGGATTCGGAACATCCGGTGGGAGCCGCCATCGTCCGCCACGCCAGGGAACAGGGGCTTGCGCTCCGCGCGCTGCAGTCCTTCACGGCCGTGCCCGGGCACGGTGTCCGCGCCACGGTCGCCGGACCGCCGGCCTCCCAACTGGTGCTGCTCGGCAACCTGCGCCTGATGAAAACGGAGCATGTGGCCGTGCCCTCCGAGGCGCATGAGGCGGCCGAGCACCTGGCGGCAGCCGGCGTGACCCCGATGTATGTCGCCGTACGGGCGGCGGGCGAATCATCCGCCGCCAGCGAAGTCGTCGGTGTCATTGCCGTGGCGGACACGCTCAAAGAGCATGCGCGCGAAACCGTCGCCGCGCTGCAGCATCTCGGATTGGACGTCGTCATGCTGACCGGGGACAACCGGCGCACGGCCCAGGCGATCGCCGAACAATTACGCGTCACCCATGTGCTCGCCGACATCCTGCCCGATCAAAAGGCCCGGGAGATCAGGCAGCTTCAGGAGCAGGGAAAGATCGTGGCCATGGTCGGCGACGGCATCAACGATGCGCCGGCGCTCGCCCAGGCGGACGTCGGCATCGCGATCGGCACCGGCACCGACGTGGCGATGGAGGCCGCCGATCTGACCCTGATCACGGGCGATCCGCGGGGCATCGTCACCGCCATCGCCCTCTCCCGCGCGACGACACGGAACATCAAGCAGAACCTGGCGGCCGCCTTCATCTATAATGTGCTCCTGATCCCCGCGGCGGCGGTGGGCATGCTCAATCCGATTTGGGCCGCGGGCGCCATGGCCCTCTCGTCCGTGAGCGTCGTCGGAAATGCCCTCCGGCTGCGGCGATTTTCCCCTTCCAGACTCTTCACCCTCCGGGGCTGATCCCTTAATAAACGCGGCTTCCCGATGCATGCCGGAACCCGGCGTCGATTGACACCGGCGGAACGGGCAGGTATTCTTCCTCAGCGCCGAGAGCGGACGCAGGACCATCATCCACTTCTGACCGCGGAATCTCCATGCAGGCACTGAAAGCCTTCCTCACCGAGCACTTCGAATTTTTGTTCGTCAACACGATCCTGATTCTCACCACCGTCATTCTCGTGTTCCTGCCGCACAAGCTGGCGTTGCTCAACGTGTATTTTCTCTCCGTGATCCTGGCGGGCTACTTCCTCGGCAAGCGGACAGCCGTCATGGGATCGTTTTTCTGCATCCTGGTGGTGGGCATTTATGTCGCCCTGTTCCCGGACGAATTCCTGGAAACCAAGACCGAGATGGACCTCTACCTCACGATCATGACGTGGGGCGGATTCCTGATCCTGGCCGGCGCGGTCGTCGGACAGTTGCAGGAGCGGCTGGGGCAGGAAATCCAGGCCACGCGGCTGCTCAACGTCGATCTCCAGCATCAGCAGGCCGAACTCCACCAGGCCAACCAGACGCTCCGCGAATCCAGCGACAACCTGGTGGCCTTGAACCGGAGCTTACAGGCCCAGCAGGACGACCTGTCCCGAGCCAACATCAGGCTCAAGGAACGCTCCGATGAACTGGAGCAGGCCAAGCGGTCGGTCGAAGCACTCAAAACCAAGGTCGAAGAAGCGCTGTACTCGACGATGGACGCCTCGGTCGTCAATCTCCTGATCGAGGGCCGGCTGCGCAACGAGAAGCGCAACCTGAGCATCTTTTTTTCCGATATCGAGGGGTTCTCGACCTACTCGGAGGAAAAACCGCCCGAGGTGGTCATCAAGGACCTCAACCGGTACATCGGCGACATGGAGCCGATCATCCTCAACTTTCGCGGCCACATCGACAAGTACATGGGCGACGGCATCATGTGCGAATTCGGCGCGCCGCTGGAATACGAGACCCACGCCCTGCTGGCGGTGCTGGCCGCCGTCAAGGCCCAGGAAAAAATGGCGCAACAGGGCTACCCGTGGAAGATGCGCATCGGCGTCAGCTCCGGGACGACGATCACCGGGCTCATCGGGTTGAAGCGCCAGACGTTCACGGCCATCGGCGACGTCGTCAACATC